>JAJFFW010000134.1 GCA_021776435.1 Parvularculaceae bacterium | reverse complement strand
TCAGCAAAAATGCCCACATCCGGATCGAAGCGGCTGCCGCCGGGATTGAAGTTGGTGAAGACGAACTGACTGCCGTCTGCGCTCAATGCGGCGTCGAGGACGGGCAAAGCCTCCGCGACGTCGCCATTGTCATGTTCGCGGAACACGTTCTTTCCATTATCGATAATGTTCGGCAAATTTTCGATGTCGATAAAGAAGATCGCACGGTCCTGTTTGCGTATCGCAGGCAGTTCCTGCTGGAAGCGGAAGTCGAGATCGAGAAACCAGGGATTGCGGAACTGGTTGCGCGGCGAGATTTGCCCCGCAAACTTATCAAGCCCGGACGTCCCCAGGAAATCAAACAACGCCGTCTGATCCGCGGCGCTCATGCCGGAGAAGTCGACCAGCGGATCATTGGGGCCCGTCGGGACATAGAAGAGGTTGCGCTCTTCATTGTCCGAGTCGCCAAACAATGTTGTCGCCGTATTGTTATCAAACGCAAAGCTGAACCGGCGTCCGGAACGCGCCGCGAAGAAGAAATTGAAACTCGTCTCATAATCGCGAACGAATTCCTGACCGAACCGGGCCGCAATCGTGATGTTGTGGTCATTGAAGAACTGACTCGGCGCCAGCACCGGCTGGTTGATGATCGCGACCGCGACTTCTTCAAAGTTTGACGTCGCCGTCGAGCTTGTCGACGGGTTGACGTCTTTGGCGTTCGTAAAGGCGTAGCCGACTGTGAAGTCAAAATTGCCGGGCTTGTTGAGGACAGGCGTCACATAGTCAAAGCCTTTGTTGAAAATCGCCGAGAAGGTTGTCGAGCCGCCATTATCGCCTCTGACATTGGTCAGGAGAATATCCTGATCATCGCGGCCGGCGTCACACGCCCCGCCTTGCGAAAGATCGCCGCCCGTAAAGCCGTCACGGGGTCCGATGAACGTCGCCGTACAACCGGGCAAAAGCGGGTCGACCGCATTGAATAACGGCCGACCATCCGGCGCCAGCACACCGGTCGGCGTCAGCGTCAGATCGACAAAGTCCGGCGCATTGCGCCGGCGTGAGTGGATGACGTCGATATCAACGCGCCAGTCGTCAAAGAACCCGCCCATGGCGCCGGCGAAATCCGTATGATGTGTGAATCCGAAACTTCCCCGAATAATGGTGGGAACATCGAAATTTGGATCGATCGCATCGGTGCGACCGCCGCCAAGCCCGGCTTCGGTCTGTTGCTGATCGAGAATGCATTGCGGAATGCCGGTAAAGCTTCCGCCGTTCAACACCTGAAGATCGGCCCCCGTACATCCGGCCCCGGAAGACCGGCCAAAACCGATGCCGCTGCCGAAGTTGGAGAATGCGTTGGAAAACCACACGGTCGGATCGCCGCCGGAAAAGATCCCAGCGCCGCCGCGGAATTGGGTGTTGCCGAACATCGTATCGCCTGCGTCATATGCGAACGCAAAACGCGGCAGGATAACGCCGTCGAGATCGTCAAACCCCGTTGAATTGGAGAATCCGTAACGCTGCATGAACAAATTGCTCGCCCTTGGCGCATCGCTCGAATTGAAAAAATCGTAGCGAATACCCAGTGTCAGGTTCAGCGCATCATTTACTTGCCACTCATCCTGAGCATAGACGGTATGAATCGAGCGCGAAAAACTCGCCGCTGCGTCGTTGATATCGCCGGAGAACGAACCATTCCCCGTGATCGACGACGCCAGTCCGGATTGGAGATCGGCGATTGAGTCGAACTCGAAAATCCCCGTCGCCTGAACGACAAACAGGTTGAATACGTCGAGCTGATCAAGCTCGTAGCCAAGAGAGAGCGTGTGGTTGCCCTTGACGTAATCAGCCTTGACTTTCACCTGATCAATTTGCGTTTGCAGATCATTGGCTGAACGGAACTGCCCCGGCCCGTTTTGTACAATCGCACTGCCGTCACCGAGGGAATCGATACGGAAGATCGGGATCGGGTTCGCATCCTGCGCTTCACCGCCGCCGACAGGGCCTTGCAGATCCTGGTTATCGTTGCGCGACGCCCGGATTTCAGTCGAGAAATTATCCGTCCACTGCGAGAACAGCCGCGCCGAATAAGTTTCCGCCCGCGTGCCTTCAAGCTCGTGCGTGTTCGCGAAGATGAAGTCGGAATCGAAACCCAGATCGTCAGTTTCGACGTTCCCCTCGCGCAGACGACTATATGTGAACTCGAGGCGATGATCGTCGGTTATTAGCCAGTCCCAACGGGTGAGAATTTTTTTCGAATCTTCCGGAAAGACCCGCAAGATACCGCCAGTATCTAAGCCGTAGGTGCTCCCCAGAATGTCCGAGATCTGGTTGACAGTCGCCGTCGTCAATCCGCCTACCGGGTTGGCGAATCCGCCGTCTTCCGGTCCAACATTGGCGATGTCGCCGCCATCTAAGACTTGTTCATATGCGACAAAGAAGAAAAGCTTGTCTTTGATGACCGGTCCGCCGAGCGTCATGCCCCAGTTGTAATCCTTAAACGTATCGCCGCTGACATCGTCACCCTCAAGCTTCTTACCCGTCAGTCCGGAGCTGTTGTACACAGCGAACCCAGAACCATGGAAGTCGTTGGATCCGGACTGGGTCACGACGTTGATATTACAGCCCGTGAACTGCCCGTATTCCACGTCAAAAGGCGAAAACTCCACTGACGTTTCACGGATAGAGTCAAACGGGATTGGCAGATTGTTCCGGCTTGGAAAGCCCGAAGCGTTCAGACCAAAAGCATCGTTGGAACGCACGCCGTCGATTGTGAAGGAGTTGAAGCGATTATTGCCGCCCATGCAGGAAATATTGTCATCGTTCGTTCCGTCGATGACGACGCGCGGGTCGATCCGGATGACATCGCGAATGTCCCGCGAAATGGACGGTAAGGCTTTCAATTCTTCAAGACCGAACGACGAACTCGGACCAATCGCGAGTTCACTCACATTCGTTCGTGTCGCAACCACAATGATTTCATCCGATGACGCGGCTCCAACATCGAGATCAATGGCAAGAACTGTTGAACCGCTGAGGCTGACCTGCACGCCCTCGAGGCGCTCGGCCTGAAAGCCGTCGAGGCTGGTCGAAACTGTGTATGGCCCGCCGACAGTCAGGTTGCGAGCGGCGAAGCTACCATTGCCATCCGTCACCGTTGTCCGCGAAGCGCCCGTGCGCGTATCGGTGACCGTAACCGTCACACCAGGCAGCGATGCGCCATCATTATCCGTGACCGTGCCTCGAATATCCGAAGTGGTTTGTTGAGCGAGAACCGGCGTCGCTACGGTGGCGAAAGCGGTTGTCAGAGCGACGGCTGCAGCGCCGGACGCCAATGTCTTCATTAATTTCATCGCGAAAATCCCCATAGCGTTGAATATTGACCAGCGCCCCTCCAATTCCGGCGCGCCACATGACTGAACCAACCAGGCCCAGTTGTTACACGAAGGTAACAGGTTAATCTTTTAGTCGGATTGTGCTAGCCCGACGACGACGTCAGTTAGTCAAAATCAGCCAATTTTTTTTAGCAGATAGAAAAAAATGGCCCGCTGTGGCATATAAGCCGCACGCTACATGCGAACCGGTATATCAATCCCGAGAAGGGAAAGCGCAGTTTCCAGCTGTCGAGCAACTGTCCCGGTGAATGTCAGACGTGACGCCCGCACCAAAGGGTCTGCTTCGTCGGTGATTCGGCAAGCGGCGTAAAATTTTGAAAAGGTCTGAGCAAGAGAAAACGCGTGGTCGCTGATAATATGAGGTTGCCGGCGCTCATAGGCGTCGCGAACCGCCTCCGCGAAGGCTAAAAGGGTCAGGGCCAGATCCCGCTCTTCACTTTGATTGATGCGGATCGGCCCAGCTGTACCAGCCCCCGCGGTTTCGGCTTTTTTAAGAACCGAACGCGCCCGCACGCAGGCATACAGAAGATAGGGTCCGGTCTTGCCTTCAAAGGCCATGAATCGATCAAGGTCAAAGATATAATCAGTCGTACGAAGATTAGAGAGGTCCGCAAATTTCAGCGCCGCAATCCCGACTTTATGCGCCACGTCAGCCGTTTCGCCCGGTCCGTACCCCTTTGCGAGCCCACTTTCCTCTAATCGCTCTCTGGCGCGCTTATTCACCAGATCAATGAGGTCACGAAGGCGCAGCGCCCCGCCCTCACGAGTCTTGAATGGTTTCCCGTCTTTGCCATTCATCGTCCCAAAACCGATGTGCTCAAGACGGTCGGCAGAAAATATCCCGGCCATATCGGCGACGCGGAAGACTTGTTCAAAATGAAGCGCCTGGCGTTGGTCAACAACATAAAGAATACGACCGGGCGCATTAGACCGCACACGGTCAACAATAGTCGCGAGATCCGTCGTTCCGTAGAGAACACTTCCATCGCGTTTAAAAAGAATAAGAGGTGGAATTTCCTTTTTGTCGTCCTCACGCGCCACGCGCACGATCTCCGCACCGTCACTTTTTACTGTAAGACCTTTTTCGCGCAGGCCGTCAGCCATTTCCGGAATCAGTGGATCAGCATCCGATTCACCCTTCCAAAGGTCGAATGTCACACCAAGATCAGCGTATTCGTGTTCAATGGCGACACGTGAAACTTCGATGAACCTTTGCCATAATGCGCGATAGCCGGGACGTCCTTCTTGAAGCTCCGCAGTCGCACGGCGCGCCTCGTCCGCTCGCTCCGGGTCAGCCTTGCACGCTGCCGAGGCTTTGGGATAAAGGCGCTCAAGGTCTTCAAGTGTCACCACAGAGTCTTGCGGATAAGGTCCCTCGAAGCTGGCGTCAAAATAAACCAGATCAGGGCGTTCCCGCCGCAACTCGCTTATCAATTGCCCCATGGGCAAACCCCAATCCCCGAGATGCACGTCACCGACAACTTCATCGCCAACAAAGCGAAATAATCGTTTCAGGCATTCGCCGATAATCGCCGCCCGCAAATGTCCAACATGAAGAGGTTTGGCGACATTCGGACCGCCATAATCGATGACAATGCGTTCAGCCTCAGGTTTCGACCATCCACCATGATGAGTATCACCCACAAGGCAATTGAGACGCTCACTCAAAAATGCATCCGTTAGATCGAGATTAATGAAACCAGGGCCAGCTACGCTCACCTTCAAGAATAGATCATTCTCATGTAAGCGCCTGGCGACGGCGTCGCCAATGTCACGAGGATTGCGCTTAGCAACCCGCGAGGCCGCTAACGCTCCATTGCATTGAAATTGGGCAAGGTCAGGCCGATCGGATGAGCGAACCTCCCCATAGGTGCTCTCGATCCCTTCGCTGGCGAATGCAGCGCCAACGATTGCCGATAATTCTTCAATCAGGGTCATTTCATATCGGGGAACTTTAGACTTTGACCAGAACGGTTAAAGACTGCCTGCTCTCGAGTCAGCGACAAGCCTACGATGACCTCGAAATTCGTGCCGGAAGTTTTTGCATTCGCCCGCGGAATCACGATCTTGTCGATTTTTTCTCGCACACGGGCCGTATCGCTTTTTGCGTCGAATTTCACTGGTATGGAAAATTCTTCCTTCGCGATGACTTCTGAGTCACGGCGCGTCACGGCGACGAAATAGGTAAACTCATGCTGGCGCGCCTCGCCTTTCGGCCCACGCCCGAAGGCGAGATCAACCCTGATTTCCGCATTAATCGGTTTGTCAGTAAAGTAACGACAGGCAAGAGATACATTCGTGATCTCGGCGGAATAAGCGACATTTTCTAGCGTTTGTTCACCATCAAACTCAATGGCGCGAGCAGCATCGGAGAGAACGATGATATTTGGGCAGGGTGCGGGATTGCTCTTGCGCGCTTCACGGCTCGAACCACAACCCGCCAACGCGCAGGCCGAAATAATCAATGCCCCGGCAAGTACTTTTCTCATTTCCTCAAATCCCTATATATCAACACAGAATCGCCGCGTCGTGGCTTAATCATGGCCCAGCTCACGCCCTGTTCATCTGATTATTCTCGTAGCGGGTCAGAGCGATGGGCGCAACGGGCCTGGCGAATAGGAACTGAGCATGGCTCAAAAAAACGAGGATCAAGCGCTCACTGTATTTCTAGCCGCGCCGCGCGGCTTTTGCGCGGGTGTCGAAAGGGCGATTCGCACAGTCGAGGAAACGCTCGCACGCCATGGTGCTCCCGTTTATGTGCGTCACGAAATCGTCCACAACTCCCATGTGGTTCGCCGGTTGAAAGCGATGGGGGCAATCTTCATTGACGAGCTCAGCCAGGCCCCAATTGGCAGGCCGGTGATTTTTTCCGCTCATGGCGCTCCCCGATCCGTTCATGATGAAGCAGCCAGAAGAGACCTGATGGCCCTCGACGCCACTTGCCCCCTGGTTTTGAAGGTTCATGGAGAGATCCGCCGCCACGAATTGGCCAACAGGCACGTTTTCCTGATCGGACATGCCGGCCATCCGGAAGTCACGGGTACGATGGGACAAGCCCCCGACGGAAGAGTCACATTAATCGAAACGGTTGCAGACGCCAAAAATGTGTCTTTGCCTGAATATGCTGACCCTGCCGCCCTCGCCTTTGCAACTCAAACGACACTCTCTGTCGATGACACCAGAGAAATCATAGTTCAACTGAAACGGCGTTTTCCCGGAATTATCGGCCCCCGCAAAAATGATATTTGTTATGCAACAACCAATAGACAGGCCGCAGTTAAAGCGATCGCATCAAAATCTGACTTGGTCATTGTGATCGGTTCACCAACTTCCTCAAATTCGCAACGTCTCGTGGAGGTGGCCCGCGCATCGGGCGCAGGTGACGCTCTGCTTCTAGAGTGCGCTGAAGAGTTTGACTTCAACTCAATCGCGAACCTGCAAAGCATTGGAGTAACTGCTGGCGCCTCTGCGCCAGAAATTCTGATTGAACGATTTCTAAGCGTGTTGGCCGCTGAACGTGAGATCAAAATCGAAACAGTCACCACAGCGCAAGAGGATATAGTATTTAAAACCCCTCTCTTACTTGCGAGCTAGTCACGGTGGCCGTTTACACACCTGTCACTCACCAAGATCTGATCATGTTCCTCAAGAACTATGACGTTGGTTCTTTGATTGCATATGAAGGCATTGAGGAAGGGGTCGAAAACACGAATTACGGTCTTGATACAGAGAATGGTCGATTTGTTCTCACGCTTTACGAAAAGCGAGTGAACGAAGAGGACTTACCTTTCTTCCTGGACTTGATGGGCCATTATTCAACACACAACCTGCCGGCCGCCGCGCCAGTCGCGGGACTGGACGGCAACCCATTGCGAAAACTTTGCGGACGCCCGGCAGCTTTGATTTCATTTCTTCCCGGCGTTTCATACAGTACGCCTGACATAAGCAACTGCAAAAGCCTTGGGCGTATGCTGGCGCGAATGCATCTCGCAGTCAGTGGCTATGAACCGACGCGCGAGAATGATCTTTCCATCAGGGGCTGGAAGACAATCGCACACCATTGCGAGGGGAAAGCAGATACATGCTCGCCGGGTTTATTCAGACTTATCGACGACGAACTGGCTACGCTTTCTTCACTTTGGCCGACAGACATGCCGCACGGCATAATCCATGCCGACCTCTTCCCGGATAATGTCTTATTTGAAGGAACAGAAATTTCAGGTTTGATAGATTTTTATTTTGCCTGCACAGATTTTTTTACCTATGACCTCGCTATTTGTCTCAATGCCTGGTGTTTTGAAAGTGATGGCGCTTTCTCACAAGAAAAAGCAGTCGCCATGATCGATGCTTATCAGGCGTTGCGGCCGTTTGAAACGATTGAAGCAGACACATTAACCATACTTTTGCGTGGCGCCGCATTACGGTTTTTACTCACACGACTATATGATTGGTTAAACCCGGTAGAGGGCGCAGTTGTAAATGTAAAAGATCCACTTGAATATCGCGACAAATTGCTTTTCCATAGGCAAAACAACATTCACTCATTGTGCGGATAATAGTATGATAAAAATTTACACTGATGGCGCTTGTTCGGGTAACCCTGGGCCGGGCGGCTGGGGAGCATTGCTCATCAACGAGGAGACACGAAGCGAGATCAAAGGCGGCGAATCGACCACCACGAACAATCGCATGGAGCTGACAGCAGCTATTAAAGCTCTCTCTGTGGCGCCAGAGGGCGCTCAGGTGAGTCTCTATACGGATTCACAATATGTAAAAAATGGCGTCACCCAATGGATGAAACGCTGGAAACAGAACGGTTGGCGCACTGCTAACAATAAACCTGTTAAGAATCAGGATCTGTGGGAAGATTTGGACGCAGTTTCAACGGCGCGCAACATTGATTGGCATTGGGTAAAAGGACATGCCGGACACCCGGAAAACGAGCGCGCAGACGCTCTCGCTCGTGAAGGAATGAACGGTATTATAAGTAGGTAATTAGAGCGTCGAGCGGTAAATTTGCATCATAGACGCCAACCATACTCCGCACATTCCCGCGCAAGCGGGAATCCAGAAAACAAAGAAGACATCGATCCCCGCTGGCGCGGGGATGTGCGGGAATAAACGCATTGAATCGGAATAAACGCTCGATGCTATAGAACAAATTACCAAACATAGGATTCATGCATTTTGCTCCGATTCATTGTGTTCGCGCCGTTTAACGCGAAAACCGGTGAACACTTTTCATGCGCTGCTCTTTTGCAAAAAAGGGGCGAAATCTAGAGTTGATTCAGCAGATATTCCGCACTGGAAACTTCAAACGCGCCGGGCGTTTCGACATTCAGTGTTTTCAAAACACCATTCTCAATAATCGCAGAAAATCTCTGTGCACGCTCGCCCATACCAAAACCGGAACCGTCGAAAGTGAGCCCTATTGCGCGCGAAAAATCCGCGTTGCCATCCGCGAGCATCTCAACCTCAGAAGAACTGTTTTGTGCATCGCCCCAGGCTTTCATTACAAAGGCGTCGTTAACAGACATGCACACGATTTTGTCGATGCCTTTGGCTTTTAATGCGTCGGCATTTTCGATAAAACCCGGAAGATGCTTAGCTGAACAGGTGGGTGTGAACGCACCGGGTACGGAAAAAAGAGCGACCCGCCCTTGACCGAGCGCCTCTACGCTATCCATTTTCTGTGGACCATCCTCGCCCGACATCATGACCGAAACGCTGGGAATCCTGTCGCCAACAGAAATTGTCATGGAATTTCTCCTATATTGAAAGTTCTCAGTTCGACCGAGAAGGTCATAATCACCCATTCAAGGAAAAGTTAGGCACGCGTCAAGCTTTCTTTTCGAGTATTCGACCGGATTTCCCCTTAAGCCCAAATTGCTCTAGCGTTGGCGTATGAACGCAACAAAGCACTTCAATTCTGAAGAGAATGGGACTCAAGCCCAAGATTTTCTAGGTGGGCAGCTGCTGATCGCTATGCCCAATATGGCTGATCCGCGTTTCAAGCGTTCTGTCCTGCTGATCTGCGCACATGATGAAGAACATGCGATGGGCATCGTCGTCAATAAGCCGCTGGGCAAAATAGAAATGGGCATTCTTTACACGCAGCTCGATATCGATCCACGAGAGGATGTTAATAGCGAATCTGCATTTTTTGGCGGTCCGATTCAAACAGATCGCGGCGTTGTGTTGCACACACTTGATTACGAGCTCCCGACGACATTACACGTCGCACCTAATCTAGGGGTTACTGCAACACGCGATATTCTTATCGATATTGGCGGAAGAAAGCCTAACCGACCCAAGCCGAGACGCTACATTCTTGCTATTGGCCATTCCGGCTGGGAAGGCGGACAGTTGGAACAGGAAATCGCAATGAACGCATGGGTGCATTGTCCTAGCGACGAAGCCATTATCTTCGAAGGCGACAATGAGTCGACATGGAGGCGTGCTCTATCGTGTCTAGGCGTTACCAGCGCGATGCTGTCGCCAGAATGGTCCACCATCCGCAGCGAAGATGCACCCTTAAACTAACAGGAACTACCGGGCGTCTCCGCCGCTCCAAATATGTCGCTTTTGCTGCTTAGCTTCGTGTCGTTCGTTTTGAATTGCAGTTTCATCGCCAAAGGTAGTCCCATCAGCAATAATCGCGACTTCAGCGAGTTCGACATCTTCGGGTGGGTTTTCGATCGCTGCAATAAGCGGATTGACCGGAGTGGGTGTCACCGGCTTCTCCTCCTCTGCATCTACCGGGCCATCGCCCATTTCATCTGTAGTATTGGCCACGACTTCAATCGGCGCTTCTTCAACATCAGACGCTTGTTCAGCCTTAAGATTTTCTTCAGAGCTGTTTTGTGTTGTGTCACATATCGCCGAAGATTCATCCGTCTCAATTTCTGCGGTTAGGTCATCTTCAGGCAAGGATTCCGCTGACCCTGCAGGCGCACCAAAGACATAACCCTGACCATAGACACAACCAATATCGCGAGCCGCCTTGGCAGTTTGCTTCGTTTCAATGCCTTCAGCGATGACTTTGAGGCCGAGATCTTTGCCAAGAGTCGCCATGGCGCGAACGATCTTCACCGCCCCTCCGCCAGCTTCAAGTTCGGATACAAACGATTTGTCAATCTTGAGATAATCGAAATCAAATTTTTGCAAATTGCTTAGTGAAGAGAACCCAGCTCCAAAATCATCAAAAGCAAGTGCAGCGCCAGCGTCTTTCAGCAGTCGGAATATCTCACCTGCTGCGACTGGATCGGCAATCGCCTCTGACTCTGTCAACTCAAGCACCAGGGCGCCCTTAGGTAAATCATGATCCTTCACCGCTTTGCGCACGGCAGCCACAAAACCTTTCTCGCAGATCTGGCTGTAGGATACGTTTAAGGCGGCAAACAGATTACGACGCCGTCCAGTGCTAATCTTTTCAGCAACAAGCGCCGCCGCCGCATCAAGCATTGCATTGGCGAGGAGGCCGCCTTTGCCAGCACTTTCAGCCGCCTTAACAATTTCCTCCGGCGGGACGTCATCCCCAGTCTGGTCGCGCCAGCGCGCAAGAACTTCGAACCCGACAATCGCTCCGCCATTGAGCGCAACAATCGGTTGAAAAGCAGCGCTGACCTCTCCGCTATCGAGAGCATCAGACACAAGATCGGACAGACGGTGTGCGGCTGCTTCGCTTCCCGTCGCCTTCTCGGCAAAGGCGACAAGACGTTCAAGCTCGCCTGCACTATCTACAGCCCGCGCCCCTCGCACGCGTAAGAACGTATCGTCTTTAAGTTTAACTGCGATATCGAAACCGCCGTCCCCTGACCCATCAACACCCAAAACCTGTTTTTCGAAGCGCCGAACATCATCTTGGTGGATGAAAGTGAGCATCGCATCTGGAGAGAAATCTGCACCAGAATCCGCGCCAAAGAGTGACGGCAAAGAATTTGATTGCTCAGTGGCCTCAGGCGACCAATCCCAAACCGCTACGCCGGAATAGTCCAGCACTTGTACAAGTTGGCTTTCCGAAAGTCCGTCATTTGTCTCACTGGCCGATTCCTCGGACATCAGGGATGCTGGTTGCGCCTCAACGGGGGCGTGTGAAATTTTAAGCGTACGAGTTTCTGTGAATGCAACGAGGCTCGCCGCAAGGACGCCAATCGTAAATAGCACATGGGTGGCTAATCCTGCTCCCGTTCCCGCATCGGATCCACCAAAGAATTTCGCCAGAATAGAAGCCGTCAACACGAGCAGTATGCCAGGAAGGACAAGCCGGGCGCCGGCATCGCGTCGCAATGCCTGGCTAGCCGCTAACAAGAGGGCAAACCCGCCCACACCTGCTAGCGCCCATATCATGAGCCCACCGGTATCCACTCGGTCGAGGAGGTTTATGATGCAAATTCCGATGATCGACAGCGCACCTGCGAACATAATCCCGCCCAGTACCGCATTGTGCCGCGAAGAGCGGATCGCAGAAGAGAGGAAAATAATTGTCGATGCCGCAAAAATGCCTTGTAAAAGCACATTTATTTCAGGCGACATCGCATAAAAAAGCCCGAGCCAGCTGAATTCGAGTAGAGCGGCCGAGGCCACCATCAATAGCCCGCAAATCGCTGTTGCACTGCGATTGAAGATCGAAAACCCGGCTAGGAACGCAGCCCCTATGACGAAAGCGCCAACAATGGCGCCTCGCGCTAAATCAAGCGCCGACCCCGCCTCAACCCCCGACACACTGGTTAAACCAGTAGAAAAATCCATCACTATTAAGCCCCATACCCTAGCCGACTAACCGCCCCACGCGACAACTCCTCCAATTTGAGCAGCGGTCACAACACAATCTACCGCGCCACCTCGATAATGCGCGGTCGTACTCCTGTTTTTCATTCTCACGCGTAGACGGTCTCGGCGCAAGAGGGGAGTTTATGAACGTTAGCTTGCAATCATTATGCCCTGTTTGCATTGACTGTAATCATGAAGCGTCCTGGCGAGCGGCTATCGTCGCATAGATCTCGTGATCGCGCCACGCGCCATTAATCAGAAGATACGCTCTTGCCATCCCTTCCTTGTGAAACCCAGCTTTCGACAATAACGCCCGCGATGGATGATTATCTGGCTGGCAGGCCGCTTCAATCCTGTTGAGAGCCAGAGCGTTAAAGGCGTGATCAACAATCGCCTCGACAGCAGCCAGTCCGTAACCATTGCGGAGATGGCCCGCACCGATCCAATAACCAAGAGTCGCGATTTGAGACGCGCCACGTCGAATATGAGTGAGAGTCGCCGCGCCAACCAGAGTTTGATCGCTCGATCGAACGATGAATAACGGCAAAGCTGCTCCCCGGCGCATATCATGGGCATAGGCGCGCAAGCGACGCTGAAAAGCTTCGCGTGAAGCCTCCTGTGCGGTCCAGTCTGGTTCCCATAGAGTCAATCGTTCACGACTTTTCTCACGCAGGTTTTTCCAGGCCCGGTAATCACTCGAAACGGCGGGACGCAACATCACCGGTCCGTTCACAAGCACCGGTTCCGCCGGGTCGCTCTGCATAAAATCAAGAAAAAGCATAGGAGCACACAGAAAAAAGAAGGCTCTGAACGCGTAGGTCACGCGGCTAAGTTTGCGGTAAACAAATGATCGCAATCGTCGCTAGTAATCAACCTCCCATCTTTTCCGTAAGGGCCTCAATGTTGACCGGTCCGACCACGGCGATTGAAGGCGGACCCGATACGAGCGCGCTTATCGCACAATTGCGAACATCCGTGACGGTCACCCCATCAAGCCGTTCGCGTAGTATATCAGGGCTTAAAATTTCACCGAACGTAAAGAGCTGGCCAGACGCCGCTTCAATACGCGCGGCAGGACTTTCCAGACTCATCAAAAGAGAGGCCTTGAGCATGGCCCGAGCGCGATCAATTTCAACCTGCATCGTGGTCGTTGTCATTGAGTCTATGGTTTCGCGAATAAGGTTTACAGTCTCAACTGCCTGACTTTCATCAGTACCCGCATAGATTCCAAGAAGACCGCCATCGTCAAAACAGTCTGCGAAGGCATATACAGAATATGCCAGGCCGCGCTCTTCTCGTATGGTTTGAAAGAGTCTTGAAGCCATACCGCCGCCCAGCGCCTCAGCGAAGATACGCATAGCGAAATAATTATCATCACGCGCCGCCGCCCCAGGTAACGCGATTGCAATATGCGTCTGTTCTATCTCACGCCGCTCATGCTTAACACCACCAGTATAGGTAGGCTTGGCACGAGGATGTCGATCCATTCCGCTCTGGCCGCTCTGGCGTATTGAAAAATATGTTTCCACGCTTCTGAGGAACGCTTCCGTATCCACCGCCCCAGACGCAGCAACGATTACCTCGTCAGGTGCATATTGTCGTTCCATGAATGCGAATAGTGCCTCACGACTCTGAGCCTTTACACTTTGCGCCGTCCCCAGAATTGGCCGCCCTAACGGATGACCGCCCCAGGAAAGCGCCGACAATATCTCAAACACTGCATCGTCTGGATTGTCCCAAGCTTCGCCTATTTCCTGAAGAACAACGTCTTTTTCTTTATCAAGCTCTAAAGGGTCAAACACGGGATTGGAAAAAATATCGGTAAGGATATCAAGCGCGAGCGGCATGTCATCTTTCAGCACTCTCGCATAATACCCTGTACGCTGATGGCTCGTTGCAGCATTGAGGTAGCCGCCGACAGCCTCTATTTCTTCAGCAATATCGCGTGCGTTGCGTCGTTTCGTGCCCTTAAACGCCATATGCTCGAGAAGATGCGCGATGCCATGTTCAGCTAAGCTCTCATCGAGAGTCCCTGCCCGCGCCCAGATCCCGAGCGCGGTGGATTCAAGCCCTGGCATTGGGTCGATATAGACCCTGACGCCATTGGAAAGCGTATGGAGTTCGCTCATTCGTTTACCTTGTTGTCGCGCATATTTCTGCGCCGCTAGTATTTCATATTGGGCTAAGCACCGCGCGCATTCGCAAGAATGAACTGCTTCACTACAGCCAGATCATTTTCAAGCCGTTCAAGCTTTTCGGGGCGGTCGTAAAGATCCGCAAAACGTTCGGGTAACGCCGGACGACGCCCCGTCGCTTTCTCAACGGCGTCCGGGAATTTAGCGGGGTGCGCAGTCGATAGGGCAATGGCGGGGCCTTCGAGACGGTTTTGGGCGCGCGCTTTTCTCATCGCCACAAGTCCCACAGCCGTATGCGGATCAATAAGCGCTCCGGTGGTTTTCTCATGGCGGGCAATTTCTTCCAGGGTTTCACCCTCACTTGCGCACGCTGAGATGAAGCGTTTGGAAAATTCAACCCGAAGGTCTTCGGGCATCTCAAACCTCCCAGTTGCCTCAAGTGACTCTATAATCGTGCGGAGGGCGCCCGCGTCACGACCCACTCCCTCGAACAACAAACGCTCAAAGTTGCTGGCGCGTTGAATATCCATCGATGGCGAAGACGTGCGCGTCACATCGGCGGGCGCATAGACGCCATCGCTCAACGCCCGGTGAAGAATATCGTTTTCATTCGTGGCGATGCAGATGCGGTCAACAGGCAGACCCATCTGCACCGCGCCATAGCACGCAAACGCATCGCCGAAATTACCTGTGGGTACGACGAAGGAAAAAGTTCGGTCTGGAGATCCCAACGAGGCGGCGGCGGTAAAATAATAGACGGTCTGAGCAGCGATGCGCGCCCAGTTAATCGAATTTACACCGCTCAAACGAACGCGGTTGGCGAAGTCACGGTCAGCAAAGAGGCCCTTTACGATCGCCTGACAGTCGTCGAATGATCCTTGAACGGCTATATTAAAGACATTGGGTTCGGTGGCCGATGTCATCATCCGTCTCTGCACTTCAGATATCCGTCCTTCAGGATGAAGGACAAATATATCCACGCGCTCGCGACCTTTTAACGCTTCGATCGCCGCGCCGCCTGTATCACCCGATGTCGCGCCAACAATCGTCAGACGCTCACCGCGGCGCTCCAATACGACTTCAAAAAGCCCCCCCAACAGCTGCATCGCCACGTCCTTGAAAGCGAGTGTCGGACCGTGGAAAAGTTCAAGAAGCCAGTCATTATCACCAATTTGAACGAGGGGTGCTGTCGCAGGATGGTCAAAGCCCGCATAGGCTTGCCGGGCCATCGAGAGAAGGCGTGTTTTCGAGACCGCATCACCGGCAAAGCGCGAAAGGATAGCCGCTGCAGTCTCGGCGAAAGGGCGACCCGCAAAGTCCTTGATCTCGTTCCTTGCAATTTGCGGCCAATATCGAGGTGCATAAAGCCCGCCGTCTGGCGCCAGACCCGCGAGAAGCGCGGCTTCGAATCCGACTACCGACGCATGGCCGCGCGTAGAAACGTAATCCACTCGTCTTGTCCTTTTCCCCGATTAACCGTCATCGGTGTGCTCAATCCGAAAGCTGACAAATCAAAAACTTATCTTCAGTCAATGCGCCAATCAGCAACATATTGCCTGCTCGCGCCGCCACCGTAGCCGCGGAGAGCTCATGACCATCATTGACATAAACTGTCTCTGGCCCGGTCTGTTGCGCTTGCTTATCTTCATAACGGAGAACGAGTGAGGGCGCACGCGCTTCTGGCTGCAACATCAGCTGAGGCAGCATCAATGGTTTTGGATGAGCGGCAATCCATAACGCGCCTGTCTCATCGATATCGATGTTATCGAGCGCTGCTTCCATCGGTACGGTTGTGGACAAAGTAAGCAAACCCTTCTCCAAATCACGATCATAAATCTGAAGAGCGCCGCCTGACGTTTCAGCGGCATAGAGCCGGCGACCGTCGAGACTTACATTTATCCCATTCGCAAATCGAAGCCCCTCAGCCGAAACCTTCCATGCAACGCCATCAAAGTAGAGGATCTGGCCCGACCCGATGCGAGCGAGAAACTGCAAAGTTGCGAGCAACCCACCGCGTCCGCTCTCAACATCATTTGTAACATAAAAAGCCCGCGGACCGACCGCGACGAGATCGTTCGGGCTCGTCATCCGGCGCTCTTTAAAAGACTCTATATGGTCAAGGTCGCCATTCTCTGTGACATCAAACAATTCGACACTTTGGGTAGCGGCGTTCACAACGAACAATCGTCGAAACGTCTCATCTTCATAATAGGAAAGCCCTATCGGTTCGAACTCTGCGGGAGAGGTTTCCGTGCGGTCACGCCAGGCATCGGTGCTTAAGGGGTCATCAAGTTCAAAGGCGTATATCGCCCCTCGCG
>JAJFFW010000133.1 GCA_021776435.1 Parvularculaceae bacterium | reverse complement strand
AATGTCAAGCGTCCTTGTCAAAACGAAAATGTTCTTGCTCTGTTTAAGTCGGTTAATGGCGACCAAGGCCCGCGCCGTCCCCGAGCGCAGCGGCGCGCTGGGCCGCCTGGCGCGCAAACCGCAACGTCACCGCCTTGCGCCGCGCGGCGCCTATGGGATGTTCTTCCGCATTACGCATAATGGCGCCGCCATAAGCATCTGCAATGATGAGACCTTGCGACGAGGGCAGAAAATTGTGTGGAAAATTCGGATCGACGGCAAAATAAAAAGCATCGCAATACCCCAGATATTCCGACCACTTCATATCTGAGTCAAAATCGGCCTGACAGGATTTCACTTCGACGATGAACAACCGGCCTCGCCTATCCAATGCCGCCACATCGGCGCGGCGACCATTCGGCAATTTGAACTCCAAAATCGATGCGAACCCCATGTCACGAAACAAACGACAGACGCCCCGCGTGAGCGCATCCGTCACTTCGGAACGCGCAAGATTCGCTGTGTTCAAATGCAGGTTCATCATTTGTTCATGAAAACGCGCGACCCGGGGCGCGTCAAGGCTCGAAGCCGTATGGCTATCCCTGGAATTCAGGCAAGTGCACTACCAGCCCGTCCAGGTCCGGCGTCATTTTGATCTGGCACGATAACCTCGAGCCGTCTTTCGGCTCATAAGCAAAATCGAGCATGGACTCTTCCATCGCCTCGGTCTTGCCGGTTTTGGCGCGCCAGTTCTCGTCCACATAGACATGACAAGTTGCACACGCGCACGCCCCCCCACAATCGGCATCGATGCCAGGCACCATATTATTGACCGCCGCCTCCATCACGGAAACGCCCTCTTGGACCTCCACCGTATGTTTCGCGCCGTTTTGTTCGATAAAAGTAATTTTCGCCATGCCGAGATCGTCCACCATTCAAAGAAATCTAACTATCAGGAAAGCAGTGATTTAAGGTCCACAGCGGGATCGGCAAGGGTTTTTACGCAGGGTTGCGCGCGCGCGGCGATCAACCGCTTGCCGATTACAAATGAAGCCGGGTCATTTATGCAGTCTACGGCCAGCAATCGTCCCCCTTTCAAAGACCAGCAGGCGAACCGCTGGTCGTCAGGGTCGCCGCGTAAAACCGTCTCTTCCGCCCCTTCTGCCAATCCTGCTGTTTGGAGTTTCACATCATATTGATCGGACCAGAACCAGGGAACCGCGTCATAGACGACATGGCGACCCACCATATTGGCTGCCGCAACTTTCGCCTGGTCTATGGCGTTCGGGACGGATTCAAGTCGAACTCTACGGTCGAAAAGAACTGAAGGGTGATTGCTGCAATCACCCGCCGCCCAAATAGCGGGATCGCTTGTGCACGCAAACTCATTCACCAAAATGCCGTTATCAACGTCTAGTCCCGCCGCTTTGGCGAGGCGCGTCGCGGGTTCGGCGCCAATTCCCACCAAGGCCAATTTGCAGGCAATGCGCTCACCGTTTTCGAGCTTCACAGATTCAAGAGCGTTCACGCCTTCAAAGCTCCCAAGACGGACGCCCAACCTCATATCGACGCCGTGGCGCCGGTGGAGGTCCTCAAAAAAAGCAGAAATTTCCGGACCTGCAACGCGCTTGAGCACGCGATCTTCCATCTCAAGCACAGTGACGGCGAGACCCGCTTTTCGGGCTGAAGCGGCCACTTCAAGCCCAATATATCCAGCGCCGACAACGACCAATCGAATAGTTTTCTCAAGACGCGGCCGTAACGCATCCGCATCCGCAATCGATCTCAGATACGCAACCCCCTTCAGGGCCGCACCTGGCGCCTTCAATCGGCGGGGCGGGGCGCCCGTTGCAATCAGCATCTTGTCGTAAGGAAGGGCTTCCCCACCTTCGAGCTCAATGGTTTTAGCAAGGCGATCAATCGATAAAACGCGCGCACCGGATCGCAACTCTATCTTCGTCTTTTGATAGAAGGCGTCAGGCTTCAAATAGAGCCGCTCTTTAGCGAGGTTGCCCTGGAGATAGGCTTTCGACAATGGCGGACGCTGATAAGGAAGCGCTGGCTCTTCTCCGACCACAGTGATCGAACCGTCAAACCCTTCCAGGCGCAGGCTCGTCGCCGCCTGCGCTCCCGCCTGGCCGGCCCCGATTATAATAATCCGCTCAGACGCTCGTTTGTCTGGCACTCTCACCTCCGAGATAACGGCTGTCGGGGTAACTACACATGGCCGCGCCGTCAACGCGGCTTGCAGGCCCTGACGGGCAGTTTATGTTTGCTCATCCATGAATCAGATCACAATCAATCTTCCCAAAGAAACCGACACGGCGGCGCTCGGGTTCAAATTCGCTCCATTGTTGGAGGCCGGTGATGTGATCTGTCTTTCCGGTCCTCTGGGCGTGGGCAAAACCACGCTGGCGCGCGCCATGATCAAGGCGTTCTCCGGCGTCGAGGAGGTTCCGAGCCCAACATTTACGCTCGTCGAAATCTATCAAGGCGCCGGTCTTGCTCTCTGGCATTTCGATTTGTACCGGCTGGAGCGAAAAGATGAAATCTGGGAATTGGGGTTTGAGGATGCTCTGGTTGAGGGCGTCAGTGTGATCGAATGGCCGGAACGGATCATAGAGTCACTGCCTGCGTCATCCCTGGTGTTAAAACTTGAAGTCACCGCCGAAGGTCGTAAGGCCATTATCATCTCTGGACCCAAATGGCGCGAACGCCTCTTGCGCGCCGGAATTCAATAAAACCAGAATCGCGTACGATAGGAATTATGATTGATCACCAAGTAGACCGTGAAGCCGCTCGCCATAGGTTTTTATCCGCTGCCGGATGGTCGAGCGCCGCCGCCAATCCGCTCGCCGGAGATGCCTCAACACGGGCTTATGAGCGTCTTGAGCTGAAAGGTCGCAGGGCCATTTTGATGAACGCCCCCCCTGGTGCGGAAGAAGCGGCTTGCCCGCCGAAGGCCGACACCGACGAGCGAAAGCGTCTCGGTTATAACGCCGTGGCGCGCCTTGCTGGGCCCAATCTGAATGCTTTTGTTGCGCTCGCCGTTACCCTTCATGGCGCCGGGCTCTCAGCGCCGGAAATCTATTTCTCCGACGCGGTCAACGGTTTCGCACTCATGGAGGATCTAGGCGATGATCTTTTCGTGCGCGCGGTTGATGCTGGCTCCAACGAAGACACACTTTACGCCGCAGCCATTGATACGCTGCTCGCGCTACGCAAGGCGGCGCCGCCCGCCCCGAAGACCTCGACTTATCAAATGCTCGATTATGATCACCCAGCGCTGGAAATTGAAACAAAGCTTTTGATCGACTGGTACTGGAAGCTGCGAAGGGGCGAACCGGCATCACCCACTCTGCAAACGGATTACTCTTCAGCTTGGGCGCCCGCATTGATGGCTCTTTCGGCGCCGCATATCATTGTGTTGCGCGACTATCATGCAGAAAATCTGCTCTGGATGCCGGAACGGGAAGGCGTCGCGCGGGTCGGGCTCATCGATTTTCAGGACGCCCTCTTCGGATGCGCCGCCTATGACCTTGTCTCTTTATTGGAAGACGCACGCCGGGACGTCTCGCCCAATCTTGCCGAGGCGATGCTCAATCGATATTGCCATGGCGCCGCGAGACAAGGGAGTTTTGACGAGGACCAGTTCCGGCATGAATACGCAATCCTCGGGGCGCAACGCAACGCGAAGATCCTGGGTATTTTCGCACGCCTTTCCGAGCGCGACGGCAAGCGCCGTTATCTTGATTTCATCCCACGCGTCGAAGCGCATTTTCGCAACAATCTGCATGACCCGGCGTTAAGGACCGTGAGGGATTTTTTCTCTAAACATTTACCGGAGCTTGCTCTATGAACAATGGCCCAGACACCGCAATGGTGCTCGCAGCCGGGCTTGGCACGCGAATGCGTCCGTTAACGGATGAAACGCCGAAACCTTTAATCAATGTGGCCGGAAAAACCTTGATTGATTACGCGCTTGATCGGTTCGCCAAGGCAGGCGTCTCGCGCTGTGTTGTCAATGTGCACCACCTTGCCGAAATGGTCGAAACCCACCTGAAGGAACGTGTTGTCCCTGAGATCTTGATTTCGGATGAGAGATCCCTGCTTCTTGAAACCGGCGGTGGATTAAAAAAAGCAAGGCCCTTGCTTGGTGAAGATCCGTTTTTTTGCACCAATACAGATGCGATCCTGATTGATGCAATGGGCGATGAAGCGTGCGCCGCATTGGCTCGTGCATGGGATGCGCAGCACATGGACGCGCTGTTATTGCTGGCGCCCGTAGGCGCGGCCAGCGGATATGACGGAGCTGGTGATTTTACACGAAACGAAGATGGAACAATTGAGCTCAGACGCGCCACGACAGCGCCTTATGTTTTTACGGGGCTGCAAATTTTGTCGCCGTCTCTTCTCGACTACACGCCGGAAGGTCCTTTTTCGACGAAGGCCCTGTGGGACAAAGCCGCGACGCATGGGCGACTAAAGGGGATAGTTCATCAGGGGTTTTGGATGCATGTGGGAAGCCCTCAAGGGCTGAAAGATGCTGAAATGCGCCTTCGTGCCCTGGATGCGGACATCACATGAGCGAGGCTTCCGGAATATTTGATACAGGTCCGCCTCGGTATTTTTCCATTGATGCAGGGCGGCCTTTTCTAAACGATCTCGCGCGCGCCGTTCGTGCCGCAATTGGCGGCGATGATCCTCTTGCGATCTCTGACGCCCTTATTTATGTGCCGACGCGACGCGCAGCGCGGGCGTTAGCCGAAGCGTTCGTTCAAACGGCGCCGAATGCGCGCGCCAGCCTTTTGCCGCAAATAAAACCGCTCGGCGATATCGATGAGGACGAATTCCTGCTCTTCGAAGGGGATGCGTCAGACGAAGTGAATTTTCCTCCCGCTGTTACGCCGCTTCGAAGGCTGCTTGTGCTCGCAAACCTTGTCGCCCGCCGTGATCGGCAAACCTTTGACGGACAGGAAAACTGGGCCGCCGCTCTTGGCGCCGCCAATGAGTTAGCGAAGTTGCTCGATTCTTTCTACACAGAAGAGATCAGCTTCGATGAACTCAGGAAGGCTACGCCAACGGCGGAATCCCTCGCCAGGCACTGGCGGGACTCGCTCGAATTTCTCGAAATCATCACCAAGGCCTGGCCAGCCTATCTCGCCGAGAACCAATGCATGGATCCGTCCGAACGGCGGGTGAAGCTTATCAACGCACAAGCGACCCGCTGGGAACGGATGAAACCAGCTCACCCCATCATTATTGCCGGCACCACAGGCAGTGCGCCGTCTGTGGCGCGCCTCATGCGCGTCGCCGCGCAATTGCCGAAAGGCTGCGTGGTGCTTCCCGGTTTTGACCGCGCCCTCGCCAAGGATGAAAAGGCTTGGTGTGTTATCGATGACCCCCACCCGCAAGCAGGTCTCAAGGCATTGCTCGAGCACCTTGATTTGAAACCTGATCAGATACGGGCATGGCCGCAGAACAGGGCGTCGCCCGAGCGCACAGCCTTACTGTCACTGGCGCTTCGCCCTGCGCTAGCCACAGACGATTGGCTGGAGAAAGTGGCGCAAGCGAAAACACAAGGCGACGGATTTCGCAAGGCGATCAGTGGTCTGCATCTCATCGAAGCCGAAGATGAGGAAAACGAAGCCGGAGCTGTGGCGTTGATGATGCGCGAAACGCTGGAGACGCCGAAACACACCGCGATGCTGGTGACGCCGGATCGCGATCTTACCAGGCGTGTCGCAGCAAAACTGCGTCGCTGGGGCATAAGGGTTGATGATTCTGCGGGCCTACCTTTTTCGAATAGTCCGTGCGGAACATATATTCGTCTGGTCGCAACCTGGCTGCAAGATGTATCAGAACCAGTTGCTCTGATGGCGCTTTTACGTCACCCGCTGTGTGGCTTAAGTCTTAACGATGCGGCCCGGAAGATGGCCGTAAATGCAACTGACCAAAGCCTGCGCGGCTTGAGGCCAACGACCGGATTTTCGGGTCTTAACGAAAAGCTGAAAGCTGACGACAGACGCTCATCTTTGACTGAACCGGTGTTCAAAGCTCTTGAAGCCGCAGCTGGGGACTGGTCGCAAAATTGCGGGGCGCCTTTTTCCAGCCTATTAACCGCCCATATACGTGCAGCTGAAATGCTTGCCGCCAGCGATATGGAATCCGGCGCCACACGACTTTGGCGCGGAGAAGACGGCGCCACCGGCGCTCTGCTGTTTGCAGAATTAACACCGCTGGCGCCGCTCATCACCACTCATCAAGTTGGTGACTATGCAAATATCTTTGATCAACTGCTGGCAGGAAGAGCTGTCCGTCCCCGCGCCGGCGCACATCCGCGTCTTTCAATTCTCGGCCCTCTTGAAGCGCGGCTGCAAGGGGCTGACCGGGTCATTGTCAGCGGACTTAACGAAGGGGTTTGGCCTGCGGACGCCGGTGTCGATCCGTTCCTATCAAGAACGATGCGTAAAGAAATCGGCTTACCCTCCCATCAACGCCGCGTAGGTCTTTCAGCGCATGACTTTGCACAACTTGCCGCGACACCGAATGTTATCCTCACCCGAGCGGCGCGATCTGGCGGCGCCCCCGCAAAACCATCTCGCTGGATTGTTCGCCTCAAGAACATTTTGAAGGGTGCGGACGCTTTGGATGGCGTCGATCAGACATTGCACTATCAAAACCTCGCCAACCGCCTCGACAAGCCTGAAGTCATTATTCCCACCAAGGCGCCGATGCCCACCCCGCCAATCGCCGCGCGGCCGCGGAAACTTTCCGTCACCCGTATCGAGCGATGGTTGCGCGACCCTTATGGGATTTATGCACGCTATGTTTTGAACCTTAGAAGACTAGACCCTCTTGGCGAAACATTCGACCGGCGACAGGTGGGGCGACTGCTCCACAAGGTTTTCGAAGACTATTGCCGACAGGATGGCGAGACGGACGGGGCCGAGACAGCCGGGCACGCGCATTTGCACGCATTGCTCAGCGAGTATGGCCCTCTCTTTGGCCTGACGCTGGCGCAATTGACCTTCTGGCGCGCCAGTTTTGACGCTGCATTCACCTGGTTTGCAAACTGGAACTTTGAACGAAGAGCAATGGGCGTTCCTGTTGTCATTGAAGGCGACGGCGAGTGGACATTCGAGACGACAGCCGCGCCGTTCACCTTGACGGCGCGCGCCGACCGTATCGACCGACTTGCGAACGGCGCGGCGGCTATTTTCGATTATAAGTCCGGTGTCTTGCCGTCCTTAAAGCAGGCCAAAACATTTAACCCCCAACTCCCATTGACAGGATTAATTGTTTCCAATGGAGGTTTTGCGAATTTGGAGCAGGCGGCGGTTGAGAGTTTTTACTATCTCAAGACACTCAACCGAAAGGGTACGTCTGCAGACAGTGCGGGCACGGACGGTGAAGACGCGCTAAGGATTATGGCGGAAGCTGAAGATGGACTGAGAGCGCTCATTGCGCGCTATGATGATCTGTCGACATCATATCCGTCTCAACCTCGCCCTGAATATACAGATGATTACGGCGATTATGACCATCTCGCCCGCCGGCGTGAGTGGAGTGAGGCGGAGGGCGAAGAATGACTCCATTCGAAGAAACCGTCGCCAATCAACGCCTCGCGGCTGATCCATTGCATTCGGCCTGGGTAGGCGCCAATGCCGGGGCCGGCAAGACACGCGTTTTAATTGATCGTGTAGCGCGTCTCTTGCTCGCCAATACGGACCCTTCAAAAATCCTCTGCATTACCTACACCAAAGCCGCCGCAGCGGAGATGGCAAAACGCCTATTCGATCTGTTGGGTGACTGGGCGCTTGCAGATGATGCGAAGCTTTTAATTGCCCTTCATGACCTTGAAGGAGAAAATGGACCGACACGTAACAAGAACGATCTCGCTGCGGCGCGACGGCTTTTTGCGCGCGCCCTCGAAACGCCGGGCGGGCTAAAAATCCAAACCATTCATTCTTTTTGTGAAGCGACGCTCAAACGATTCCCGCTGGAGGCGCGCGTCGCACCAGGGTTTTCCGTTCTCGACGACAAGGACATCGTACAGCTCGCAGAGAATGCGATCGACAGGGTTGCAATTCGAGCGGGCGATGGCGAACCGGTGCTCGCAAATGCATTTTCACGGTTAAGCACGCGACTCAATCCGGATCAATTCCGAAGCGCCCTGGCAAGCGCGCTCGGCGACCGGCGTCAAAAAGTCAAATTGGCGCTGAACCGATATAACGGTCTTGACGGCCTGATCGGCGAGATCGCCAAAGAAATCGGCGCCGACCCAGACACTTCGGAAGAGGACGTAAAACTTGCCGCTTTGGCGCAATTCAGCGAAGCCGATTTGCGCCGCGCTTATGATTCTCTATCGGTAAGCGGATCACAAGCGCAAGAGCGCGCCGCTAAGCCAATTGCTCGATTTCTTGAAATATCCTCACCACGGGAAAGGTGGCAAGCGCTTCACAAATTATTTCTCACCGACGAGAACCAGCCAAGAAAAAAAATTGGCGACGCCAAAACTGATGCTGCAGATGCATGGACGCGACCGTATATAAAAGAACAGCAGGAATTATTTGTTGAAGTTTATGACAAAGTCAAAGCCGCTGCAATTCTCGACGACACGCGCGCCTTTCTGACAATCCTCATAGAAACTATCACTGAATATCAACGGACGAAGGCGGCGCGTGCTTGCCTCGACTATGACGATCTCATCACGTGCACCAGAGCATTATTCGATGACCGTGGCGCTGAATGGGTGATGTACAAGCTCGACCAGGGGTTGGATCATATCTTGCTCGATGAAGCACAAGACACGAGCCCCTTTCAATGGGACGTGATCGAAGCGCCGCTCAAGGAGTTTTTCTCCGGGGACAGTGCGCGCCAACAGGGCCGAACATTTTTTGCGGTCGGCGACCAAAAGCAGTCGATCTATTCATTCCAGGGCGCCGATGCATCGGTCTTCAAAGAGAAAGAACACACGATCGGGAACCTGGCGGCGAGCACCTCAGATTATCGCAATATCCCGTTGACGTTATCGTTCCGCACAACAGCGCCAGTGCTTTCTTTTGTCGATGCATTGTTTGTCGACAAGGAAGCCTTAATTGGTTTAGGCGATCTCAATCCACTCATTCACGGTGTTAATCGTACGGGCGAAGCGGGGCTCGTAGCACTGTGGCCGCTTACGCCCCGGCCGGAGTATCCAACCCTTACCCCCTGGGACGCCCCGGTTGATGCATCTCCTGTCGAAACACCAGTCCGTACTCTGAGCAATAAGGTCGCAAAAACAATCAAAGAATGGACCGAGAATGGAGAGCTTCTAGAATCCAAGGGACGTTCTGTGAAGCCGGGCGACATCATGATTCTGGTCCAAAACCGCGGTCCGCTCTTTCATGAAACGATCAAAGCACTGGCGCGATCAGGCGTGCCTGTTGCAGGCGCAGACAGATTAAAACTGCGCGAAGACGCCGCGATTGAAGACCTGATATCATTTGCACGCTTTGCTCTTCTCCCCACAGATGACCTGTCTCTGGCCGAAATATTGAGGAGTCCGTTCTTTAAAATTGATGAGCAGGCGCTGTACGAACTTGCGCATGGGAGGGATATATCTTTGTGGCGCACCCTCACTGCCCGCACTAGCGAAGGCGCACCCTTGTCGGAGGCCGCAGCAGAAATTCGCAAAGCGCGCGCCATCGGCCTCAGAGAAGGCGCCTATGCCTTCTTCACCCATTGCCTTGAAAGCGGCGCGCCTTCAGGGCGTAAGCGCCTCTATAGTCGATTGAGCGAAGCCGTGCGCGAACCTATCAACGAATTTCTTCGCCAGGCGCTCGATTATGAGGCGAAAAATCCGCGCAGTCTTCAGGGTTTTATTTCGTGGTTCGAAAATAACGCCGGCGACATCAAACGCGAGATGGAACAAGTTGAAAACGCCGTACGCGTTATGACTGTTCATGGCGCCAAAGGTCTTGAAGCAAATATTGTGTTTTTAATCGACGCCCATCGAAAGCCGAATACGAAAAAAAGCGGCCCAGTTTTCGAACTCAAGTCAACCACAAAATCACCTGATCGCCCTCCACATCTTTTGACCGTCGCGGCGCGAAGCGCCGATGACTGCGAAGCGACTGCAGTGGCGCGCGAGGAAGCAAAGCGGCTGCAATATGAAGAGCACCGGCGATTGCTCTATGTTGCCGCGACGCGAGCCCGTGATCGCCTTTATATCTGTGGCGTCGAGTCCGGAAACGAAAAATCGGATCCCCACGATAAACCGGTAGCTGAACAAACTTGGCATGCCCTCGCCCAATCCGCTTTCAAGCGATTGAACGATAACGCCATTATTGCTGGCGTTTTATGGGGTAGCGATGTTTACCATCTCAGCAGCCCACAGACCATTCCGGTCACAGATGGATCTACGACCAGCCCAGCCGCGAGAGAAACCGAACTCCCGAATTGGGTATTCCGAAATGCGCCCGATGAGTCGGCGCCGCTTCGCTTGTCACCGTCTCGTTTAGCCGATGAGGATGAGGCGAAAAGCGAAGATAGCGCCTACTCACCAGTGCGCGGCGAAGACCGATATTTCCGTGGTCGGATTTTACATCGTTTACTTGAGCTGCTCCCCGACCTTCCGATGCAAGATCGCAAAGATGCGGCCGAAAGACTTTTAACGCGACTTGCCCCTCAAATCGTAAAAGAAGAGCGCGACAGCTGGCGCAATGAGGTTTTGCAGATCTTGAATGACGACCTCTTCGCTCCCGTCTTCGCAACAGGGTCGCGCGCTGAGGTCAGCGTCGCTGGAGTCTTAAAAGGAACCAAACCAAATGTGGTGATTTCAGGCCAAATCGACCGACTTGCTTTTGACGGAAACCGCATTCTTATCGTCGATTACAAGACCAACCGCCCACCGCCAAAAACCGAAGCTGAAACAGCTGCCGCCTATACCGCCCAGATGGCGGCGTATCGCGCTCTATTGCAGGAAATCTATCCCAGTTATCAGATTGAGGCCGCGCTCTTATGGACACATGACGCACGGCTCATGCACCTTTCTTCTCAAGTTCTTGATCACGCTTTCGAGTGTTACATCTCAGCGGGTTGAACTTATCGTCGACGACCTTATCTTGCGCTATCCACATGTTTACCGCCCAGCTGGGCAAAGTCCTGGGTGCGTCCTGCCCCCTCTCAAGGAGTAAAAGCGTTATGGCCACCAAAAAAGTAACTGACGCTTCATTTGCGTCTGATGTCCTTGGATCAGATGAAGCTGTTCTGGTTGATTATTGGGCGGAGTGGTGCGGCCCCTGTCGGCAAATCGGCCCGGCGTTGGAAGAAATTTCTAACGAGTTTGCTGGCCGATTGACGGTCACCAAAATCAATATCGACGAAAACCCCGAAACGCCAGGTCAGTACGGAGTCCGCGGGATCCCGACCCTGATGATCTTCAAAAACGGTGAACTCGCAGGAACCAAAGTCGGCGCTGCCGCTAAAAGTCAGCTCGTCGCCTGGATCAATCAAGTCATTGGCTCAACGTCGTCAGCCAGCGCATAAGCACACATTCGTTTAAGCGTGCGCCGCGAGGACTTCGCCCGCGAGAAAAAGCGACCCGCAAATAAGGATTCGCGGCGCGTCTTCTGTTTCACGACAGGCGCGCCGCATCGCTTCCTCCAGCGACGAACACGCTCTCGCGAAAATCCCCGCCTCATCAGCGGCGGCTGCGACGTCACCTTCAGGCGCCGCATTTTCCTGATCAGCCGAAACCGTAAACACAGCCGACGCCATGCCCGAGAAGGCCGCGAAATAACCAAGGATGTCTTTGTTCGCCTGCATGCCTGTAATCAATATGAGAGGTTTTGAAACGCGGTCCTCCAGATCAGCGAGCGCGGCGGCAACAGCACGCGCCGCATGCGAATTATGCCCGCCGTCAAGCCATATCTCGGGCTCATCACCCAAGATCGTTCGTGCAAGCTCAACTAACGGGCCACTTTTGAGGCGTTGAAGACGTGCCGGCCACCTGACCTCCTGCAGACCAATCGATATCGTCGGATCATCAACATCCACCCTGGCCGCTTTAATGGCTGCGACCGCCAACCCGGCATTCATCGCCTGATGCGCCCCAAACAGACGGGGCGGAGACAGATCGGACAGACCGTTCCCATCCTGATAAACAAGCCGCCCCTGTTCGAGATACGCATTCCAATCAGAGCCATAAGAAAACACATGCGCCCCAACACGCACTGCCTGTTCTTCAAGGACAGACATCACTTCTGGCATCTGATGACCAATGACCGCTGGCGCATCAGCGCGAAATATTCCGCTCTTTTCACTTGCGATGGCGGAGAGGCTGTCGCCAAGAAAATTCTGGTGGTCGATGGCGACGGGCGTAACAACAGCAGCAAGTGGCTTATCGAGAACATTGGTCGCATCCAGACGGCCGCCAAGCCCCACCTCGAGAATAAGAAAGTCAGCATGAGATTCGGCGAACGCCATAAAAGCTGCGCATGTCACCGCCTCAAAATAGGTCAGCATCCGCTCACCAACAGCAGCATCACAACGTTCAATGACGTCTATCAAATTCTCGTCCGATATTTCTTTACTCGCGACAACAATCCGCTCGTTAAACCGCACAAGGTGAGGCGAAGTATAGACGTGCACAGATTTACCAGACGCCTCTAGAATGGAGCGAATAAAGGCGACTGTAGACCCTTTTCCATTCGTGCCCGCCACATGAAAAGTCGGCGGCAACTCTTTGTGCGGATTTCCTACGCGCGAAAGCGCTTCTTGCATGCGATCAAGCCCTAGATCGATAATCCTCGGGCGGCGGTCTGCAATACGCGCGAAAAGCGCGCGGGTGTCATTCACTCCTGCACTCCTATTCGGCCGCTTTATCGATCATTGTCAGGTCTGGCGTTAGCCTTGTCGGCGGCTCAAGGGCAACCACACTTTTCGGCTTTGCAGACTGCGCGCCATCTTTCGTTAGTACATGCAAGAGCCTTGAAAGGGTCGCGCGCACATCATGGCGATGAACAACCAGATCGACCATTCCTTTTTCAACCAGAAATTCAGCACGCTGAAAACCGTCGGGGAGCTTCTCGCGGATCGTTTGTTCGATGACGCGCGGCCCCGCAAATCCAATCAATGCGCCCGGTTCAGCGAGATGGACGTCACCGAGCATCGCAAACGACGCCGTCACGCCGCCCGTGGTAGGGTGCGTGAGCACAACGATGTAAGGTAGCCCGGCGTCTCTCACCATTTGCACTGCGAGCGTCGAGCGCGGCATTTGCATCAGTGAGAGAATGCCCTCCTGCATGCGCGCGCCGCCGGAGGCTGCGAACACCACCAGCGGGTGCTTGCGCATCACCGCTTCTTCCGCCGCCTTCAAAAGCGCCTCGCCCAGCCCCATTCCCATGGAGCCGCCCATAAACGCAAAATTTTGAACAGCCGTGACAACGCCGAGACCGTCAATATTGCCAACGGCGACAATCATGGCGTCCTGATAACCCGTTTTCTTGCGATAATCCTTGAGCCGGTCCGAATATTTCTTCTCATCACGGAATTTCAACGGATCGGCAACAGGGTCCGGCAGATCAATAAGCGTATAACCGCTCTCGTCATATAACAGCTTCAATCGCTCTTCCGGCGCAATGCGCATATGAAACCCACAGGAGGGACAAACCTGTTGCCCGGCTTCAAGATCACGATGAAAAACCATGTCGCCGCAATCATTGCATTTCACCCACAATGTGTCTGCGGATTCATCCGTGCGCTTAAAGATATTCTTGATGCCTGGCGGTGTGATATTTGAAAGCCAATTCATATGCGTGCTACTCCCGCAGCGCGGACCGCCCCCGAAAGATCGCGCGCCAAACTCAATACCCCGTTGATGGCATTATCGGGATCATTGGCGCCGTCTACAAGGCCTGCCGAGAGCTTATCGACCAGAGCGGACCCGACAACGACCGCATCCGCCATGGTCCCGATTTCTCTCGCTTTTTCAACTGTTTTGATCCCGAAACCAACCGCGACTGGCAAGCCGGACGCCTCTCGCAAGCGGCGAATAGCCTCGCCAACCGCACTGGTGTCGCCAGATTTCTGCCCTGTAATGCCTGCGACAGAAACGTAATAAACAAAGCCGGAGGTATTCTTAATGACCTGCGGCAGGCGCTTGTCGTCAGTCGTCGGCGTGGCGAGCCGGATGAAATCGAGACCTGCGGCGCGCGCCGGCAGGCACATTTCCGCGTCTTCTTCCGGGGGTAAATCGACAATGATCAGCCCGTCTACACCCGCCGCCTTGGCGTCCTTCAAAAACGCCTCAACCCCATAGCTGTAAAACGGATTGTAATATCCCATCAGGATTAGCGGTGTTTCACTGTTTTCGGCCCGAAACGAACGGACCATTTCAAGTGTTTTGCGCAAAGTATGGCCGCTCTTCAACGCACGCAGTCCGGCCGCTTGAATGGCAGGCCCATCGGCCATCGGGTCCGTAAAACAGACCCCCAGCTCGATAATGTCGGCGCCCGCATCAGGCAATGATTTCATAAGTTTGAGCGAAGCTTCATAGTCTGGATCGCCAGCCATGATGAAGGGCACAAATGCGGCCCGCCCTTCGCAGGCGAGGCGATCAAACCGGGCTGTAAGGCGAGACTGTAGCTCTGCTGGCATGGGCGATTTCCCTAAGCCTTCCTCAGGCAATTGCAAGACTTCTTTAGTCAGGTCGTCGGGATCTTATTCGGATCGACCCATCGCCCATTATATGGTGGTTTTTTGTCTCCAGGTGCGCGCGCTCTTCGAGGGGGTTAATCCTCACCTGATGCATCATCCATTTTGAGAGGGTAACTGAGCAAGCGCTCCACCAGCATTAAAATGACAACATCATAGTCATCGACATTCAAGGCCTCCAACGGAAGGTTTCCACTGCCGATGCGATGATGAACGTAGGTCAACTCCTGAAAGGACTCCCGAAGGTACGGCGCCATGACCTCAAAGTAAGAATCTCCCAAAACCAGCGCTGTCAGGCCCTCGGATCGGTCCATTCGCCATGATTTCGCCGGGAAGATGAGCCAGTCGAAATCACTTAGGCCGGTTTCTTCAGCCACTGCCGTCGGTTGACGAACAGTCCATGGTTTAATGGTTTCAGTCTCGCCGCGTTCAACGCCAAGGAGGCCATAAATGTCTCCGGCGAACGGTCTTGGCGCGTTTTCAATCAGTTGCGACGAATCCAAAATCGACACGTCCAAACCATCCCGCCTCAGGGCGTCCATGACCTCACGATACCCCAGGAACGCGCCGTAACTCGTCCAGTGCGTGTCTGTTTGGTAGTAGAGCTTTCGCAATTGCCTCTCCGCCAATAAAGTCCGGCGCGGACTGACAAACCTCATGCCGCGCTGACCGCTGAGCGCCTCAAGAGTCTCCAGGCGAGTCGGTGCTCTGACGCGCCGGGGATGGTTCGGCAGATGTTCCGAATAAATTGTGTGTTTGTTCGGCGCGACGAGAACAACAAACCGCGCGCCGCGCGCCTCAACCCGCTTTTGAAGCGCCAGAGCGGTATTGATCCAGTCACTCGTCTCACTCGATGAAAAGGACATCAGGCCCTGATGCATGATCAGGGCGTTATCGAGGGCGTTGAATATCCAGCCGTCGGCGCCGCGAACAGCGTTTTCACTCGCTTCAATTCTCAAATATTTGCGCAAACGGACATGCAAACCAATCAAGGTCATACGCAAGCCCATATGATCACTTAACCAGGCGTCTGTCCGGGTAAGAAATGTTGTCCAGTCTTCAATTGCCGAGCGCATTGTCGGCGCACTGACCAGCGTGCGATTTTCAAGATCGCTGACCGAATTGCCGCCCCCAGAGAGCGCTTGAGACACCAGAGGCAAAGCGAGAAGTGAGATAAACACTGTGCTTGCTGCGATCGCTCGAAGGCGTGAGAAGGAAAAGGGCATAGCGCTAGAACCTGAAATAAATGAAGGGATTGTAGGCGCCGCCCGCGAGCGCAGCGGCGCAGGCAACGAACAAGATCGCCAGGCCGGTTTGCAATGCGGCGTACCTCCCCCATAGAAAGACGCCGTGGTCATTCATCACGGGAAGTCGCCGACGCACCAGCCCGGCAATTTCTATACAAAGCGGCCAGAACGCCGCCGCCAACCCGACCATAAAGACAAGCACCATGCCCTTCGGGGCAAGATCGGCAACGGTGAATACACCCTTTTCATCACTCATTCCCGCCAACGCCGCATAATAAGACAGGGCCTCGCCAAATGTATTGGTCCGAAAAGGAACCCAACCCAAGCCCACGACCAAAGGCAGATAAATATGACGCAACAGCCGAGGAGCAGCCATTAGCCATTTACCCAAAAACGCTCGCTCAAGCACCAGAAACGCACCATGGAACGCACCCCAGAAGACAAATGTCAGCGCTGCGCCATGCCATAACCCGCATAGAAGAAAGACAATCCACAAATTCAAATAGGTGCGAAGGCGAGAAACCCTGTTTCCGCCGAGCGGGATGTAAACATAATCACGAAACCACTGAGACAAGGTTATGTGCCAACGCCGCCAGAATTCTGTGATGGATTCAGCAACATACGGATAGTTGAAATTCCGTGGAAGTTCGAACCCGAACATCCGCCCCATCCCTATCGCCATATTGGAATACCCGGCGAAATCGAAGTAGATTTGCAAACTGTAGGCGGCCAACCCGACCCACGCCGCCGCCATTGACAGCTCACCCATCACCGCGCCTTCAGAACCGACCGCGAAAGCCGCATCTGCAACTTCGGCGAACGTATTGGCCAACAGAACCTTCTGCGCCAACCCTAGAATAAACACGCGAGCGCCATCAGCGAACCCCTCGACGCTGTGGCGGCGCTGACGCAACTGTTCAGCAATCGTCTTATATCTAACTATCGGCCCGGCGATGAGCTGTGGGAACATTGAGATATAAAGCGCAGTATCAACAAACCCTCGAGGCGGTGGAGCATCTCTACGGTGAAGATCTATCAGCAAACTGATCGCTTGAAATGTGTAAAAAGAGATTCCGATCGGCAGACGAATTTGCACGTCGGGCGCCGGCGCTCCCAGCAGTTCCAAAACAGGCTCAACCAGATCGATCAGGAATCCTGCGTATTTGAAAACCCCAAGAGCAAGCAGGTTTAACACGACCCCGAGAACCAGCACTTTGGTCTGACGCCGCGCTGAAATTAACCGCCCCAACCCATGATTCACCATAAGAGAAATCAAAAGCAAAAGAATGAGGACCGGCTCGCCCCAAGCATAAAAAATGAGACTGCCAGCAAGCAGCGCTACATTCCGGAATGGTGATATGAAATAAATACCAATGAAAATTGGCAAGAAATAGAACAGAAATGAGATTGAGCTAAATGTCATCCGCCCCCACTCAGTTCAGAACAAGCCCCGGATCGCAACAACACTTGGCTACAACGCACTGAGAACACTTTCAAGTCGGGAGATGGTAGCAGAATGGGCCAAGGCTTGCCGCTTAACCACAAGTTTTATCTCACAACACACCTGCGTCGTCAGCATCTCTACCCAAGAGCGTGACGACAGATAGCGGGCGTTGTTATCCCCACTGCAGCTGGCGTCAAATCGCTCATCGTCGCCGTATCATGATCATCAATTGCGCCTTCCCTATTGCCGGTCTTCGTGCATTCGCTCAAAGTGCCCGTGGGGCAACGGAATAGATTCCAGAAAAACTAGAAGGTGCGTGGCCATGAAACTATCGATCGTTCTCGGCATTATGGCGATCTCTACTGCGGCGGCGGCCGATCAGTCGGCGCCAAAGCTGACGCCGGAGGCGCTAAACGCTGAAGCCTCGCTCAATGGGCCATCGCTGAGAGGAGCAGAGGTTTCACCAGACGGTTCCCTGGTTACGATCCTGAAGGGGCGCGAGGGCGATTCCCGCCAGCTTGATTTATGGGCCTATGACCTCGCCACGGGTGAGCCGCGTCTGTTGGTGTCTTCAACCGACCTGACCGGCGAGGAAACGGTGCTCTCAGAAGAAGAAAAGAATCGCCGCGAACGTCAGCGAATTTATGACAATGGCATTATTTCCTATCAGTGGGACGAGCAGGGCCGGCAGATCTTGTTCCCACTTGGCGGCGATATTTTTATCTACGACCTCGAAACCAGCAAGGCGCAGCGCCTGACCACTACTGACGCGTTCGAAACTGATGCAAAGTTCTCGCCCGCCGGGGAATATATCTCCTATGTGCGTGACGATGAACTTTATGTCTATGATCTCGCCAATGGCCGCGAAAAAAAGGTGACATCCGGCGCCGGCGGAACGGTCCGCAACGCGGTCTCAGAATTTGTCGCCCAGGAAGAGCTTGACCGCGACACTGGTTATTGGTGGTCGCCTGGTGATACGCGCATTGCCTACACGCAAATTGACGAAGAACCAGTGCCCGTCGCTGAACGCGTCGACATCAACGCCGATACAGTCGTGACTATCCGTCAGCGTTATCCTTTCGCCGGAGCCGACAATGTTAAAATCAAGCTAGGTGTCGTCAGACCAAAGGGCGGTAGAACGACATGGGTCGATCTGGGGTCTGACCCAGACATCTATGTCGCGCGTGTTTATTGGTCTGAAGACGCATCAAAACTTTATGTCGCGCGCCTTTCCCGTGACCAAAAACAACTTGATTTACTGGAAGCCAATCCAGCAACCGGCGCATCGAAACTGCTGTTTTCGGAAAAAGCCGACACATGGGTCAACCTCAATAATGACTTCAGGGCGCTCGAAGACGGTGGGTTCATTTGGGGGTCTGAACGCTCCGGTTCGAAACAACTTTATCACTACGGTCACGACGCCGCGCTGATTGGAGCCGTGACAGGCGGGACAGGTCTTGTCGGCAACCTTCTATGCGTCGATGAGCAAGCGAGCAGAGCGATTTATCGTGGCTGGAGGGAAACCCCTCTTGAATCCCACCTTTTCTCAGCCCCTCTTGGCGGCGGCGAGACGACACAACTGACATCGAAAGCCGGTTCTCATTCAGCGACATATTCAAAAAATTGCCAAACTGCGATTCGCCGCTTTTCCAGCGATAGCCAACCTGGGCAGACAAGCGTTCACAGCGCCGATGGTGACTTTCTGTTTTGGCTCAACGAAAATAAAGTTGATGAAGGCCATCCTTATGCGCCTTATATCGCGTCGCACCTTACTTGGGACTATGGTCAACTCGACGCCGAAGATGGAACGAAACTTGATTATAAAATCTTAAAGCCCGCAACAATCAAGCGCGGTGAGCGATTGCCGGCGGTTGTGCTCGTTTATGGCGGCCCGCATGCGCAGCGCGTTTCCAAGGGCTGGGGCGATCTTTTTGCACAAATGCTGGCTGATGAAGGCTTTGTTGTTTTCAAACTCGACAATCGAGGCGCATCCAATCGCGGAACCGCGTTCGAGAACACACTCTATCGAGCCATGGGCACAACAGAGGTCGCTGATCAGGCGGCCGGCGCGCAATATTTGAAGGCGTTGCCTTTCATCGACCCGGACCGTATCGGCGTATACGGCTGGTCATATGGTGGTTACATGACCATGAGAATGCTCACAGCAACGCCAGATCTTTACGCCGCTGGGGTTGCTGGCGCGCCCGTGACTGATTGGACGCTTTACGACACGGCGTATACGGAACGCTATATGGGAATGCCTCAAGCCGAAGCGGACGCCTATGCAAGGGGTTCGGTCTTTGCTGACCTCGACAAATTGAGCGCGGAACTTCTGGTTATTCACGGCATGGCCGATGACAATGTCGTCTTCCAGAATTCGGTTAAGCTTATGAACGCCTTACAATCACAGGGAACATCGTTCGAGCTTATGACCTATCCCGGTGAGAAGCACGGCTTTCGATCCACTGCAAACAGAATCCATCGCGACCGATTGATCCTCGACTTCTTCAAGCGTCACCTGCAAGATCAAAAATAGCGGATAGTCTGCCCACGCACTCGCGGTGGATTATTCTGTGCGCACTGGTATTCTCGGCGGCGGACATTAAAACGAGGCAAAGCGCCACCCGCGAATAAACGCTCACTGCATTGTCAGCCCCTTGCTGCGCATCGCGATTGACGCCACAACCATCGACAATCAATCTGCCAATGTGCAGTCGATCGGAGAAAGATCATTTCAAAACACATCCTCTACGGTTCGCCGCTTTCTTATTTTTCGGGAAAAGCGCGGGCTTATCTTCGCTGGAAGGGCATACCCTTTGAAGAGCGCTTATCAACACGCGATATATACGCATCGATCATTATCCCGCGCATCGGTTATCCGATGATCCCTGTGCTCATCACCACCGACGATAAAGCTATTCAGGACACCAGTGAACTCATCGATTATTTTGAAGCATTGGAGCCGGAGCCATCCGTCGTCCCGGCCGGCCCAAGACAGCGCCTTGCTGCGTATTTGCTAGAGCTTTACGGCGACGAATGGTTGACCATCCCGGCGATGCATTATCGCTGGGCGCATAACCGCGATTTCGCCTTGAGCGAGTTTGGCAACCTTATTTTGCCCGGAGGTTCCAAAGAAGAAAAACTCGCCGCAGCAGAACAGGCGTCAGCGATGTTTCAGGGCGCTGTACCGCTGCTTGGCGCCACACCTGAGATGGCCCCAGCGATCGAGGCGTCTTATGAGGCGCTGCTGGACGAATTAGACAAACATTTTTCAGTATACGATTATTTATTCGGATCATGTCCATCTATTGGGGATTTCGGTTTGATCGGACCCCTGTTTGCGCATCTTTACCGCGACCCCGCATCCGGTGATTTGATGAAGTCACGCGCGCCCGCCGTCGCAAGGTGGGTAGAACGCATGCAAGAGCCGCCTTCACCGCGGACCGGCGCATTCCTTAGGAAGGATGAAATTCCGGAAACGCTATTGCCGGTCCTGAGGCGCATGATGACTGAGCAAGGCCCTTGCCTAGCTGATCTCGCTGGCAAACTCGGGGCATGGAAAGACGAAAACCCCGGCGTCGATATCCCTCGAATCATTGGCATGCACGCCTTCACCGTTGAGGGAAAAACCGGCGAGCGCATCATCATTCCGTACACCCAATGGATGCTCCAGCGCGCGACGGATTTCCTCGCCGGTCTTGACGGCGATGATCGCCGCGCCGC
>JAJFFW010000132.1 GCA_021776435.1 Parvularculaceae bacterium | reverse complement strand
TACATTATGCAGCACGCTCAAGACGAACTTCGGATTCGATAAGGACACTAGCAAGTTTATGATTCTAGTGTGGTTTTGGATTTGAAGTTCGTTGTGAGCAAGCCGCGAATTATGTAACGAACTTCAAATCCACCACACTAGTCCTGTCACGATTATTTCTAAATCTGGCGCCTGTTTTGCTTATTCATGAGCGAAGGTAGCGTCTTGACGGCGAACCCTCGCGGATTGCGCGCACTTTGCGCCCGCAAGGGGGGAGTCGTTGCGGGCAGGGTGTGATGGGCGATGATTGGCTTTCGAGGGTAGGTGTTGCGCGCTGGTTCCCGATAATAGCGACATTTGTCTCAGGTCTAGCGTCAGGTTGGTTAATCTGGGGTGGGCGAAGCGAGCGATTAAGGAAATTGAAAAAAGCACTCCATCATACAGGATTTGACGCCCCAAAAGACGAAGAGCGGGCTAGCGCTTTGGCGTCGGATGCTGGAGAATCGGCTCCGTCCCATATCGACACCAAACCGGTTTCAATAAAGCTTCGCGCGATTGAGGCGGAACTTGAGGCTGCCCGCAAAGAGCTCCAATATGACGCCAAATATCAAGATGAGTGCGTTGAATTACTTCGTGAACTTGATGACGCGGTCAATCGGGCCAATGGAAAGTTGAAGCTCGTCCTGAAATCTATTAAACGCGCGAATTCACGTAAGTGACCAGCTGAGACGCCTTGTCACTTGCGCAATGGCGCTCAAGCGGAAAAAATGATTTTTCCGGAGATGAGGCGCGCTATGAACGAACCACAGCTTATTCCGCAAATGATTGTCGTAGGTGCGTTGATGGCTGCGACGATCGCCGTACACGCAATTTTCATCGCCTCGAGCGCCGCCGTGTTTCGTGCATCGACGGGGCATGTCCACGGTCCTTTGCGATTTGTTCGCGATACAGTGGTGCTGGTCCTGCTCGGCCTTTGGCTGATCATCGCGCACATGATTGAGATCGCTATGTGGGCGTGGACATATCTACGGCTTGGTGTTTTCACTGCATGGGAGGAAGCGCTCTATTTTTCCGGTGTGAGTTATACGACGCTCGGTTTCGGCGGTATTACGCTGCCTGACGAATGGCGATTATTGGCGGGGGCGACCGCAGCAGGCGGTCTTTTGTTATTCGGGATGTCGGCTGCCTTTCTAGTCGAGACAGGCGGTAAATTGCGATTAGGCGGGCATCAATAATTTTTGTGCCTGAAAATGAAGACCGGACCTATTAAAGGCGTGATCCTATTCGGATGCGTCATCTTTACGTGGCCGAGAGATGCTTCGAAAAGCAAAGAACAGCATTGTGAGCGCAAAAATTTCCAGAACGGCTGAAAAGATGAAGGGAGCGCCGGGAAAATAGAAGGGTGCGCCCTCTGGTAGAATGATCACCGAAAAAATTGAAAATGGTGTGCCCGGCGCTGAGAATGCGGCAAAGACCTGCGTCATCATCCAGGGGCTGATAACCATGGAAATACTCATGACAGCGGAAACGGCGCCCTGCAGTTCCCCTTGAGCATTTGCAGGCATGGTGCGTGACATGATGCCTTGAAGGGCAGGCTGCGCGAGACCGCCCAGGGATGAAAAAGCGATCAGTGCATAAACCATCCAGCCGGTCGAAACGAAAGCAAATCCGACATAGGCGATCATCGTCACAGTCATCGCGAACATGGCGGCCATGCGTTCGCCAATCTTTGGGATGATGATCCGCGTAAGACCGCCCTGAACAATCGCCGCCGTCAGCCCCACGAAGCTAAGCGAGGCGGCGATCGCGCCTTCTGTCCACAAGAATTTCTCTTTCGCGTAATAGGCCCATACGGAAGGGTAGGCCCAATGAGCGAGCTGGGACAACAAAAACACACTGGCGATCGGTAACATGATCGGATACTGAGCAAATTGTTTAAAATTACCAAAGGCGTTTGCGCGCTTCAAATCGAAGTTTCGTCGGTTCTCTGGTTCAAGGGTTTCGGGCAGAACAAAATAGCCGAATACGAAATTCATCGCGCCCAGAGCTGCAACGAAATAGAAGGGCGCGCGCGGGCCGAATTGTTCGCTGAGAAAACCACCGATTGCGGGGCCGATAATAAATCCAAGCCCGAACGCCGCGCCCACAAGGCCGAAATTTGCAGCGCGTTTTTCTGGAGGTGAAATGTCGGCGATATAAGCGTTGGCGGTCGAGAAAGTGGCAGCAAATGCGCCCGCCAAGAGTCGCGCGACGAGGATTATGCCGATGACCGGGGCGATCGCCATGACCAGAAAGTCGAATGAATATGCGGCCATGGAAGACAGCAAAACCGGCCGGCGTCCGAAGCGGTCAGAAAGGCCACCCATGATCGGCATCATGATGAATTGCATCAGCGCATAGACAAGGGTCAGATATCCGCCCCATTGCGCTGCGTGGGCCAGGTCTTCTCCCGTCACATCCATGATCAATCGCGGCATCACCGGCATAATCACGCCCAGCCCGATCATGTTCAGCATGATGGTGATGAAGATAAACAAAAGGGCGTTCTTGCCCGGCTGGGGTTTGGTCATGATTGTTCTCAGGAACTGGGGCTGAATTATTCTGTGATGTCGGGGGGCGTTATTTTTATGGCGGTAATTTGGTTGCGTCTGCGGCGTAATATTCTGAACCTGAGACCGTGGAAGGAAAATGTCTGGCCTACATCCGGTATGCATTGCGCGTCATGGATAATCAAACCCGCAATGGTAACGGCTTCTTCATCGGGCAATGTCCAATCCATGGCGCGGTTAAGGTCGCGAATGGTGACGTTGCCGTCCACATGAACGGCGCCGTCAGTCTGCGGGCGCACACCCTGAACAGGACTGTCGTGTTCGTCTTCAATTTCGCCGACGATTTCTTCGAGAATGTCTTCGAGCGTCACTAGGCCCATCAGGGCGCCGTATTCATCGACAACAAGCGCGAAGTGCTCTTGCTTGATCTTAAAGGCGTCGAGCTGTTCCTGAAGCGTTGTGGTCTCGGGTACAAAATAGGGTTTTCGTGCAATCTCTGCGATGTTTACGGACTGTGCCTTGCCGCCAGCATTCCAGAATGCGCGCAACAGGTCTTTCGCGTGTAGGACGCCGACAATATTGTCGGGGTTTTCCTTATAGAGCGGTATGCGGGTGAAGACGCTCTCGAGGGCTTGTTGAATAAGGTCACCGGAAGGGCGGTCGATATCGAGCATCTCTATCGACTTGCGATGGATCATGATTTCTTCGATGCGGATTTCGTCCAGATCGAGTGCGCCGCGGATCAGATCGCGTGCTTCCTTATCGACGCGTCCTTCAACATGGTGCAGGTCGATGGCGCCGCGAAGCTCTTCAGCCGCTGATAAAATAGCAACATTGCGGCTGACGTCGATACCAACCAGATGCAACGCGCCACGAACTATGATTTGCACAACGCGTGTTACCGGTGCAAAGAAAAACACAATGAGCCGCATCGTCGGGGCGACCAGCATTGCAAAGGCGTCGGGGCGCGCGATCGCGGCGGTTTTCGGCGCCACTTCCGCGAAGACGAGGACAAGAACCGTCATCGTCAGGGTCGCCCATAAAACGCCGGATTGACCGAAAAGCGTTAAGAAGAGGCTGGTCGCTAACGCTGACGCGAGAATGTTGACGAGGTTGTTGCCAAGAAGAATGGCGCCGATCAACCGTTCACGGTCACGGATCAGACGATTAACGGCTTTTGCACGCTTGTCGCCGTCGCTCTCAAACTTATGCATGCGCGCGCGTGATGTCGCCGTCAGGGCTGTTTCCGAACCTGAGAAAAAAGCGGACAATAGTAAAAGCAAGAATATGAAACCTGCCGTTATTAACACGCTGGTGTCCAGTTCATTCATTATTGCCTCGAGAAGCTGCTATTGGCTTGTTTTCGTTTTAAGGAAGCGCCGAACGGCTTCGGCATTGGCGTCCTTAGAGACGAACACGTCACCGATGTCGCGGGCGAGTATAAGCGTTAGTTTGCCCGCTTCGACTTTCTTATCTTGCATCATATGGGTGAAAAGCGCATCGGCGTCGAGGGCTTCGGCGCCCTTGATAGCTTGCAAGCTCGAAGGCAGGCCGACAGCAGACAAATGCGCCTTAACCCGGTTCACCACTGGTTGCGGGCAGAGCCCTTCAAGGGCCGAAAACTCAAAGGCGAAGGCCATGCCCACAGCGACGGCTTCCCCGTGGAGAAGTGTTTCCGAATACCCCAATGCGGTTTCAAGCGCATGGCCGAAAGTGTGCCCAAGGTTAAGGAGCGCCCGAGCGCCTTTTTCAAATTCGTCGCTTTCGACAATCCGGGCTTTCATCTCGCAGGCGGTTTTAACGGCGGTCTGGCGGATCAGCGGATCTCCGCCCAACAGCGAAGAAGCGTTCTTTTCCAACCACGCGAAGAACGGCTCATCGCCGATCAGCCCGTATTTTATCACTTCAGCATATCCGGCGCGCAGTTCCCTCTCAGGCAGCGTGTCGAGAGTCGTGACATCGGCGATGACGGCGACAGGCTGATGAAACACGCCGATCAGATTTTTGCCTTGTGCGACGTTAATGGCGGTTTTCCCACCGACAGCGCTATCGACCTGGGCGAGAAGGCTTGTTGGAATCTGTGCGAAACGACAACCGCGTCGAAGAATGGCCGCAGCGAATCCGGTCAGATCACCGATGACGCCGCCGCCAAGGGCGATGATCAGATCGTCCCGTTCGACCCCGAGATCCAGAAGCTGTCCGGTCAGGGTTTCGAGTTCGGAGAAAGTCTTCGTCGCTTCGCCCGGCTTCAGCACGATTTTATGACATTCCACGCCTGCCGCCTTCAGAGCGGATTCGAGGCGTGCGCTTTGATGATGGGCGACGTTTTGGTCGGTGACGATGACTGTCCGCAGACGACGCATATGCGGCCTGAGCAGGGTATCGGCGCGATCAAGCAAGTTCGCCCCGATATGAATGTCATAAGCGCGTGCGCTCAGCCCGACAGTGATGGTTTCGGTGGTCATTGAGCGGCCTTGTCTTGCTCGTTCGAATTGCTGATCGCCTTGGTAATCGCATTAAAAACGTAATCAACGGTCTTCGAATGCGGACCGGGCTGGCTGTCTACATGAATGTCCGCCGCCGCGTAAAAATCCTCACGTTCCGCCAGCAATCGGGTCAGTGTTTCTTTTGGGTCGCCGCGCTGCAGCAAGGGGCGCGTGGGGCGTCGCGTGGCGCGCCTTACGATCACATCAATATCGGCGCGGAGCCAAATAGAAACTGCGCGAGATTTGATGAGCCGCCTCGTATTGGCGTCGAGGATGGCGCCACCGCCCGTCGCCAGCACGTGCGGTGCGCCCTCGAGAAGGCGTTTGATCACGCTCGCTTCACCGTTGCGAAAGCTCTCCTCTCCATGGAGGTTGAAAAGGTCGGTGACGCTCATGCCCGCCGCCTTGGATATTTCATCGTCAGCGTCAAAGAACGGCAGCCCCAACCGTCGCGCCAGGCGGCGGCCAATCGAGGTTTTTCCCGCACCCATCATGCCGACCAATACGATCGGCCGATCGCATATGAGGCTTTTACCAGATTTGCGTGGCTGGGTCATGGCGGCTAGATGTAGGCGAGAGCGGGCGTCAACGCTAGACAGGCAGGGGTGATCGGTCAGCGCTTTCGTTGCGGGGGCGCTCTGGGGTAGGGTTGCCGGAATGGATTCGTAAACTCGGGAGCAATAGCGTGCGGTTTGTCTTTATTGTATTTTTGGTGGTGGTAGTGGGGCTCGCCGCTCTTTTTGTTTACGGCCAGATGCTCGAACCTGACACGCACACAATCGAGCAGGAGGCGGTCGGTGCAACCAGTCCTTAGGCTCTTTACGACGGTCGCTCTCGCTCTTGGGCTTTGCGCTCCGGCCTTCGCTCAGGTTGCATTGCCCGATGCTGTTGAGACGACTCCGCTTTCCATAGATGCGTTCTCGACCGGAACATTAGATCGCTCCGAAGGCGCAATGCCGCCAACCTTGTGGATTGGGTCGGACGCCGAGACTCTGGGTTTTCTTCTGGATGCGGCGCCGGCGCGGCCATTGCTCCCCAGTTTGGGCGAGGCGCTTCGGCGGGTATTACTTACTCCCGGCGCCGGACCGGACGGCGCGCCCGCATCGCTTGGCGGTAAAAAACTTTATGCTCTGGCGCGCGCCGGATTTGGTGAAGATGCGCGAACGATCGCCAGTCTCTCAAACGCCGCCCGCAATGATCCATGGGTCGGGCAGGCGCTCGCCGTCGCCGACCTCTTAAGCGGCGCCGACAATGCAGCGTGCGCGCGGGGGGAAAATCTCGCTTCTGGTCGTGAGGCGATCTTCTGGGTCAAATTGCGCGTATTTTGTTACGCGACATCGGGTGAACGCGATGCCGCTGATCTGACCCTGGGCATTTTGCGTGAACGTGACGCGTTAAGTGGAACGGATGCAGAGCTCTTGTCAGCCTTGGTGACAGGCCGTGTGTTGCAAACGGCCTCGGCGCCTGAAAATGCGCTCCATTTCGCGATCTACAAACGATTGAATATTCCGCTTTCCCCTTATCAGCTGACCAAAGCCGACGCAGGCGTTTTGAAAGCAGTGGCGTGGTCGCAAGGCATTGATACGCCAACCCGCGTTGCAGCCGCAGAACATGCGGCGGCGGCGGGCGCGATGCGCGGGCCGGAGCTCGCCGCGTTGTTCCAAAGTTTTAGTCTTGAGCTCACGGAGATTGGTGCGGCGGTGGAAATCGCCCGGACGCGGCCAGATGATCCGCTGACCGACGCTATTCTTTATCAGGCGGTTATGGCGATGAACGCGCCTGAGTTTTTGCGTGACAAGGCGGCCTTGATCGCCCGGGCGCTCGCTGTCGCCGACAGTTTTGCACGCGCCCATGCGCTGTCGCTGCTTTACGCCAATGACACAAAAGACCTTGAAGGCGCACTGCTTCCGGGAGAGGAATCGAGGCGGTTTGCAATGGCGCGAATGGCTGTGGGGGACAGCCAGGGTGCGGGCCGTTGGCTTTTTGCCATGATCGATGGCGGTGATATGAGCGCCATGAACGAAGCAGACGCTATGGCCTTTATCGAGCTGACGAATTTACTCTCGGTTCTTGATCCGGCGTCGGCTGCGATTGTGGCGGATGCGGCTGGTGTTTCGATCGTCCCCCCTCGGTCGGCGGGTATTGGTCACTATGGTTCGGGCCTCGTGAGTGAAGGCCTGGCGCTGGCCCGTATTGTTGATGCGGCATTCGACGCCGCATTTGATGACGGGATCGGTCAAGCGGCGTTGGCGGCGTTGGCGGCTTCGTCCACCCCGTTCATGGGTGCGGAAAGTGTCGTCGATGTCGTCGTCAGGCAATCCCTGAGAGCGGCTGGTCTGGAAGATGTTCGGCGACGTATGGCGTTCGAATTGGCTTGGATGGCGAGTTTCCCTGATCGGCTGGCGCACGAGGCCGCCCTTCCTCCCGCAGGGGAGGAGGCTGATGGCGAGAGCGCAGTCCAAACCCAGACGGACGCCGAATATGATGGCTTCACACCGCGCCTCAAGCCGCCCCGAAAAGGGCCGTGAACGCGCCAGCGCCACATCGCGCGCCGTTATCGGACGCAGACGCGCGGTTGATAGAGACATTTCTTGAGATGATCGCTGTTGAACGGGCGGCCGCGAAGAACACGCTCAAAAACTACGGGCGCGATCTTGCGCGGTTTTCAGTCTTTGTGGGCGCCCGTAGAGAAGAGCTCATTACAGCGGGCGCCGCCGATATTGCAGCCTGGCTGGCCGATATGGAGAGGGCCGGCCTCGCAGCTTCAACGGCGGCGTTGAAGGTTTCAGCTCTGCGGCAGTTTTATCAATTTCTTTATGCTGAGGGGTTGCGCGGTGATAATCCGACGGTCTCTATTGACCGCCCACGGATCAAACGCCCTCTTCCGAAGGTTTTGACTTTCGATGAAGTGAGGCGTTTATTGGGTGTGGTGCGATCGGGAGAGGGCGCGAAAAGTTTAAGGTTGCGCGCGATGATCGAAATATTATACGCGGCCGGTCTGCGTGTGTTCGAACTTGTCACCCTGCCTGCCGCAGCAATACGAAAAGATCAGCAATATATTATTGTCCGTGGCAAAGGCGGCAAGGAACGGGTGGCGCCCCTGACAAAAACGGCGCTTCGCGCGGTGAAGGATTACCTTGATATTCGCGATCGTTTTCTGCCCAAGGATGAGAAATCTTCTCTCTGGCTTTTTCCGTCGCGCAGCAAAACCGGGCATATAACGGCGTCGAGATTCGCGCAGATGTTGAAAGATACGGCCGCAGCCGCCGACATTAAGCCAAGTCGTGTTTCACCCCACGTCTTGCGGCATGCTTTCGCCAGTCATCTTCTGGAAGGCGGGGCGGACCTGAGAAGCGTACAGCAATTGCTGGGGCATGCGGACATTACGACCACCCAGATTTACACGCATGTTGCTCAGGAACGCCTGCGCGGGCTCGTCTTCACCAAGCACCCGTTATCGAAGCCATCATTAGCAAAAAAGCAGGATCTCGACGATTAACTTAGGGCTTGCCTTTGGCCCGCCTGACGATTGAGTTTGAGGATAAGGGCCTTTAATGTCGGCCCGCAGTCAAAAAGCAGTACTCGTTTATGCGCACCTATCTGGAATTTGAAAAACCTATCGCCGAGCTTGATGGTCGTATTCAGGATCTCAAGCAAATGGACACTCAGTCCGGCGTCAATGTGGCTGAGGAAATAGAACGGTTGGAGGCGAAGGCGGATCAGCTGTTGACGGACACCTATGGCAAGCTCTCGCGATGGCAGAAAACGCTGGTGGCGCGTCATGCGGGCCGGCCGCACTTCTCTGATTATGCGGCGTCTCTGGTCGATGATTTCACACCTCTCGCTGGCGATCGCAGCTTTGGCGAGGATGCGGCCATTCTGGGCGGTCCGGCGCGGTTTCGCGGTCGATCTATTATGCTCATCGGTCATGAAAAAGGCGCTGACACCAGTTCTCGCGTCAAACATAATTTCGGCATGGCGAACCCTGAGGGCTATCGCAAAGCGATCCGTTTAATGGAAATGGCGGAGAGGTTCTCGTTGCCGGTGATCATGCTGGTCGATACGCCTGGCGCTTTTCCGGGACGCGGCGGCGAAGAGCGAGGGCAGGCAGAGGCAATCGCAACGTGTACGGACAAAAGCCTTTCTCTCGGCGCGCCTGTAATCTCGGTCATTGTCGGCGAAGGTGGGTCGGGCGGGGCGGTTGCTCTGGCCGCCGCAAATAAAATTTTGATGCTTGAACATTCTATTTATTCGGTCATTTCGCCAGAAGGATGCGCGTCTATCCTGTGGAAGGACGCCGCTGGAAAAGGCGACAACAAAGCGCCTGATGCGGCTGAAGCGATGCGGGTCTCGGCTCAAGACCTTCTTGAGCTTGGTGTGATCGACGGCATCATTCATGAACCTTTGGGAGGGGCGCACCGGGATCTGACGCAAATGATTGAGCGTCTTGGAGACGCGGTAGAGACGGCGATCGAAGAACTTGAAGGCATGTCGCCGGCTGGATTGCGCAAGCATCGTCGCGATAAATTTCTCGCCATCGGTAGAAATGGGCTGACGTAAAAGCGCAGTTAACCCCCGTTCATCCGATTTTTTGAAAAAAACTTATCCCACACCTTTCCGCAGCGTTTAAACTTGCTGTCAGTCGTAGAGACTCCGCTTTTCGAAGTGTGTCTTTGCGTGAGACCAGGTGAATACGCTCTTTGAAATTTTGTTTTTCGAAACCCGGATCGGTCATCTCAGGCTGTTTCGGGTGTGGACAAGGGAACGATCGTAAAGATGACAGTGGGCGAATCCCCGTGCATTCCGCCACCGCTCATCCCTGCCGCGCCTTTACATTTAGCGACAATGGGATAATTCCTGTCGGTAACGCGTCATCCTTCACCATCAAGAGACCGAGAAATAATGAGTACAGAAACCACATTACGGGCCCGTTCCGGGTCTAAGTGCGAATTGTGTGAAATGACTGAGGGGTTGAGCGCGTTCGCCGTATCGCCACGTTCGAGCGATGAGCCGGACAATTGCGTGCTGATATGCGAAATCTGTCGCGATCAGATTGAAAACGCTGAAAAAATCGATGCGCATCACTGGCGCTGTCTCAATGAAAGTATGTGGAGCCAGACACCTGCGGTGCAGGTGATGGCGTGGCGCATGTTGCGGCGGTTGAACGCGGAAGCCTGGGCGCGGGACCTGCTGGATATGCTTTATCTCGATGATGACAAGTTGGCTTGGGCAAAATCAGCGGATGAAGAAACCAATGCTGATGAAGCCGTTACCCATGTAGACGGCAATGGCGCCGTGTTGGCTTCAGGCGACGTGGTCACCTTGATAAAGGATCTGAATGTGAAGGGCGCCGGGTTCACCGCCAAGCGGGGTACGGCCGTTCGCAATATTTCTTTGGTGGCGGATAATCCAAAGCACATTGAAGGCCGCGTCGGCGGCCAACAGATTGTCATTTTGACCGAGTTTGTCAAAAAATCGAATTAATCCTCAGAGAGACAAAAGACTCGAAGGTGATTTGAGGCGCTCCCGCCCCCTAAATCGCCCCGTGGCAGTGTTTGTATTTCTGGCCTGTTCCGCATGGGCACGGCGCGTTGCGCGGCACGCGCCCCCATGTGTCTGGATTATTGGGATCGATATTCGACGTGTTCGCGCGCCCGGTCATGGTGCCAATGCCCGCAGAAGCGCGCGTGCGCCGCGTAGCGCCGTTTCCCCCCTGTGAAAGCTCACCGCTTCCCGCCATTTCGTTTGCCCCGGTTGAGGCGTTCACGTGGGTTTCCGTCATCGGAATTACCCGTCTTTGCGGAATGGATTCTTCGGGTGCGCGGACCTGTATGTGCATCAGCATCCGCGTTACGTCTCGCCGCAGTCCGTCTATCAAGACTTCAAAAAGGGCGAAGGCTTCGGTTTTGAATTCGTTAATCGGGTCACGCTGGGCATGGCCGCGCATCCAGACGACAGAGCGGAGGTGATCGAGGATCTGTAGGTGCTCGCGCCAATTGGTATCGAGAATTTGCAGTAGGATCGACTTTTCAATTCGCCGGATGAATTCTTCCGGCTGATCCATGCCACTCGTCCTTGCATAGGCGGTAATATCTGTGGCTCTGACGGCGTAGGATTTATTGATCTCCTCAATCAGACGTTCACTGATCTCTGTATCGGCGACGCCTTCTTCCTTTGCCCAATCTGCTACAGGAATTGGTTTGCCAAAAAGCGTTTCTATAGATTTAGAAAGGCCTCCCACATCCCATTGTTCAGCATAGGATTTTTCGGGGACATGTTCAGCAACAAGGTCATGTATAAGCTGTTCGCGCATGTCCGAGATGATGTCATCGACAGAGTCTGAAGACATGAATTCGACGCGCTGTTCGAATATGGCTTTGCGTTGGTCATTGATGACGTCGTCAAATTTGAGGACGTTTTTGCGCATGTCGTAATTTCGTTGCTCGACTTTTTTCTGCGCTGTTTCAACCGCTTTCGTGAACCATGGATGTTCGATAGATTCATCTGGCTGGATGCCAAATCGTTTGAGCATTTTTTCCATGCTCGACCCGAAGATACGCATCAGGTCATCTTCGAGGGACAGGAAAAATTTTGTTGTTCCCGGATCACCCTGACGGCCGGAGCGACCGCGAAGCTGATTGTCGATACGGCGGCTTTCATGACGCTCGGTCGCAAGCACAAACAGGCCGCCGGCCTCAATCGATTTGGTTTTTTGGCTGGCGATACGTTCTTCTATTTCGCGGCGTTTTCCGGCGACCACCTGTTCGTCGTCGCCTTCTTCGAGTGACTTCATCACTTCCATATCGACAGAGCCGCCGAGTTGAATATCAGTGCCGCGGCCAGCCATGTTGGTAGCGATCGTCACCGCGCCGGGGGAGCCAGCTTGGGAGACAATTTCAGCTTCCTGCTCGTGATAGCGCGCATTCAGTACGTTGTGGGTGACCGGTGTTTGTTTCTCACCGAGTTCTGAGAGATAGGCTGCGCGCTCCTCCAGGTCTTTCTTGAGATCGGCTTCTTTGTCTTTGAGATCTGCTGCGCGAGCGCGCAGGTTCTTTGCGAGATCCTTGAAGTATTTTTTGTCCTTCAAAAGTGTGGACAGAAGTTCTGATTTTTCGATTGAAACCGTACCAACGAGTACGGGCTGACCGCGCTTCACACAATCGGCGATCTGAACGACGATTGCTTTATATTTTTCGCCCGCCGTCATGTAGAGTTCGTCATCCATATCTTCGCGGGAGATAGGCATATTGGTCGGCACTTCATTGACGACGAGCTTATAGATTTCGGCGAATTCAGCCTCTTCGGTAAGAGCTGTGCCGGTCATGCCGGCGAGTTTTTCATAGAGTCGAAAATAATTCTGGAAAGTGATCGAAGCGAGTGTCTGGTTTTCCGGTTGGATTGAGGCTTTTTCTTTCGCCTCAACGGCTTGATGCAAACCATCCGACCACCGACGGCCCTCCATCATGCGACCCGTAAATTCGTCGATAATGACGACTTTGTCATTCCGAACGATATAGTCTTTGTCCCGTTGGAATGTTTTATGGGCTTTTAGCGCCTGATTGACGTGATGGACGAGAGAGATATTCACGGAGTCATAAAGACTGTCGCCTTCCAGATGACCTGTCTCTTTCAGCAATTGCTCTATGTGTTCATTGCCGTCTTCGGTGAGCGCGACGGAGCGCGCTTTTTCGTCAACTTCGAAATCATCGTCTTCGAGCTGTGGAATGAAGCCGTCGATTGCGAGATACAGCTCTGATTTGTCGTCAGTGGGCCCTGAAATGATCAGGGGGGTGCGCGCTTCATCAATGAGGATCGAGTCCACCTCGTCGACGATGGCGTAGTGATGACCGCGCTGAACCATCTCTTCGAGAGAGGATTTCATGTTGTCGCGCAGATAATCGAATCCGAATTCGTTGTTGGTGCCATAGGTGATATCACAGAGGTACACTTCGCGACGGGTCTGCGGATCCTGATCGTGCTGGATGCAACCAACCGTGAGGCCGAGGAACTTGTAGATAACTCCCATCCACTCGGAGTCGCGCTTCGCGAGGTAGTCGTTGACCGTAACGAGGTGGACACCCCTGCCGTCGAGAGCATTGAGGTATACCGCCAGTGTCGCCACGAGGGTCTTGCCTTCGCCGGTTGCCATCTCGGCGATCTTACCCTCGTGAAGCACGACACCACCGATCAACTGCACGTCGTAGGGGATCATGTCCCAAGCCGACTGAATCCCGACGACGTCGAACGTTTGACCCACCAGGCGACGGCAGGCATCCTTCACCGCGGCGAACGCCTCGGGTAGGATGTCGTCTAAGCTCTCCCCTTCGGTCAACCGCTTGCGGAACTCATCAGTTTTGTCGCGCAGTTGCTCATCCGTGAGAGACTCGTACTCCTCGTAGTACTTGTTGATCGTCTCGACAATCGGCCGGATGCGTTTGACATCCCGGTCGTGCTTTGATCCGAAGAGTTTGGTGACGAGTTTTTCGATAGCCTGCATCATGAGATTTCAACCGCCTATACTGCGAATAACTTCCATCGTTTGGCGTACGCCCCAGTTCAAGCGATGCGCGATTCCATCTAAAACTCCGTTCGTCCCTCTAATGCGCGGATGACCGTGTTGGAATCCGCGTACTCGACATCGCCACCCATCGGCAGGCCCCGCGCAATACGGGTGACAGATACGCCCAATGGCTTGAGCACTTTCGCAAGATAGTGCGCGGTTGTCTCCCCTTCCGATGTCGGGTTGGTGGCGATAATCACTTCGGTAATCCCATCGTTTTTGATCCGCGAGACCAGCTCGCTGATCTTCAGTTCTTCAGGGCCAATACCATCGAGCGGCGAGAACACGCCTCCGATCACATGATAGAGCCCACGATAGCTCCCGGTGCGCTCGAACGCCAGTACATCGTGCGGTTCCTCCACCACACAGACAATAGTCGTATCCCGGTCGGCCGCGTTGCAGATCGCGCAGGGATCATCATCCGTGACATTGAAGCACTGCGAACAGAAGAGAATCTTCTCTTTGACCGCGACAATGGCCTGCGACAGCGACCGCGCCTGATCGGCGGGTGTCTGCATCACATGATACGCCAGGCGGTAGGCGGTCTTGCGCCCGATGCCCGGCAGTTTGGCGAATTGGTCGATCAGGTGTTCCAGTGTCGCAGATGTATTGGCCATGAAACGCATTCCCCCCTCGGGAACGTCCGATCACTCACATACCAAGGCCGGGAATCGGCATGCCACCGGCCAAGCCCGACATGCTCTGCGCCTGCAACTCCACTGCCTTCTGCTGCGCCTGGTTGACCGCGGCGCAGATGAGTTCCTCGAGCATCTCGACGTCATCGGGATTGACGACTTCGGGATCGATCTTCACTTCGAGGATATCGCGCTTGCCATTGGCGGTCACCCGCACCATCCCGCCACCGGACGAGCCCTCGACAGTTTCGTTTTCCAGGTCGGCCTGGATCTTCTCCATCTC
>JAJFFW010000131.1 GCA_021776435.1 Parvularculaceae bacterium | reverse complement strand
TTCGACTTCGCGAACGATGTCGATCTTCTGTTTTTCCGATAGATTTCCGCGCGCCTGGACCAGAAGTTTGACCTCTTCATTGTCGGAACGAATGAAAAATTCCACATCCGGTGAGGCGACTTTAAAGATGTCAATACAGATCCACACCAATACACCAGCCGCAACTATGACGAGCAATGGTCGGCTGACAAGGGCGGTCAGGAAACGCGCATAGGTCGCAATCGGTCCGCTTAACGTCAGCGGATCAACCTCATCAATCTCATATTCTTTCGGTTGATCGGTCTTACCTTTGACGCCGAGCTTTTTCTTGATCCAATTTGGTACGCCAAAGAGCGAGCCCAAGACAGGCAGAAAAATGAGGGCGACAACGAGCGAGGCTGTGAGAACATAGATCAAAGTAAGCGGCAGATATTTCATAAACTCGCCACTGAGATCCTGCCAAAACAGGAACGGTATAAAGGCGGCTAGCGTTGTCGCTGTCGATGTAATGACGGGCCAGAACATTCGCTTTGAAGCTTCAGAATAGGCGACCGTTCGGTTCGCCCCTTCCATCATCCGACGGTCTGCGAACTCGACAATGACAATGGCGCCGTCAACGAGCATGCCGACCGAGAGGACGAGCCCAAACATGACCATCATGTTGAGTGTGTAGCCGAAGGCCGTGAGCAGTAAAAATCCGATGAGAAATGAAGTGGGGATGGCAATGCCGACCATAATCGCCGAACGCATCCCGAGCGCGGCGACAATAACGATCATGACAAGGAGGATTGCGGTCATGACTGAGGCGGTCAGACCCGAGAGATTATCGTTCACCTGAACCGAGCGATCATTGATAAACGCGTATTTGACCGAGCTTGGCCAGCTTACTGAAGTCGTCTCTACAAGGCTACGGGCCGTTTCTATGGTTTCGACAATGTTGGCGCCAGCGCGTTTGGAAAGCTCGACTCCGATTGCGGGTTGGCCGTTAAAGATAGCGTAGCCTGATCGATCCACGAATGTACGCCGGACATCAGCGAGATCGCCAATGGTAACCACATTGTCGCCATTCGTGCGAATGGGAATCGCCATCAGATCGGCTGCGCTTTTCACAAGACCTGGTACTTTTACGACGAATTTGGATTCTTCGAGATCGATCGATCCCGCCGTCACAAGCTGATTGTTGGCGGTTACAGCGCTGATGACTTCAAACTCCGTCAGGCCGTAGGATTCAAGCACTTCAGGATCGACAATAACCTCGAGCAGTTCATCTCGGGCGCCGATCAATTCCGCCTCTAAGACGCCGCTGACGCTCTCAAGGCTATCTTGTAACTTTTTAGCGGTTTGATAGAGCGCCCGTTCCGGCGCGTCGCCATACAAAATAACGGTCAGTATGGGGAACTGGTTTTGCAGATTGAACTCGTTGACGATGGGCTCTTCCGCATTGGCCGGATATTCTGCCTTGGCTCGATCGACGGCTTCGCGAACGTCGAGAACCGCCTGATCCACATCCACCGTGGTTTCAAATTCCAATATGACTTGCGCCGCGCCGTCATAGGCGAGCGAGTCCATCTGCTTCAGACCCTCAAGGGTTTGAAGTTCAAGTTCGGTGGGGCGAACAAGGAGGCGTTCGCCATCTTCAGGTGAGACGCCCGGCAAAGGAACGGTAACGGACACAAAGGGGGCGGGGATGTCAGGCTCGGCTTCCCGCGGGATTGTCCGGAAGGAGATGAAGCCGAAAATAATCATCACCGCTAACGCCGTCATCACGACGCGTACGCGAGAAAATGCGGCGTCGATCAAACCGGTCATGGGGAGGTCTCTCCTGATGTCACGGTGACGCGTTGACCCGGCGAAACAAAATCCTGGCCGCGCGTGATCAGACGAACATCGTTTTGAAGCCCGCTGACCCAAACGCCTTCCGGTACTTCACCCAATAGTATCACGCTGGCGAAGGCGACCGTGTCGTCAGGGTTGAGAACACGCACCCCGATACGCCCGTCATCGTCGAGTGTCAGGGAGGAACGAGGGACGCGATGCGCCTGCCGGTGGGTTGCATTAACAACGAACTGCGCGGTGACCCCGTCGCGCAATTGTCCATCTTCATTGGGGATTTCGAGCTCGATACCAAAAGTTCTGGTTTGGGGGTCAGCTGATTTGGCGACGAAGCGGACGCGCCCCTCAATCGTTTCCCCTGTCGCCAGCCGTGCGACGCCCTTATCGCCAGCAGAGATCTTCGCGACTTCTCGCTCAGAGATGGCTCCGACGACCAGGAAAGGCGAGCGTTGAATGACCAGACCGCAGGGATCGCCGACGCCCAGATAATCACCGACTTCGACCATGCGTTCGTCAAGCACGCCGTCAAAGGGCGCACGGATGGCTGTTTTGTCGAGGGCAAGATCAGCTTGTTCCAGACTGGCTTTGGCCAGATCCAGCGCCGCCTTCGACGACGCAACAGCGGTTTCTGAGCGAAAGCCTTCTTGATAAAGCTTCACCGAGCCGTCGTAATCAAGTTTTGCTTTGTCGAGGGCGGCGCGCGCTTCATTCACCTGCGCACGGCGCGCATCGACCTTGAGCCGGCAGATCACGTCGCCTTCTTTCACCAAAGAGCCGATGGCTCTGGGTGTTTTTGCAACGGCGCCGGGTGTTTCAGCGCGAAGGATCACTTTGCGATCCGCTTTCGTGCGGCCGCGAATGGTCACCTCATCTTGCCACGGCATAGGCGATATGGTTTCAGCGATGACCGAAAAGGGCGCCGCTTCCGCCAGTTCCAGCGCGTTCACGCCATCATCGCGAAACACAGCGCGGGCGCTGAAATAAACGACGACGATTGCGACGATTAATCCAGCGGCCTTGATCGAGGCGGAAATCTTCATTTTTGCCACCGGCTCCAATTAGCAATTCACCAAGCGTACCATACCTATTAAGTGAAGAATGCCTTCACCGTTCATTAAACTGGGCAGTTTACCTCGAGAATTCAAGCACGATGAATATTATAGAACAGTTTATTTTACGAACGGCAAAGATGGCGACAGGAACGCGGGCCGGGCCGGTCAAAAGACGCCGTTTTCGTGGGACATACGGTTAATCGGCGGTTCCAAGCCATTCGGCTCGAACGGCGTCATCTGTCTCTTTGGGCGCTAAGGATTGCGCGAGGGCGTTGAATTCTGGTTTTTCCATGAGCTGAGCCATCGCCCAAACAGCTGCCCCGCGCACAACCGCCGTCGTGTCGGTGAGGCGGGGGCGAACAAACGTCACCATGGCCGGGTCTGCGGAATTGCCGATCGCAATCAAGACATTGCGCACAAACCGGTCGCGCCCCACGCGCTTGATTGGAGAGCCTGAAAAGAGCCCACGAAATGCAGCGTCATCAAGAGAAACGAGTCCTGAAAGAGGGGGCGACTTCAGGGCGTCACGTGCATGCAGCCCGGTCTCGTGGGCGCGTGTCGCAAACTTGTTCCACGGACATACGGCCAAACAATCGTCACAGCCATAAATACGGTTTCCGATCGCTGAACGGAATTCAACCGGTATGGGCCCTTTATGTTCTATCGTGAGATAGGAAATGCATCGCCGCGCATCGAGCACATAGGGTTTTGGAAACGCTTGCGTCGGGCATATATCGAGACACCGTCGGCATTGCCCGCAATGATCCGTCTCCGGCTTGTCTTCGAGGAGCTCGAGGGTTGTGAAGATCGCACCCAGGAAAAGCCATGACCCGCGTTCACGCGAAACCAGGTTTGTGTGCTTTCCCTGCCAGCCGAGACCAGCCGCCATCGCCAGGGGTTTTTCCATCACCGGCGCCGTATCGACAAAGACTTTGAGCTCGCATTTGAATTCATGCGCCATCCATCGCCCCATTGCTTTGAGCTTCTTCTTGACGATGTCATGGTAATCTTTATTTTGGGCGTATACGGATATCACGCCCGCGTGCTTGCCCGACAGCGCTTTTAATGGATCGTCTTCCGGGCCGTAATTAAAACCCAGCATGATAATGGAATGCACCGCAGGCCATAATTCGCGAGGTGAAGAGCGCTCACGCGATCGGCTTTCCATCCATGTCATCTCTCCATGGCGACCTTGGGAAAGAAAGTCATGAAGGCGTGATGATTTTTCAGGCGCAGCATCGGCGGGGGTGACGCCGACAACGTCAAACCCCAGTTCTCGCGCTTTGTCTTTGATACGACGCGTTGCGGTTTCGTCAGGCGCGGGCACCTTAAAAGTCCAAATTGGCGTAGTGGCTCGGTGGTGGAAATCCGTCCAATCTATCCGCCAGCAGGGGGCGGAAACTTGGTCGCGATTTCATACGCGCATACCACTCTTTAACGTTTGGAAAATCGTCCCACGGCGCGGCGCCGAGATAGTCGATGACGGATAAATGGGCCGCCGCTGTAATGTCGGCGATACACATTTTCTCTCCAGCAATCCAATGCCGCTGCTCAAGCAACCATGTCAGGTAATCGAGATGCCACAACAAAGCGCCGGCGCCGCGGTTTAAACGTTCAGGATCCGGCCAGCCGCGACCTTGTAGACGCTTGTCAATTTTTTCGCGTGGGACAAAGTCATTCACTTCGTGATCAAATTTTTCGTCGAACCAGGCCGAGAGCCTTCTTGCTTCTGCGCGACGCGCCGAAGTCGCAGGCAGGAGCGCGGGATGACTGTAGGCTTCATCGAGGTATTCCGCGATCACGGACGTGGGTGAAAGCGTAACCTCACCGCCCGTTGGGGGTTCGTCGATCAGCACTGGAATTGTAAGCGCAGGATTGATCTGCGCCAGTTTGGGATTGTCCTCCCAAGGGCGCGTTTCAACAAGCTTCGCCGGCAGACCCTTTTCAGCCAGAATGATTCTGATTGTTCGGGACTTCGGGTCGAGCGGCATATGAAGGAGCGTTCTCATCGCCGGACAATAACAGCCGTAGCGCTGGCGCAAAGAGAATTAGGGTTAACAAACACGAAGACCGGCAAACAGTTTGCTTTGTAGGAGTCCAGGGAGCTGTGCACAGCACAGTTATGGGACACTTAAAGGGCGAAAACAGTTATGAGCGCTTCGAATGGCGGCACTGGGAAGGCAAACGATCAGGCGTGGCGGCGCCCTGCACCGGTTTCGCGTCGCGCTGCGATGGCGCTCTATGCCTGGCGTGAGCCCGGATGGTCATTTTTTAGCGCAGTCCTATTTGCCTTGCCGCTCATCCTGGCGACCGCATTTGCGCCAGCCCTTTTGAGTTTATCGCCCGCCATGGAAATGTTGGCACCGATTGCCGAAGCACGCGGCATATTCACCGGTCAGATCCCCGTCCAATCGGGCGGTTCGCCGATTTATTCCCTATTGATAATGGCGGCGGATTTGTTCGCAGAGTCACCGGGGCGGATTCATCTGGTGGCCAAAGCCATCGCAACGGCATTGGTTGTTTTTCCACTTGCTTATATGTCAGCGGCGAGGCTGCCTGTCCTTCAATCGGTTTTGCTTACGGCGAGTTTCGCAGCTTATGTCGCCGCACCCTTCTCCGGTCAGACCGAGTTTGGCTTTGCCGTTTTCCTGGCGATGGCCTTTGCCTGCTTATGCGCGCCGGCGAAAAACGCTGCGTCTCGTGCGTGGTTTGAGGGCGCATTGGTCGGCGCCGGTTTACTTATTCTCTGGCTGTTAAGTCCGGTCCTGTCGCTCGGTGGGTTCATGGCGCTTTCAGCCTGTCCGTTTTTGAGTGGCAAAAATGGGTTACGCCGTTATGCAGGCGCGCTGTGTGTTTTCGGGGTATTGGCCCTGTTATGCGAATTGCTGTGGCCTGGATTAAATCTTGCGCGGGCAAATGCTGCAACCGGCGTAGTCGACCATATTGATATTCTGGGCGTACGAGAGAGCTTTTCTGGCCTTGGCGGTGTTATCGCCAGTGTATTCATCGTCGTGATGTCAGGGGCGATTTTTGGCGGTCGCGAACATATTAAAAGTTGGGGGGTTGGCGCAGTTATCGCAATTATTGGGATAATTTTTGCCCGATTCAGTGAAGCGAATATTCTTCTAGTATTCCCATTAGCGGCCAGTATCGCCTGTTTTTCTGTCGCGTCGCCTTTTTACGATGGTCTCTTTCGCAGCCACGATCGCGCCAGCGTCGCAATTGCGACGTCTACGGCGATGCTGACGTTATTCTGGACAACGACGCCGATCGCCCATGCGGTAGGACAATTTGCTCTCCAGCATCATGTCGCCAACGAGGCGCCGGATAACATCCGTGCGGAGCTGGGACTCGTTCAACCAGGCGGGCTAACGATTGCGAAGTGGGTGGAAGAGGGTCGGTTTTCAACGCTGGAAGCGCGTGAACTCTTTTCGTTGGCGCCAGTGGATCAATCAGCAATGCTGCTTGAGGCCGCCAGCCAGGCACGCGCAATCGCCAGTCATGGTGTTGATGTCGCGATCCTCACGGGAGCAGACACGGCATGTATTCTGGCGAGTAAAAAATTCTGTAGTAGCGATGGCGCCGCCGCTGCCAATGAAGCGAATGTCGTCTTCGTTCCGCGTCTTGATCTCGATCCTTCTAGTGTGGATGCGAAAGGTCGATCGGAAGCCCTTCTGTATACGAAGTTTAAACTCGCCGATAAGACGGCGTTTTGGGATATTTGGGTTCGGCGTGGGGTCGCCCTACCGACTGACCTGCACTTGTCGAATTAATCCTTGATCAGACGTCCTGAGGCAATGAAGTACGGATTATCAAAGCCGCGTGAAGTTTTTCCGTAAACAAGCGCCTCTCCGCCAGGGTGCTCAACGACACGTCCCCCTGCCGCCTCAAGAACAGCCTGACCCGCACCCGTATCCCACTCCATCGTGCGGCCGAACCGGGGGTAGATATCAGCTTTGCCTTCTGCGAGCAGGCAGAACTTGAGTGATGACCCCGCGGACCTGATGGTTGAAACGTTCAGCTTGGCGAGATAATCGTCGGTCTCTGGGGTGCGATGACTACGACTTGCGACAGCGGTGAGACCGTTGAGGGGGCTCAAGCGCGCTGTGATTGGACGAGGGTCATTGAGCGGTTTCGCTGAAACATCCCGGGAATATTCCTGCACTCTGGCGCCGGTCTCCAGGCTCCCGGCGTAGAGCTGCCCGATCGCTGGCGCATAAACAACACCAAGGACAGGTTTCCGACTACGGATTAATGCGATGTTGACGGTGAACTCACCGTTGCCGCTGATGAATTCTTTTGTTCCGTCAAGCGGATCGATCAAAAAGAAAGTATCCCCCAGAACAGGAATCTCACCGCTTGCGGCGCGTTCCTCCGCCAGTATCGGTATATTCGGGGCCAGCGCATGCAACCCCTCGACAATGATATCTTCGGCCAGCCTGTCGGCGATGGTCACGGGCGATGTGTCCGCCTTGTGCTCGACGACGAATTCCTCGTCGTAGACTTTAAGGATCTGAATCCCGGCTTCACGGGCGAGCGTTACGAGCGCGTCGAGGAGTTGAGTGTCTGTGAGAGTAACGTTCATGAGGGTCAACTTATGAATAGATTACGGATTGAGGCGCGGGCTGTGGTGTCCGCGCAAAGAGCCTCTCTAAGCAGGCGCTGCATTGATTGTAAAGAAACCATGATCTCGGCGACAGCCGTCACCCGGCTTATTTGAAAGCAACGATTGTGAAGGCTGCGTTTTGTTTTGGCGCCAACCCTGCGGCCGGATAGATGTCGTGAATAATCCATCCATCGTCTGCGAGCTCATTCAGCTTATCTTGGAGCGCAATCGCAGCCGCACGGCCATAAGCGTCACTGTCAGCAAATAACGACCCTATAGAGGTGCGTTTGGCGTCCCGCCAGGTGACATAGAATGTGGCGAACTGTTTCGACATAAGACTCTAAGGTAATCCGTCGCGGATTGAATACAATTGAATATTGATAAAGCAAGGCTTGGACCGGAGGCGCCTTTCTATCGCTTCGAGATTTGCCGGGCATCAGTCTATAGGGTTTAACAAGTGGACGTTGTATTGTGATCTAAAAATTCTGGCATTGGTGGTAATTGGAGTGTTATGCCGAAGCGGGCCCATGTCTCGTGTTAAGGCTCTGAAGGTTGCATTAGAATAAGACTCCGCTAGGCAGTTTTTTCTTGCATGTGAAAGGAATTTTATGCACGTCACCATGATTGGCACAGGGTATGTCGGCCTCGTTTCGGGCGCGTGTTTCGCTGATTTCGGACATGATGTTATTTGTGTCGATAAGGATCACGAGAAAATCCGCATGCTGGAAGCGGGCGAGATCCCGATCTTCGAACCTGGCCTGGAATCGTTGGTTGCGGAAAACGTAAAAGCGGGAAGATTATCTTTCAGCGTTGATCTGTCCTCGTCTGTACCTTCAGCAGATGCGGTTTTTATTGGTGTGGGTACGCCGTCACGCAGAGGCGATGGGTTCGCGGATCTATCTTATGTCTATGCAGCGGCGGAAGAAATAGCACAGGCCCTTGAAGGGCATACGGTCATTGTCACCAAGTCGACCGTGCCGGTGGGAACGGGCGCGGAAGTCGAAGAGATTGTGAGACGTGTGCGACCGGACGCTGACTTTGCGGTTGTGTCGAATCCGGAGTTCTTACGTGAAGGCGCAGCCATTGAGGATTTTAAACGGCCTGACCGTGTCATCGTTGGCGTTGAGGATGATCGCGCCCGCGATGTGATGCGCGAGCTTTATCGACCCCTCTATCTGAATGAAACGCCCATCGTGTTTACCAATCGCGCCACATCAGAGTTGATCAAGTATTCTGCAAATGCATTTCTCGCGACCAAGATTACCTTCATCAATGAGATGGCGGATCTTTGCGAGAAAGTTGGCGCCAATGTTCAAGAAGTGGCTCGCGGCATAGGGCTTGATGGACGGATCGGCGGGAAGTTTCTTCACGCTGGTCCCGGATATGGCGGTTCATGCTTTCCTAAAGACACCCTGGCTTTAGTGCGTACGGCTCAACAGGAAGGCGCGCCCACGAAGATTGTAGAGGCGGTTGTCGAAGTCAACGCGCGCCGCAAGAAACAAATTGCGGAGCGAATCGTCTCCGTCTGCGGTGGGTCCATTGAAGGGAGTACAATCGCGATTTTGGGACTGACTTTTAAGCCGAATACAGACGATATGCGCGATTCACCTTCATTGGATATCGTGCCTGGGCTTCAGGAGAGAGGCGCCAAAATTCGAGCTTTTGACCCGGCTGGAATGAATGAGGCGGTGAAACTTCTTGATGATGTTGTTTTCTGCGAGGGCCCATATCAAACCCTGGAAGGGGCTGACGCGGTTGTCATTGTCACGGAGTGGGATGAGTTTCGAGCGCTTGACCTTGATCGCGTGAAGTCGCTTTTATCGACGCCGATTATGATTGATTTACGGAATATCTATCGATCGTCAGTCATGAATGAGCGTGGCATTCACTATCATTCGATTGGCCGCCCTGCTGGGTCGGGGGATTGAAAGTAAGGGTGTTCTGGTCAGGCGATAGGTATCGCTACGCTGCGCTAAGCTTGCGCAAAACCGCCGACTTCTCTTTCACGGTGCGCCGCGTAGGCGCAATATCGAGACAGGCGCGCGCCAAGATATCCGCCGTGAGCATCGGCGCTTCGCTGCGAAACAGTGTCTTTCCTTCATCATCGACGTAAATGACGAAGAATCCGCTTTCCGCATCCATGGCGTGTCGCAGCAAGGCTGCATCGAGCCACTGAATAGGGTCGCCATTTTTCCGCGGAGTGCTCTCTCCATAAACCTCGACCACTGCGACGTCATCGCGAATGAGAGCGGCGATTGCCGGTTTCAGGAGTCGGCGTTGCATCCGACAGGCGGGATGATTGGCGCTGGGGCCGATAATAAACACGGTCTTGCGAGGGGAAAACTTTTTCAGATCAATGCTCGCATTGCGTAAACTTGTCCCAACACCCGGTAAAAATGCTGGCTTGAAGGAAGCAAGTGCGGCGACAACGCCGAACACGACGCAGGTCGTAATGATGAAAAAAGAAAGGCCCATACAGCGATCATGCTATCAAAACGATATTGCCAGTGAGTTAAGAGGTGCGCCCTCTTCCACAGGACTTGAATGGGCGTGCAAAACTTGCGCCAAAGCCTGAAGATGGTGAAAAACGCCGCTGCCGCTTCTGATCAGCGCCCTTAAATTCGAACAGTGTAAGAATAGCCAGATTCGCCGCCAGTAAAAGCGAAGCCTGAAAAAAAACGCAGTGGCCAGATAGAAATAAGGTTATTCCTGAATCCAGGAAACGCCAACTGACTGTTGGGGTTTTTCTTTGGATTTTCTTCAGATTCTTGGCGCGATCAACCGGCGCCGGAAAAAATCAGCCCATCCGAGATTTCAACCTCAGGCAATACAGCTCGAAGCGAATGAACGCATTCTGCTTTTAGCTTGCGGACAAATGCAGAATGCGCGCACTATCCGCAACCGATTTCCCGCAGGATGGAGATGTGCAATGCGCATGACGCTGACAGCTTTTTTGACTATTTTCGCCCTGAGTGCTTGCGAGCAAAAACCGGCGGCCATTTCAGAGCCGACCGCGATCATCTATACGGCTGAAGAGGTCAAAGCCGAGACTGACCGCCTCAATGCGTGGTTCGATGATAAGTTCGAAGAAGGGCTGAAGTTCAGCCCGATCCAGCAAACCTTTTTAGGCCGTGATACAGACCAGGATCAGATCGATGACTTTTCGATTGAAGCTCAAGATGTTCAGTTAGAATGGGTCCGCGCCAACAACGCTGAAATGCTAGCGACATTTGATTATGACAAGCTGAGCGCCGAGGCAAAAACCTCATGGGATATTGCGATCTACCAACTGGAGCAGCAAGAAGCAGGGCTGCCTTTCCGTACGAATGGGTACATTTTCGATCAGATGCAGGCCATACATGGGTTTTTCCCGCAATTGCTCATTGCCTTCCACAAGGTCGATGACGGCGAAGACATGGATAATTACCGCGCACGCATCGGCGGCTCGGCCCGGGGCATTGACCAATTGATAACGCTTTCGAAAATGAATGCGAAGACCGGCGTTCGTCCGCCCTATTTCGCGTTCGAGCAGGTGATTGAGGAGTCTCGAAAAATCATTTCCGGGGCGCCTTTTGAGGATAGCGGCGCCGATAGTGATATTTGGGCGGATGCGACCTCCAAAATAGCAACCTTGTTAAGTGACGGGAAAATTGATCAGGCCAAGGCGGACCAGCTTACCGGGGACATTCGCGAAGCCCTGCTGAATGAGTGGAAACCCGCTTATGAGCGCTTGATTGCATGGCAACAGGAAGATCGGATCCATGCTCCGGCGCAAGCTGCTGGCGTCAGCTCCCTTCCGAACGGCGCAGCTTACTATAATGAACGCCTGGCGAATCAGACGACAACTAATCTGACAGCGGATGAAATTCACGAAATCGGACTTGCAGAGGTCTCCCGCTTGCGCGGTGAAATGGAAGCAATACGGGAAGAATTTGGGTTTGACGGTACATTGCCCGAGTTTTTTGCTTTCCTTCGCGACGAAAAGAGTGACGAGCGTTTATATTATCCGGACACTGATGCGGGCCGGCAGGGCTACATTGGTGATGCGACCGCTGCAATCGATAAAATCAAGGCCGAGTTGCCAAATTATTTTGGCATCCTGCCCAAGGCTGACCTTGTTGTGAAACGTGTTGAGCCGTTCCGCGAGCAGGACGGCGCCGCGCAGCATTATTTCGGCGGCACACCCGACGGTTCGCGTCCCGGCATTTACTATGCGCATCTCTCCGACATGACGGCGATGCCGAAGCGCGAGCTCGAAGTGATTGCCTATCATGAGGGCCTGCCGGGCCACCATATGCAAATTTCTATCGCACAGGAGTTAGAGGGCATACCAACCTTTCGCACTCAAGCTGGCTTCACAGCGTATTCCGAGGGCTGGGGATTGTATGCAGAATGGCTCGCTAAGGAGATGCCAGACACCTATGCAGACTCCCTGTCGGAATTTGGTCGCTTAGGTTCTGAAATGTGGCGCGCCATCCGGCTTGTGGTGGATACCGGGCTTCACTCCAAAGGCTGGACGGAACAGCAGGCGATTGATTATTTTCAAGCGAATTCAGCAGTGACCGGCGAACAGGCTCGTTCTGAAGTGCGCCGCTACATGGTGCTGCCTGGTCAAGCGACAAGCTATAAGATCGGTATGCTGAAAATCCAAGAACTACGCCGGAAAGCAGAATCGGAGTTGGGGGACAGCTTTGACATTCGCGCTTTTCACGACACGGTTCTCAGCGGCGGCGCCTTGCCGTTGACTATTCTCGAACGTCGGGTCGATGAATGGATCGCGGAAGTCAATGCGGACTAGGCCACATCCCCATTAACCGTCATCCCGGAAGCCAATATGAAAAAATTGTAATTCTTGGTAGTAGTCTTGATATTCGGTTCGGCAAGATAACCAACCCGCGTAAAAACCCTGGCAAAGGATTGTTCATCAATCGTCTTTGCCCAAGGGAAAGACGGCTTCATTTCAAACCTGATCACAATCCTTGTGAAGATATTTTATCCGACGATGGGCCAGCCTTCAGTGTCGCTAAACGTTCTAAAGGGTTGCGCTCTCCGGCTCTCGAATGGGAGGTTCTATCTCAGGGGTCAGGCTTTCATCATATAAACCATCTGCAGTTGTCCGACTGCGGTACACCATATAGACGGCAATCCCGAATTGTAGAGTAAACAATACGAAAAAAGCGTGCTGTACGTCCAAATCCGTCCGCGTAATCCACAATGCCGATAGAGACCCTGAGATGGCGGCGGCGGCATTCAGCATATTACCGGCAGCCATTATCCGCGCGCGTTTCTCAGCGGGTGCGCGACGCTGTATGGCGGCTTGCAAGGGGACGATATAAAGCCCCATGACGCCCGCAGAGAGACAAAATGTCAGGGCGAGCGCGAGCCCTTCCGGCCTGCGAGCAAACTCGAATGCATTCAAGGGCGATGCGCTTGGGTTTGCGGCAATCAACCCGCTTAAACCGATGATGATCAATGAGGTGAGGCTAGCTAAAGACACACCAAGGGTTGAAAATCCCAAGCCGCTGCGGGCTCTGGAGAGAGAGGCCGCCGACATCGCGCCGATTCCCGCGCCGATCGCAAACAGGCCCATAATGGCGGTCGCGACTGTCGCGTCCGCATTAAGGGTGTCGCGTGCGTAAATCGGCAGCAGCACAGTTATCGGCGTCGACATGAAGTAAAAAATCGCCACGCCGGAAATTGGCCGAGAAACACCAGGAGAAGAATAAGCAAAGCCGATCATACGTACTGCCTGTCGGAATCCATTCCAATTCAGAACCAGATCGGGAGCATCTGGCGGTGCGCGCGGCGCGCGAAGGATCGATAACCAACCGGTGAGGGATGCGGCGACCAAAAGAGCGCCAACCATTGCTCCGCCATGGGGTTGGGTGATCAGCAGGCCGCCAAAGACATAGCCAAGCAAAATTGATGTGAACATTCCCGCGCTACAAAATGCATTGCCGCGAATGAGTTCGTCTGCATGGAGATATTTCGGCATCGCAGCAATGCGCACGGGGCTGAAAAATGCGGATTGCGCTCCCATGACGAGTAGCATAGCGACCAGGAGTGGGCCGAAACCATAAATGAATCCAATTGCCGTGACGATCATCAAAATAATTTCCGCAAACTTAATCCGTCGAAACAACATTGACGTTTCGAACTTCTCCGCGACCTGCCCAGAGATGCTGGAGAAAATAAGAATTGAGATCGGCAAAAAGGCGCCGACGATTGGCATCGCGTCATCTGCGTTCTTAAATCCGGGAATGCTGATAACCCCATAAGCGACGCCGATGAGGAGCGCCTGACGCAATGTATTGTCGGACAACACGCCGAGCGTCAGGGCAGACCACATCGGGAAAAAGCGGCGCTGAAAAAATATAGGCGTATTGTTCATGAAAGGTCCGTCGTTGTCAGCTCTGCGTAAAAGGAAGTGCGGGGCCCAGCCGCTGCGCCTATTTCTACGCAGCTCGGGAGCGGCGGCAAGAAGTCAGCCAACGCGTTCGATCTCGTTTCGATGACATCCCCCAGCCTGGTCATAAAAGCGCCCTTGTCGAGGCCAGGGGCAATAGGTTTAAGAAATTCAATCACAGCATCCCCCGGCGGCAAGCGCCAGCTCTGCTGGGGCCAACTTAGTCCAAGATTTGTCGCCACGGGAACGACCGGACGTTCATATGATGCATACATGTAAAAGACGCCCTTGCGATAGATGTGTTTTTCACCAACCGGCGATAAGTGCCCTTCCGGATAGGCAAGACTGCTGCGATTCTCGGCCTGGGCGCGTTAGAGATCGTGATCCACAAGGCCTGCCCGGGCATAGGCGTTGCCGCAGCTATCGCCAATGATTGTGCTCTTCTTGCGCAAGATCCCGCCCATGAGTGGATATTCCTCCAGAGGATCGCTAGTGTGGTGGATTTGAAGTTCGTTACATAATTCGCAGCTTGCTCACAACGAACTTTAAATCCAAAACCACACTAGAATCATAAACTTGCTAGTGTCCTTATCGAATCCGAAGTTCGTCTTGAGCGTGCTGCATAATG
>JAJFFW010000014.1 GCA_021776435.1 Parvularculaceae bacterium | reverse complement strand
GCACGCGGCCTATGTCGCCGATCTCAAGGAGCGTTTCCGGCGTAAGCGCAACTTCATGAAGCTGCTGGGGTGAAGCCATGCGCCGCGCGGCTATCGAAGAGCAGAACCGCATTCTTCTGGAACGCCAGCGCCAGTTCCGTATGGCGGCCGACGTCGTGACAGAGGTCTGGATGGCGTTTCCGGAGGTGCATGCGATCGCCGTGATCGGCTCCGTCGCCAAACCCCTATGGAAAGAGGTTCCCCGCTTCCGGGCGTTCCGCCGCGCCCGGATTGAGGTCTGGCATGAATGCGGCGACCTCGATCTGGCTCTCTGAATCGATCGCCAAGACCGGCTCGGAGAGTTGCGTCGAACTGGCGACCGCGCCTTGCGCAGTGCGTATGAATCCGGAGCCCGCATGAGCGTTGTCAGCCATCAGATGGATGTCTTTTTGTTCGAGCCGGGGAGCGACCGTTTTAACATTTGGCGCCTGCGCGCGCCGCGATTGGCGAAGTGTTTCGATCGACGCGATCAAGGGCGACCCGAGGGAGCTGCGCCAGAAGCTGATGATCTGCCTGCCGCGCGGCCACTTCGGCGGCAAAGGCGAGATCGATGCCTGGATTGAGGAAACCGTCGCGCTGTGCCGAAAGCAACTTGCTTTCCTGTTTGGCCGCTCTCCCGATGAGCAAGCATTGCCGACAAAGGCTATGACGCCGATCGCATCGGCGATAACATGGAGACAAGACACGGCGATGCGGTCATTCCAATGCGCAGCGGGCGCAAACTGCAATCGATAGCACATCTACGGCTTGAGAAACCGCGTCGAGCGCTGCTTCAACAAGCTGAAAAACTCACGGCGCATCGCCACCAGGTATGATAAAACAACAGACAGCTACACTGGCTTCCTCCACATCGCATCAATCCGGATATGGATTAATCACTTTGTTAACAGGACCTAGGCGCTCAATTTTATAAAGCATTGAAACCATATAACGAGGAATGAAAGGTTAAGCATCGTGAAACCCGCATAAAACAAGGATTGTGGCCGCCCTTCCGGGACTCGCACCCCACGGACAGAGCGAGTTGATCATTTGTTCGATTTACGCTTCAAGATGCTAAAAGAGCGCGGATCAGCTCAAAGCCCACAGATCAGTGGCCGCCAAGCCTCGTGTAATCGGTCGCCACAGATATTGTCTGCGGACGATAACTTCGTCGAAAACGAATTCCAGCAAATAAGAATCACTAAACGAACCGCGTTCTGAATTTATCGCAGAAATCGTAACAACCGGGTTGATTGCGAAAGCTGCAATTGAGTGGCGATAGATCGCGTAGATACGATTCAAAGAATGCAGAAAAAATCATTGACGGTAAAAGTGACGGTACAATAAATTTAACGCCATGAATGTGTGTCGAGTCAATAAGTTAGAGTGACCGTTGATCATCGAGTGGGAGTAGCGCCTATTACGCGCGCCGCACTTCCATCTTGATCGGACCTTCGGCGCGTCCGTGCACGAACTGATCGACCATTGGATTGCCGGAGTTGTTGAGTTCTTTCGGCGAACCGTTCCAGATGATCTGGCCTTTATAAAGCATCGCGACTTTATCGGCGATTTTGCGCGCCGAGGCCATGTCGTGGGTGATAGAGATGGCGGTGGCGCCAAGGGCCTTCACCCGCTCGACAATCAGATCATTGATGACGTCGGCCATGATCGGGTCGAGCCCGGTCGTCGGTTCGTCGAAAAACAGAATTTGCGGATCTGCGGCTATGGCGCGCGCCAGGCCGACTCGTTTTTGCATGCCGCCGGAAAGTTCGGCCGGTGATAAATTTCCGATCTCCGGGGCAAGGCCGACCTGTGAGAGGCAATCGACCGCTCGCTCACGGGCTCGCTTGCGTGATTTCCCTTCAGCGTAAATCAATCGGAACGCGACATTCTCCCACACCGTCAGACTGTCGAATAAAGCGGCGCCCTGAAAGAGCATGCCCACCTGATCAGTAAATTTTCGTCGATCGCGCTGAGATAAGCGAGTGATGTCTACGCCATCGATCTCAATTGATCCCCGGTTGGGGTGCAAGATCCCAAGGATAGATTTGATCAATACGGATTTACCTGTCCCCGAGCCGCCGATGACGACCAGCGACTGGCCCTTCTCGACATCAAGATCGACCCCTCTTAACACCTCGTTCGAGTCGAAGGCTTTGCAGAGATTGCGGATGGCAATTTTTTGCGTCGGAGCATTCATATCTTCGTTCATTTCCTGACTCACGGCGCGCTTCCTTAAAAATCTACGAAGAAGGATGTGAGCAAGTAGTTTGCCGACAAAATGAGAACAGCGGAGGTCACAACCGCAATCCGGGTCGCTGAGCCTACGCCTTGTGCGCCGCCCGCACTGCTATAGCCGTAATAACAACCCATCAAGGCCAGTAAGAATCCAAACACGGCCGCTTTAATCAGACCGCTGATAACATCGAAATTGGTCAAAAATTCATCGAGGTTGCGGATATAAACCGCCCCTGAGAAATCGAGTGCATAGACGGAAACGAGAAAGCCGCCGTAGATACCGATAATGTCAGCGGTCAGGACCAAAAGCGGTAACGCTATCGTGGCGGCGAGAATACGCGGCGTAATCAGATATTTGAAGGGATCAACGGCGAGTGTTGACATGGCGTCGATTTGTTCAGTCACGCGCATGGTGCCAATTTCCGCCGCCATAGCAGAAGACGAGCGCCCCGCCAACATCAGCGCGGCCAGGACCGGTCCGAGCTCGCGAACGATGGAAACACCGAGAATTTGCGGCAGAAATGTTTCTGCGTTAAAACGCGCGCTGCCATCATAGATGTTTAGCGCCAGTGCAGCTCCTGTGAAAATTGCAGTCAGCCCGACGACCGGTAGTGACATAAAGCCGATCCGGAGCAGGGCGCTCGCAAAAGCTCGCCAGTAAAATGGCCCGGTTAACCAGGATAAGGCGCCGTTCAGAGCAAAGATGCCGATACGCCCGGTTTCGCGGAAGAGCGCCAGCGTTACGCCGCCGATCGCTGCAAAGATATTCATTCGCCAACCCCTCCGACCTTACTCTTGTCGGTTCCCTCAGTTACTGCCCAGCACAAAAATAGCTTCGCTCTATTCTTCCCCTAAGCCCAGTCAACAATTCGTAAGCAATAGTGTCGCTCGCGGCGGCGGCGTCTTCAATCGGTAGATTAGAACCGAAAAATTCAGCCCGATCGCCGATAGTTACCGATTTTGACGTCTCGGTCACATCAAGAATAATCAAATCCATGGAAACACGCCCGATGATGGGAATGCGAGAGCCATTTACATAGGCTACGCCCCGGTTGCTGGCGGCGCGCAGATAGCCATCACCATAGCCAAGCGCAACGGTCGCCAGCGTTGAGCGCCGCTTCAATCTGTGTGTGGCGCCGTAACCAGCGGTTGAGCCCGCAGGGGCTTCACGCATCTGGATCACTGGCGCTGTCAATCTGGCGACCGGTTTCAGACCGTCATGCGGCGCATCGAATGGGCTTGCGCCGTAAAGCGCCACACCGAGCCTCAGAAGATCAAAATGATAATCTTGGCCTATAAGCGTTCCGCCTGACGCCGCCAGACTTTTGCGTGCTTGGGGAAAGGGCGTCGCAGATGCAATAAACGCACTGTGCTGGCGCTCATTCATCGCATTGGCCGGTTCCGAACCACATGCGAGGTGGCTCATGACGACATCGATACGCAGGTGGTCGAGGCGAGTAATCGCATCAATCTCGCTCAAAGGCGCCCCCAGCCTGTTCATACCGGTGTCAATGTGAAGCGCAGCTGGTTGGCCGGGTCGATGATGCGCCCAGTATTCAGCTTGTTTGAGACTATTCAAGATTGGCGTCAGGGCTTTTTGGCTGAACAGGTTCAAATCGCCGCCGGGACCATTAAAGACATAAATCGTCGCATCCGGACAAGCGGCTGAGAGTGCGTCGCGCACGATGGCGCCTTCTTCTGCATAGGCGACGAAGAATGATTTACAGCCCGCGCGTTCATACAATGTCTGAGCGACTTTGACTGCGCCTAATCCATAACCATCGCATTTCACGACGGCGGCCGCTTCCGCGCCAGGCGCCACGCCACGCAGGAAACCATAGTTATCGACAAGCGCATCCAGGTCGATATCGACTCTGGGCCTGACTTCAAGAAAAGAGAAACTGCGGCTCATTGCGCATGGCTTAAGCGCTTTTGGCGCTGTCGGAAAGCAGGGAGTTTACGGGTTACGACTGAGATTATCTGAATACCGGTCGTCGGCGAGATTCGAGAATTTTGTCAGGCGCTCCTCGAAATGAAGTTTCGCATTCCCGATTGGGCCGTGGCGCTGTTTTCCGATAATCACTTCGGCTGTATCGCCAATATCCGTTAAGCGGGCGAACCACTCATCATGTTCTTGGGTGCCTTCGCGCGGTTCCGCACGGCTGAGATAATATTTTTCTCGATAAACAAACAATACGACATCAGCGTCCTGTTCGATCGAACCGGATTCACGCAGATCTGAAAGTTGCGGGCGTTTATCATCGCGCGCCTCGACCTGACGAGAAAGCTGAGACAGCGCGATAATAGGAACGTTTAGCTCCTTGGCGAGCGCTTTCAGGCCCATGCTGATTTCCGTCACCTCTTGCACCCGGCCATCATTTTTTCGACCGGACCCCGACAAGAGTTGAAGATAATCCACGATGAGAAGGCCCAGGCCGTGCTGGCGCTTCAATCGCCGGGCGCGCGCCGCAAGCTGGCCGATAGAGAGCCCGCCGGTCTCGTCTATATAAAGTGGCAGCGATTCAAGTTCTCGGGCGGCTTTATAGATCTGGTCAAACTCGTTCTGGTCGACTTCGCCGCGGCGGATACGCTGAGAGGAAACGTTCGAGAATTCTGAAATAATACGGGTCGCGAGCTGTTCAGCAGCCATTTCAAGCGAGAAAAAACCCACGATGGCGCCATCGACGGTTTTCATTGAACCGTCAGGCTGGCGTTCGGTGCGGAGGGCTTTGGCAGCATTGACGGCGATGTTCGTGGCGAGGGATGTCTTCCCCATGGACGGCCGACCGGCGAGAATGATGAGATCGGAAGGATGAAACCCACCGAGTAACTCGTCGAGGCGCGTCAACTTACTGGCGACGCCGGCCAATCCGCCATCGCGTTTGACGGCAGCGTCAGCCAGTTCAATTGCTTCGGTAATAGCCGTGCGGAAGGTCTTGAATCCTCCGCCATATTTACCGGTCTCGGCAAGATTATAGAGCGCCTGTTCGGCTGCCTCGAGCTGGCGGGATGGCGCATCATCAAGACCCGCGACGCGCGCGCGGTCGGTCATTTCCGAGCCGATGGACATTAACCCACGGCAAACAGAAAGGTCAAAAACAACACGGGCGTAATCCGCTGCGTTGGCGGTTGAGGGAACAGTTGCCGCCAACCGTTCAAGATATTTGCGCCCGCCGGCTTCGCGAAACCCTTCGGAATCGGCGAGATAGGTATCCAGCATAACCGGTGAGGCGAGGCGGCCTTGTGAGACCAGCTTTTCACAAGCTTCATAGATGATCTGGTGAACGGGATCGTAGAAATGCTCTGTCTTCAAGAAAGACGAAACGCGGTGGTAAATCTCGTTATCAAAAAGGATGGCGCCTAATATCGCCTGTTCAGCATCAAGGCTGATCGGAAGATTTTCTTCCGTAGTCTGCTTTTTAAAATTACTGGTGTCAGCGCCGTCAGCCATCTGGCCTAGGAAACATAAAAAGCGCCGGCCGTGAAGATGGCCGGCGTTAATTTTTTTCCACTGTGACGATGACTTAATGTGTTAAACTTTTTCTCACCGTTACGCGTCGTTTTTGTCTGATGCCGCTGACGACTCCGAAGTTGTGTCAGTGGATTCATCGTCTTCATCAAAGAATTCAGCAGCTTTTTCGTCGCCGCCAGCATTTTCGCTATTCGCATCTGCGAATTTATCGTCATGGGCGAGTACGTTTTCGCCTCGGACTTGACGTTCCGCCTCCTCAAGTGATCGAGCAATGTTGATCTCGATCGTCGAATCCACTTCCGGGTGCAGTGCGATCCGCACTTTAAAGATCCCCAGTGATTTCAGCGGTTTGTCGAGACGCACCTGATTACGAGTGATGTGGGCGCCGTCGCTTGAAGCGGTCTCAGCAATGTCGCGAGTTGAAACCGAACCGTAAAGCAGTCCAACTTCGGAAGCTTGGCGGATGACGATGAAAGAACGCCCGTTCATTTTCAAAGCCACCGATTCCGCATCTGAACGGCGTTCGATGTTTCGCGCTTCAAGATCTACACGCTGTGTTTCGAACACTTTCCTGTTCGCTTCGTTTGAGCGAAGGGCTTTTTTCTGAGGGAGAAGAAAGTTACGGGCGAATCCGTCGCGTACTTTCACCACGTCGCCCATTTGGCCGAGATTTTCGACTCGTTCGAGAAGAATGATTTCCATCGATCTTACTCCGCAGCGTAAGGAAGCAGCGCTAGAAAACGCGCGCGCTTGATGGCGCGTGCGAGCTCACGTTGCTTAATTTGAGAAACGGCTGAGATACGTGAAGGTACGATCTTGCCGCGTTCAGAGATGAAGCGCTGAAGAAGCTTCGGATCTTTGTAGTCAATTTTTGGCGCGTTCTCGCCCGAGAATGGGCAGGTTTTGCGCCTACGGAAAAACGGTTTGGCCATGAAATTTGTTCCTTCTTCCTAGCGGCGCTTATCGCGGTCGTTACGATCACCGCGATCACCACGGTCACCGCGATCACTACGTTCGTTACGGTCGCGGCGGCTGAGTACTGGTGAGGGATTATCGTCCAATTCATCAACGCGTATGGTCAATGAACGTAAAATATCTTCGTTGAGCTTTTCCTGGCGTTCAAGCTCGGCGATCGCGGCAGCTGGACCATCAACGTTTAAGAGCCCGTAATGGCCTTTGCGATTTTTTTTGATTTTGTATTGAAGGCTTCTCAACCCCCAATATTCCGACTTGGCGATCTTGCCGCCATTGTCATCGACTATTTTTTGAAGCGTTTCTGTCAACGCCTCAACCTGCGCGGGAGAGATATCCTGACGCGCAATAAAGATGTGCTCGTAAAATGGCATAAAAGCCAGCTCCAGTTTTTCGACGGAGAGCACAGAAGGGCGGGCTGGATGATGCCCTCTGCGGCCTTTGGCTCGGCGGCTGGCGGGACCATCCCGCAAACCCTGACGCACTTTTCGTTAATGCATTACGGCGCCGCCGACCGTCGCTCGTAAGGTCGCGGGACATAGCCTATCGACGTGAGCGGCGCAAGGCGGTTGAGAGTTTTACGGTTAAGCTCTTTATCTGACTCAAGTGAGGTCTTGAGCCAAACACCGGGATTGCCCTCTCGCTCCCGGCCCGCTATCGACCGGTACGGTCGATGAAGGAGGGTGGTGATGGCGCGTGCATATGTGTTTCCTGGCCAGGGTAGTCAGGCGGTGGGTATGGGAAAAGCGCTGGCTGACGCATTTTCCGTGGCGCGAGAGGTGTTCGAAGAAGTCGATGAGGCGCTGAAGCAAGACCTGTCTGATTTGATGTGGAATGGCCCAATGGAGACCCTGACGCTCACGGTAAATACGCAACCGGCGTTAATGGCGCATTCGATGGCGGTTTTGCGGGTCCTGGAAACCGAAGCTGGTCTGGATATTGAAAATGCGATGTTTGTCGCCGGGCATTCGCTGGGAGAATATTCAGCGCTTTGCGCAGCGCGCGCGATCAGTCTTGCAGACACCGCCCGGTTGCTGCGTATCCGTGGCGAGGCCATGCAAGCGGCTGTCGCGCCGGGTGATGGCGCCATGGCGGCGCTGATCGGCGTTGATCTTGACGGCACCCAAAAGGCGATTGACGCAGTTGAGGGGGATGGCGTTTGCGAAATTGCCAATGACAATGCGCCCGGACAAGTCGTCATTTCAGGTTCCTGCGCGCGGGTCGAAGCGATTGCCGCCGGGGCGAAAACATATGGTGCTAAGATGGTGAAGATCCTGCCGGTTTCTGCGCCCTTTCATTCTTCTTTGATGGCGCCCGCCGCAGAGCGAATGGCGGCGGCGCTTGCGGACACTGATATACGCACGCCCGTGACCCCTCTCATCGCCAACGTGACCGCTCAGGAGACAACTGCTCCCGATGACATTCGTGATCTGTTAACAAGACAAGTGACCGGCCGCGTGCGCTGGACAGAAAGTGTTGGTTACATGGCTGATCAAGGCTGCGGCCAATTTATCGAGATCGGCGCCGGTAAAATTTTATGCGGACTCATTCGGCGCATTCAACGCGATTCAACGACCATCAATGTCAGCGAGCCTGACGATATCGATGCATATATAAAGCTCTAATGGTTTTTCTTGCGACATCAGCGCTTAATCCAAACGCTTAATAAAGAGGCTATAAATGTTTGATTTAACAGGACAAAAAGCGTTGATTACCGGCGCTACAGGCGGCATAGGCGGGGCGATCGCGACAGCGCTTCATGCTCAGGGCGCGACGGTCACGCTTTCTGGAACGAGGGCGGAGAAACTGGATGCGCTCGCCCATGACTTGGGGGAGAGGGTGCATACGGCGCCCTGTAATCTTGGCGATCTGGAGGCCGTGGATGCTCTGCCGAAGACGGCGGAAGCCGCCATGGGAGGTCTCGACATTCTTGTCTCAAACGCTGGCGTTACACGTGATACGCTGGTGTTGGTGATGAAGCCGGATCAATGGGATGAGGTTCTCAAGATCAACCTGACGGCTTATTATCGTTTAACGCGAGCGGCGCTCCGGGGAATGGCGAAGCGGCGTTTCGGTCGAATTATCGGCATTACGTCGATAGTCGGGGTTACGGGCAATGCCGGTCAGGCGAATTACGCCGCCTCAAAAGCCGGGATGATCGGCTTTTCCAAATCATTGGCTCAGGAAGTGGCCAGCCGCAACGTGACGATCAATTGTATTGCTCCGGGCTTTATCGTAACGCCGATGACAGAGGCGCTGAATGATCAACAAAAGGAAGCGATCTTGAAGAAGATTCCGGCAGGCGCTATGGGCGATTCATCCGACGTTTCCGCTGCTGCAGTCTATCTCGCATCACAGGAAGCAGGCTATATGACAGGGCAAACCCTTCATGTGAATGGTGGGATGACGATGATATAATCAAGCCGATAAAGCAATGAACACGCTTAGGGGCGTTGCAACATGGTGCGTTTTGCCTTAATCGGCCTTGAACCACGCCGGACGCCCCTTCAAAGCGGCAGAAAGTCGTGAAGGATTCGCTTACTAATAAGGAGTTTTTGAATGTCTGATTTTGCTGAACGCGTGAAGAAAATTGTTGTCGAGCACCTCGATGCTGAGCCGTCTAAAGTAGAAGCTAAGGCGAGTTTCATTGACGATCTTGGAGCCGATAGCCTCGATATCGTTGAATTGGTTATGGCCTTCGAAGAGGAATTCGATGTCGAAATTCCTGACGATGCGGCTGAAACAATCCAAACTGTTGGCGATGCGATCAAGTTCATCGAGGAACAAAAGAAATAAGACATTCTGCGCCTATTTGTACTTTTGACGCGGCCGCTTGGCGAATGACTCCGCTTCGCGGCCGTTCTTCATCTCTAATGGGATTTTCATCAGGTGCGGCGACGAGCTACTGAGGGTCGCAACGAACGACATGAGGAAAATGTGGAAGGTGTTTTATGAGACGCGCCGTTATCACGGGCACTGGGCTTGTTACGCCGCTGGGCGTTGGCGTTGAGCAGGTATGGCGTCTGTTATGCAATGGCGAGTCTGGCGCCGGGCGTATAGAAAAATTCGATGTCTCCGAGATGCCTTGCAAAATTGCTGGTGAAGTGCCGCGCTCTAATGGGTATGCTGGCGGCAAAGCTGCTGACGTACTCGCATTCAATGCAGATGACTGGCTGGAGCCAAAAGAGCAGCGCAAGATCGATGATTTCATCTTATTCGGTCTGGCCGCTGCCCAGATGGCTTTTGACGATTCTGGCCTTGAGCTGAAAACCGATGAAGATAAAGAACGCGCCGGGGTTATCACCGGGTCCGGTATCGGCGGTCTTCCTGGTATCGCTGAAGCCGCAGTCGTGCTTCATGAAAAAGGCCCGCGACGCATTTCGCCGTTCTTTATACCGGGTCGATTGATCAATCTCGTATCGGGGCAGATTTCAATCCGGTTAGGACTTAAGGGACCGAATCATGCTGTGGTCACCGCGTGCTCATCGGGTGCGCACGCTATTGGCGACGCTGTCAGAATGATCGAACGCGGTGACGCGGATGTCATGCTTGCAGGTGGCGCTGAGGCGGCAATTTGCCCGATAGGAATCGCAGGGTTTTCCGCGTGCAAGGCGCTGACGACTCATTTCAATGATCAACCCAAGAAAGCGTCACGCCCTTATGACAGAGACCGGGACGGTTTTTTGATCGGAGAGGGTTCAGGCTTCCTCGTTGTAGAAGAATTGGAGCGCGCGCGCGCGCGCGGCGCCAAAATCTATGGAGAGGTTGTTGGTTATGGCCTTTCTGGAGACGCGCATCATATCACGGCGCCGGCTGATGATGGCGATGGCGGATTCCGTTCGATGCGGATGGCCTTGCATGGCGCCGGATGCGAGCCGAAGGATATCGACTATATCAACGCACACGGCACATCGACTCCCCTCGGTGATGAAATCGAACTTCGGGCTGTTGAACGACTCTTTGGCGATGCCGCTGAGGGCCTCGTGATGTCGTCCACAAAATCTTCGATCGGACACCTGCTGGGGGCGGCTGGCGCCGTTGAAGCGATCTTCTCTCTCCTCGCCATCCGGGACGGGATTGCTCCACCGACCATAAATCTGGATCATCCTTCTGTGGCGACACCCATTAATCTGGCGCCGCATGAAGCGGTCAAAAAACCAATCAACGCTGTTCTTTCCAACTCATTTGGGTTTGGCGGCACCAACGCGTCGCTGGTTATGCGCCGCGTAGACGAGTAAGCTCGGGTTAACCGGCAATAGCAGTTGAGGTTGGTGATGGATTTGGGTGACCGCGCGGTGGAAACATGAAATCCGTGTTGATTTTTGGTTTCGGCTTGCTCGCGCTTGCGATTATCGCCGCCAGCGCCGGCGGTTACTTTGCCTATCGTGAAACGACCAGGTCCGGTCCTCTCGAACAAGAAACAATATTGCTGTTCGAGTCGGGAGCATCTGTGTCGCGTATTGCAAATCAGTTGAATGAGGCAGGCGCTTTGCGCCACCCGGAGCTTTTTGTCGCTGCTGTGCGCATGCGAGGCGCGCAGAGTGATCTGAAAGCAGGTGAATATCTTATTCCTGCTGACGCGAGCGTCATGGAAATCATTGATATACTGATCGAAGGTAAGAGCATCCTGCATTACTTCACTGCGCCTGAGGGGCTTACAACGGCGCACATATTGAAATTAATCGTCAGCGCTGAAATGCTTGAAGGGGATGTGACGTTGACGCCTTCGGAAGGTGAATTGCTGCCTGAAACATACGGTTATTCACGCGGTGAAACACGGGATCAGTTGATCCGGCGCATGGCGAAGGCGCAAGAGGGTGTGGTTGATGAATTATGGGATGGACGAGCGCTTGAACTTCCATTCTCCACGAAGCAAGAAGCCATCATACTCGCTTCGATCGTAGAAAAAGAAACGAGCAAGGCGGATGAACGGCCTCGGATCGCAGCCGTTTTCGTCAATCGATTGAAAAAAGGGATGAGGCTCGAATCGGACCCGACAATCATCTATGGCCTGACCGGCGGTGAACCTTTGGGGCGCGGCCTCAGGGTCAGTGAATTAAAAAAGGAAACGGCCTACAATACCTATTTAATAAACGGTTTGCCGCCGACACCCATCGCCAACCCTGGGCGTGGTGCGATCGAAGCTGTGTTGAATCCTGCGCAGACGGACGATCTGTTTTTTGTCGCGGATGGATCCGGCGGTCACGCATTTGCAACTACGCTGCGCGCACACGAGGAAAATGTTGCGCGGTGGCGACGGGTCGAACGCCAACGAAAAAATGGGGGGTAACGACGCGTGAGTGTATCTTCGATGACAGGCTTTGCAAGGATCGAGGGCGCGCTTGACGCTCGACGTTGGACTTGGGAGGTGAAGAGCGTAAACGGCCGTGGATTTGAGATGCGTTGCCGTCTTCCGGGCGACCTCAATCACTTGGAAGCAAAGCTTCGACCTTTGACGATGAAATCGTTCTCGCGCGGTTCCTTTAATGTTGTTCTCTTTGTACGGGAGGAAAGCAGTGAGAGGCGCTATCGGGTCAACGAAGAGATGCTCGATGTCGTTCTCGGTAAGATGGCTGAGATCAATAAGCGTACGCCTTGCGAAAAACCGAAGGCGGAAGGCGTCGTAGCGATTCCGGGTGTGATTGAGACTGATGACAGCGAAGAAGACGAAGGAAGTCGTACGGCCTTTCAGACCGCGTTGCTGTCAAGTTTTGAAGACGCTCTGAACGCACTCCAGAAAGGCCGGATTGAAGAGGGTGCGAGGCTTGCGAAGATCCTGATTGATCAAATCGATGAGATTGCCCGTTTGACGCAAACGGCGCGGGCGTCAGCTTCTGTCACGCCTCAAGCGATCCGTGATCGGTTGCGTAAACAAATTGACGAACTGCTAGAGGGTGGAGTCGTTTCTGATGACCGCCTTGCTCAGGAGGCGGCGATCCTGGCGGTCAAAGCGGATATTCGCGAGGAACTCGATCGCCTGGATGGTCATGTCATCGCCGCCCGTGCGCTATTAGAGGATGGTGCGCCCGTCGGTCGGCGGCTGGATTTCTTAACGCAGGAATTCAATCGCGAAGCAAATACCTTGTGCTCGAAGGCAGCGGATATCGCCTTGAAGCGTATTGGGCTTGATCTAAAAACCGTCATCGACCAAATGCGCGAGCAGGTGCAGAATATTGAATAAGAGACGTGTTGATGAAAAACGGCGATCTTAAAATAGCCCGCAGGGGGCTCATGTTCATCCTCTCAAGCCCTTCGGGCGCGGGGAAGACGACACTCGCCGATAGGTTGCTGCGCAACGATAATGATATTGTGCTTTCTGTCTCTGCGACGACGCGACAACGCCGTCCCGGTGAGGCGCACGCCAAAGATTATTTTTTCGTCTCGGATGAAGAATTTGTACGTATGCGCGACAATTCAGAATTTTTAGAATGGGCGAATGTTTTCGGAAACTATTACGGAACGCCGCGCGCTCCGGTGGAAGATGCTCTCCGTCAGAGTAAGGACGTTCTGTTTGATATTGATTGGCAGGGCGCCCAGCAAATTTCAGAAATTGCCGGTGATGATGTTGTAAAAGTATTCATCTTGCCGCCAGGTCGTGCAGAGCTTGAGAGGCGTTTGCGTAAGCGAGCGCAAGACCCCGAAGATGTCGTTCAAAAACGCATGGCCAAAGCGGATGCGGAGATATCGCATTGGGCGGAATATGATTACGTAATCATCAATACCGATCTCGACGAATCCCTGCGGCGCTTGAACGCGATTCTTTCTGTCGAACGGTTGAAAAGACGTCGTCAAATCGGCCTCGCCAGTATCGTCAAGATAATGACTGGCGAGGACTGATTGAAGTGTGATGAAGGCCTATTGTGGTGGATTTGAAGTTCGTTACATAATTCGCAGCTTGCTCACAACGAACTTTAAATCCAAAACCACACTAGAATCATAAACTTGCTAGTGTCCTTATCGAATCCGAAGTTCGTCTTGAGCGTGCTGCATAATGTAACGAACTTCGGATTCGGGACACTA
>JAJFFW010000130.1 GCA_021776435.1 Parvularculaceae bacterium | reverse complement strand
ATAAGCCCATGACAAACCACCTTCATAAGGGCGACCTGCCAGATACCCTCGACCTTGGCCGGGTTGTCGCGATCGACAGCGAGACCATGGGTCTAAACCCGCATCGCGACAGGCTTTGCGTCGTTCAACTTTCAGCAGGCGATGGTGACGCTCATCTGGTCCAGCTCGACCCCGAAACGTATAATGCGCCGCGCTTAAAGGCTCTGCTCGGCGATCCCAATGTGCTGAAGATTTTTCATTTTGCCCGTTTCGATGTGGCTGCCTTCATAAACTGGCTCGAAGTGGCGACGACGCCAATATACTGCACCAAAATCGCTTCCAGACTCATTCGAACTTATACGGACCGGCACGGGTTGAAGGATCTCGCACGGGAGCTGTTGGGCGTCGAGCTATCCAAACAACAGCAATCTTCTGATTGGGGCGCAGACACCCTGAGCAAATCACAGATTGATTACGCGGCATCCGACGTTCTTTATCTGCACGCATTGAAAGAAAAGCTCGACGCCATGCTTGCCCGCGAAGGGCGCGCAGGCCTTGCGCAGGCCTGTTTCGATTTTCTCCCCGTCCGCGCCGCCCTGGATCTCGAAGGGTGGCCTGAAATTGATATTTTCGCCCATTCTTAATCCAATTCAGCCATTATATGGCCTCCAAATGGACCGCGCTGCCGGCTTCGCTTTTCTCCCAGAAGGACTATATATAAGGGGGGAAATCGGATCCGCGCACGTAACAGCGCATGCCGACGCTCGGGAAAGACCTTAAAAACGCGATGACCGCGCCAAATACGCCTCAAAGCCCACAAGCACCGTCTCCCGGCGTTGCGACTCGTTCGCGTATCCTCGATTCCCTGCCCTCCCAGGCACGGATTACCAGCGAACAGGCCGCAGCGCGCTCACGCGTTGTCAGACATCTCAGGATCGCGCTGCCGGTTTTGGCGCTTGTCCTTGTCATTGCGCTTCTTTTAAACACCCGATCACAAACCTCCGATCGGGCAATTCTCAATGACTTTGCAGACATCACAGCCAACCCCGAGGAAGTGCGCATGGCCAATCCGCGGTTTGCGGGAGTCGATAACGAAGGCAAACCCTATGTCATCACGGCAGAAGCCGCCATACAGAGAGCCGATTCCGACGATATCGTTGAATTGGACCATCCTCGCGCAGTGACCCACGATGATAATAACGAGACAGTCGTCACGGCGAATAAAGGGCTTTTCAGATCCAAGGGAAAGGTGCTTGAACTCTCTGAAGAGGTCACGCTGGAGCGCTCAATCGGGTCTGATAATTATTCCCTTCGCACACCCGCCGCAACAGTGTTAATCGACGATAAGACAGTAACGAGTGATCAAGGGGTTACCGGCGTAGGACCGTCAGGTGAAACTTTGCGCGCTGACCGCATGCGGGCCTACAACGAAAATGGAAAAATAATCTTTGAAGGCAATGTCAGCATGCGCATTTTTCCAAAGTCGTTGAACACCGAATCGGAAGTCAGTCCTGAAGATGAAACAGGAGATAAGCCAAAATGACGAGGGCATTAATCACGGCGCTTTTTTTATCTGCTCTCATTGCGCCTGCATCTGCGCAGTTGATTGCATCCAGCGACGCCCCTATCGACATCACAGGCGAGAGCGCTGAAATCGAAGACAATGTTGTTACCTGGACGGGCGAAGTCCGAGCCGTTCAGGGCGAAGCAATTTTGACAGCGAACACGCTCATTGCTGAATTCGGCGATGAAGGCGAGTTCAAAACCATTCTCGTCATCGGGGCGGTCCGATATTCCAATGGAGCCGAAGCCATAACCGGAGAAAAAGGTGTCTTTGACTCAGTCTTACGCACCATCACCATTACGGAAAATGTTCTTCTGACTCAGGATCGACAGGTCATGGCGGCCGGCAAGGTCATTTATTGGGTCGACACGGGACGGGTTCAGTTCACCCCCCAACCTGGCGGGCGCATTCGCGGCGTATTTTATACAAAGTCAATCGGTGAGCAGTTCTAGAGCCCGGATTTCATCGAAATTCAAAGAAAGGCGCGGCTAAATGAGTGACGATATGGATACGCCCGATCAAGAGATCAGCGCGCGGGGCTCCGAAACCCCAGCCGCGCAACGAGCCCCCACTGTGGTTGCAGGAGACGGCGGGCTGGTGGCCGAAAATCTTGGTAAATCTTTCAAACGGCGTCCAGTCGTTCGCGGCGTATCCATTAGTGTAAATCGCGGCGAAGTGGTTGGCCTTTTAGGGCCCAACGGCGCGGGTAAAACAACATGCTTTTACATGATCACAGGACTCATCCCTGTTGATTATGGACGGATTTCAATTGACGGGCATGACGTCACGCGGTTGCCGATGTATCAGCGCGCTCGGCTTGGTATTGGTTATCTACCGCAGGAAGCCTCTATCTTTCGAGGCTTAACGGTTGAGCAAAATTTACGCGCTGTCGTTGAACTTGTTGAAAATGATAAAGACAAGCAGCAGAAGCTAATCGATGACCTTTTAGGCGAATTTCATATCACGCACTTGCGGGCCGCGCCTGCGCTTGCGCTCTCCGGCGGAGAACGGCGTCGGGTCGAAATTGCGCGCGCCCTGGCGACAGCGCCGGCGTTCATGCTTCTCGACGAGCCCTTCGCGGGTATTGATCCGCTCGCCATCGCTGAAATTCGTGAGCTGGTCGCACACCTCAAAGATCGCGGCCTGGGGCTTTTGATTACCGATCACAACGTACGCGAGACGCTCGATATTATCGATCGTGCATACATAATTCATGAAGGTGAAGTACTTATTGAAGGTGCTCCCGACGATATCGTTGGCGACAAGGACGTAAGACGCGTTTATCTGGGCGATCGGTTCCAGATGTGAAAGGTGATGAGGGGGCAATGTGGCGTTAGCTCCAAGACTAGAATTCAGGCAATCCCAGCAGCTCGTAATGACGCCGCAGTTGCAGCAGGCTATCAAGCTGTTGCAACTCTCTAATCTGGAGCTCGCGGAATTCGTTGAAGAGCAGCTGGAAGAAAATCCCTTTCTTGAACGCACTGGGGAAGAGCCCCGCAACTCGGAGGACCCCCAACCGGAACAAAACGCCGAGACGACATCGATCGACCTTACAAATTCAGAAGCCGTAACGGAAGCGCGCGAGTCCATCGATGCGGAATATGAAGATCTGGATCCCAACAGTTCAGGCAGCGACACCGCCCCTGATGAATACCGCACGAATGACTGGACGACGACAAGCAGCGCAAAAGGCGCTCCCGGTGATGACCGCGCCTTCGATGCTACGCTGAGCAAAGAAATTTCACTGGCCGATCACCTTACCGAGCAGCTTCACGTCGCGACGCGCGACGCCCACACCCTCTTTATCGGCGCTTATCTGATCGACCTTATCGACGAGGCGGGATATCTGCGCGAGCCCCTCGAAAGCGTTTCAGAGCGACTGGGCGCTGAGTTGAAGGACGTCGAGCAAACACTCCACATGATACAGACATTTGAACCCTGTGGTATCGGCGCCCGAGATTTAAAAGAATGCCTGCGCCTGCAACTTGAAGAACGTGACCATCTTGATCCGGCCATGGCGGCTTTTGTCGATAATATTGAATTATTGGCCAACGGCGACCTCAAAGCGTTGATGGAAAAAACGGGCACAGATGAAGAAGATGTACGCGACATGATCGCGGAAATCCGTGCACTGACACCAAAACCAGGATATGCGTTTGGATGCGAACCTGTCCAAGCTGTCATTCCTGACGTTATCGTCCGTCAGGCTGCAGATGGCGGCTGGAAAATAGAACTCAATAGCGAAACCTTACCGCGGGTTCTCGTCAATCAGACTTATTACACTGAAATCTCTACGAGCAACTGCAAGGTAGAAGACAAAGAGTTCCTCTCCGAACAATTCACAAACGCCAATTGGCTTGTCAAAAGCCTCGACCAACGTGCACGGACAATCCTCAAAGTCGCAAGTGAAATCGTTCGCCAGCAGGACGCATTTTTCGTTTACGGCGTCAAACAACTGCGCCCGCTGAACCTGCGCGCCGTCGCAGACGCCATCTCAATGCACGAATCAACAGTGTCTCGCGTAACGTCAAATAAATACATGGCGTCGCCTCGCGGGTTATTTGAGCTAAAGTATTTCTTCACCGCCGCCATCGCCTCATCCAGCGGTGGTGAAGCGCATTCAGCTGAAGCGGTTCGCTGCCGCATTCGCGAGTTGATCGATGCTGAGACACAAGGCGCCGTCTTATCTGATGACAAAATTGTCGAAATTCTCAAAACTGAGGGCGTTGATATTGCGCGCCGGACGGTCGCAAAATATCGTGAAACGCTCAAAATACCGTCTTCTGTCCAGCGCCGCCGTAATTACGCGCGTGCGAGGATCTAAGGAATTCCGGGCTTTGATTAGGCAATCGAAATGATCGTGGTTTTAGCTCTTTATTCGCCGACAAAACACACAATATATTGGAACGAGCCGCGTTCGCTGGCTCAGTAATCGGAGGTCCGATGGACATTCAAATCTCTGGAAAAAATATCGATCTTGGCATAGCACTTCAAAATCACGTGAGCGACCGGTTTAGTGACGGAGTCACTAAATATTACGACCGCGGCGCGGAAGGTGTCATCACATTCGTCAAAGAACGCCATTTGGTGGAGTGCGAGATGACCGCGCATCTCTCCTCAGGCGTCTTTCTCGCAGCCCATGGAGAAGGGGGCGACGCCTACTCCGCCTTCGATGAAGCCCTTGAAAAGCTTGAAAAACGTGTTCGCCGATATAAGCGAAGGCTGAAGAACCATCACGCTAACGGCAAAGAGCCCTTACCGGCAGAATCAGCGGCGCATTACCTTCTGGCCCCGTTGCAAGAAGAGGACGAAAGCGATCAAAATCAGGACGATTCCACCCCTATCGTAATCGCTGAAAGTGTGACTGCGGTCCGGGAAATGACGGTTGGTGAGGCGGTGATGCAATTAGACCTTGCAGAACAACCCACGATCGTGTTCAAGAACGCGGCCCATGGTCGACTGAACATTGTTTATAAGCGCCGCGACGGCCATATCGGGTGGATCGACCCCACGTCTTAGACGTGGAAGGCTGGCGTGTTTGGTGAGGATTTTGCATGCATTGACAGACGAAAACGGTTGCCAGGCTTTTGTGGCGTCGTTCCGTCTGATGCATAAGGTGTTGGTAAGTGACGGGATTAGAAGCTCTTTTGAGTCCCCAAGGCGTTGTTCCTAAACTGAAAGCCAGGTGCAAGCGCGAAGCGCTGTCCGCCCTAGCAGATATTTCTGCGGGACTGGTCGATGCGCCGGCCGAAGCTATTTTAACGACCCTTTTGGAGCGCGAACAGCTCGGTTCCACGGGTGTTGGTGATGGGGTTGCGATTCCGCATGGTAAAGTCGAGGGCTTGAACCGCATTATCGGCGTGTTCGCGAGGCTCGAAACCCCGGTTAATTTTGATGCACTCGACGATCAGCCGGTGGATCTTATTTTTCTCCTCCTGGCCCCGGAGAATGCGACCGCCGCTCATTTGAAGGCGCTTGCCAAAGTCTCTCGCCTTTTGCGTGACGAAGACTCTCGCACAGCCCTTCGCGGAGCGGATACGGCAGAGGCCTTATGGGCGATTGCTGTGTCGAACCGTAAGTCGGACGCCGCATAGTCGAGCCGGATCATACATTACCGTCACCGCGAGCAAGGCAAAAAAGCGCCGCCGATAATCGGCGGCGAAACTCTGAAACTGCATAGATGTTGATAGGTCGAACCGTTAATGGACGCTAACGGGATTCATCTCATGTTGACGAGCAGCAGCAAAAGCCAGGGCGCGATCACCGACGAGCGCGATCCGTTCCCCATCCGCCGCATGAACGGCATAAAGAGGTGTGTCCTCTGGAATGTCGATAACATGAACGCCATCATCATCCATCAGTTCATCGAGAACATCGCGTGCGATAACCTGCCGAATATAAACGAGCCTGCGACCGCCGAGTTCAGCGAGTTCGCGAAGCGAGGTCGGCTTTTTGGCCATTTGGCCCATGAGGTCCGATTCTTTCCATTCAGCCATCGTCATTCGTCCTAACCCGTTGCCCACCCATCCCGGTTCTGAAACATTGCCGGAGAATGGCTAGCAAAGCGTGAACACCTTCGGACAACTTTTCCACAACGTCCGATTTAGGCTCGCTCCAATTTCAACGTAGAGCTTAAAATGTTCTTCTCTAATTCAATTAGGGATATTTTATAACATTTCAAGCCGAACTCTGAAACCGCCTATTTTCCACCCCCCAAGGGTTACGCGGAATTGTTCATTCAGGAGGGGATACTTGCCATCTTTCATGGGCATAAATATGATTTCATGGGGCAAAAATATGGCCCCAAGCCCTCTATATCCAGCAAGTATGCTTAATTTTCCAGCTTTTGGGTTTTGCCGGATGGACCGTGATAATCAGCGATACCTTCGGAAATCGCATAGCAGGCAAGGCGTACAGCACGCGGAATCTCTACGTTTTCCCCATTTCGTTCGCCTTTTTCATAATACTGGATTATGCGCCGTTTGAGGCCGAGCAGATTTGCTGCGTCCTTCTGGGAAAGCTTGAGCGCTTTACGCCATTTTTTAAAATCACCAGGCTCCATTGCCCCTCTCCGAACCATTGTTGAGCGTGTCTAGCCCATCTCAAACCGCATATTACATACAAGTTACGAACCGCTGAGCAAAACATCAGTGCGACAAACCACCGCCGGGCTTCATTTCTTAACGGAAAGAGCTTATATCGTAGGAGTCCGCGCAAGTGGACTATGGTGATAAATGACGCGTGTAATAAGCGGTTCGGACCCGGGGGCGGTACCCGGCGGCTCCACCAAAGCCTCCTCAGCGTGGTGAACCACAATGGGTTTTGGCGGGGCCGAAATAGGATCGACGGACGTCTAAAGACGATGTTTTTGCCCGGTTGGCCTCCGTTATTTGGCCAAATTGAATAGTTGCAAATGACAACTACTCGGAAGAGTTCGCTCTTGCTGCTTAATGCGGCTGAGAAACTCGCTTTGAAGTCCTAACCTCTTCCAAGGTTAGGCGGGGCCCCCGGGCGCCTGGCAACAGAAGCCCGGACTTTTTTAAATTTCCTTGTCCCGATTTCACAACGCAGGCGTGCAAAAGAAGGAGATCGCTGACAGGCGGTAATAGCTCGTCTCACCGCTACACTTTTCGGTATTGCGCAAAGACGTATGTTGGATGCAAACCCTTTATTCATATGATATGGCGCTTAAGGCCCTCTCCGGTTAAAAGCATGCAATAATCTTAGTGGAGTGAATGTGACAGACGTCGAATTAGATTATGAATACCTGATGCAGAATGCTTTGCGCCAAGTGTTGCGCGAAGTGTTGACCATCACCGCCGAGATCGGCGCCGCGCCCGGCGAGCATCATTTTTTTATCGAATTCCGGACAGGCGCCGAGGGTGTGATTCTTCCTGACCATTTGCGCGCAGCCTATCCAGAACGCATGACCATTGTATTGCAGCATCAATTTGAAAACCTGATTATCGACGAAGAGGCTTTCTCCATTACACTCTGGTTCAAAGGAAAAGAAGCGAACCTGCGTATTCCGTTTTCTGCTGTCACAAGTTTCGCTGATCCAAGCGTTGAGTTCGGATTACACTTTAATGCTGACACGGATGATGATGATCAGCCAGTTGAAACAAAAGCCGCCCCCAAAAACAATGCCGATATAACGCAGAATTCACCGACCTCGGCAGATGATAAGGCCGGTGAAAGGAATGCAGACGGTGATGAGGACGCGACCAGCGCGGACGTCGTCAGTCTTGATTCGTTTCGGAAAAAGTAGGTTTCCTCACCAGCATGAGAACCCGCCCACCGAGCAACACCGATGCTGACGCCAATCCGGCTAGGATGCCCCACCATACGCCAACAGCACCAAGGGGTGAATGCAGACCAAGGCCGAATGCAACCGGAAACCCGATCCCCCAATAACTTACACCCGTTAAGATCATTGGAATACGGACATCTTTCAACCCTCGCAAGACCTGATTAGCAGCAACCTGGGTTCCGTCAAAGAGCATGAATGCCGCAGTGATCGGCAGAAACACTGCGACCAAACCAAGTACATTCGCATTTGCCGGATCGGCGGGGTCAAGATAAAGCCCGGCAATCCAATTCGGCGCAAGCATCACGGTGATCGCGAATATCATGATCGTCGCCGCGCTTGTCGCGATTGTCGCAAGCGCTGCGCGCCTGACGCCATCAGGGTCTTTTGCCCCTTCGGCTAACCCAACGTGCACACAGCCTGCCATGGAAAACCCAAGCGGCATCATGAAGGCTATCGAAGCGACATTCAGCGCAACCTGAAAAGCCGCCATTTCATCGATGCCGATCCGCCCCATCAGTAAGATAGCGGCGTTGAACAACAGCACTTCGAACGCAAAGGATACGCCGATCGGCCCACCCAAACGAAGAACCTCGCGAAACCGAGCCCAGCATGGTTTGAAGAAATTTCTGAAAATATCAAATTTCCGCGCTGCGTTGTCTCGCCGAATGTAAATAACAAGCGCGACAAAACCAAAGAAGTGCGCCGCCGACGACGCCAACCCCGCACCCACAAGCTCAAGCTTGGGCGCCCCCCAATGCCCATAGATCAATGCGTAATTCAGCACTGCGTTCAAGACCGTCGTTGCAAGGATGATAACGAGAGGTGCGCGCGTTTTATCAATCGCTGCGAGAAAATTACGCAAAATCAAGACACTGATCATAAACGGCCAACCGGGCGCCAACGCCAGGATGTAGGGCCCAGCGAGGTCCGCCAGAACTGCCGGTTGACCGAGCGCAAGCGCGATGTCGCGTGCAAACAGGAATAGGAGACTGACTACCGGAAACGCCAGCGCGGTCGCCCACAATCCCATGCGCACGGAACGCCGAACATTATCGAAGTCTTCCTTGTCTGCGCCAAGCGCTTGAGAAACCATGGGCGAGACCGCCATGGCCGGACCAAAACCCACCAGAAAAGTCGCATAAAACACGACCAACCCAAGAGATGAGGCCGCCAGAGGTTCGGCGCCGAGCCTTCCAATCATCAGCACGTCAATTGTGTTGATAGAAAACTGGACGAGTTGCGTCAGCCCCATAGGTATACCGAGCGTCAAGAGCGCTCCAACCTCATGGGCCCAGGGAATGCGACCGTCCCTACCGGTTCTCGCCGGCATCACCTTTCTCAGCGCTTCAAACATACGTTCTTCACTATTCGTTCTTCTTGGGGCATCACTTTGAGATTGAGGAGAGGCATAAAAAACCCTCCGGAGCGGATTGGTGGCTCGGGAGGGCGGGTATCTCAGGTCTGCAACCGAAAATGAATTCAGAAGACCTCCACTCGAGCCAATGCGTTGCCAGATGGGAGACAAGCCGTCCCACCACACGCGCGCCGTCTGATAAAGAATTCTCTGTTCATCATCATCACTCGAATAAGCAGGTCTAAGACAAAAATGCCCCCATGCGGTGGAATCCGTACGCTCACGTCCCATCGAAGTCAAGCAACGGTAAAATTCACAGCGCCCGGAGGCCTTCACTTTTTGCTTCGACCCTTGCCCCATTCGATGGGGCTGGTTACATCAAACTGAAATCTCAATGAGAGACCATCCCATGACAAAGACCCGTACAGAAACCGACAGCTTCGGACCGCTCGAGGTTCCCGTTGAAAAATATTACGGCGCTCAGTCCGCGCGGTCATTGATCAACTTTCCCATCGGAACGGAGACCATGCCGACGGCGCTGATCCGTGCGCTTGGCGTCGTCAAGCTGTGCGCTGCGCGCGCAAATGTCAGCCATGGAAGTCTTGAACCCCATCTCGGCGACGCCATCACCAAGGCCGCCGGAGAGGTTGCTGAAGGAAAGCTCAACGATCACTTCCCACTTTCCATTTGGCAAACCGGTTCCGGCACCCAGTCGAATATGAACACCAATGAAGTTATCGCTAATCGCGCCATTGAAATGCTCGGCGGCGAGATCGGTTCGAAAGCGCCTGTCCACCCAAACGATCATGTCAATAAAAGCCAATCTTCAAATGATACCTTCCCCACAGCCATGCATATCGCAGCGACGGAGGAAATCGTACACAGACTGGTTCCAGCATTGCAGACGTTGCGCAACGCGCTCAATGACAAGGCGGAATCGTTTAAGGACATCATCAAGATCGGGCGCACACATTTGCAAGATGCAACGCCGCTGACGCTCGGGCAGGAGTTTTCCGGCTACGTCCAAATGATCTCAAACAGTGTTGAAAGGGCCGAGGGCGTTCTGCCCCGCCTTCACGCCTTGGCGCAGGGCGGCACTGCGGTCGGCACCGGCGTCAACGCCTGGCCCGGTTTCGCTGAGAAGTTTGCCGAGGAAGTCGCCGCCTATACGCGACTGCCATTCGTGACCGCCCCGAATAAATTCGAGGCCCTTGGCGCCCATGATGCAATGGTCGAAGCCCACGGCGCCCTCAACGAGATTGCCGTCAGCCTGTTCAAGATCGCGAATGACATTCGCCTGTTGGGCTCAGGTCCGCGTTCAGGAATCGCCGAAATCAGCCTGCCCGAGAACGAGCCCGGCTCATCGATCATGCCCGGGAAAGTCAATCCGACACAGTGCGAGGCGATGACCATGGTCGCCGCCCAGGTGATGGGCAACAACACAACCGTCAGCTTTGCCGGCAGCCAGGGCCATCTTGAACTCAACGTTTTCAAGCCCGTGATCGCCTTGAATGTCTTACAATCAATCCGGCTTTTAGCCGACGCCGCAAATTCATTTTCGGAGCGCTGCATCGCCGGGATTACCGCTAATGAAGAACGCATTCAGGACCTGATGGAGCGCTCGCTGATGTTGGTGACGGCGCTCGCGCCAACTATTGGCTATGACAACGCAACCAAGATTGCCAAGACTGCTCATAAAAATGGCACCACGCTTAGAGAAGAGGCGATCAAGCTGGGCTTTGTCTCGGCGGATGATTATGATCGAATCGTCCGGCCGGAACAGATGATCGCGCCACGATAACGAGTTACGCATTCATCATCATGACGACCCATATGAAGGCGTGATGGTACATACAATCTGCATACGATCAATATCTCTTGATGGAATCAGAACGATTAACAAGATCAATATGAAAAAATCTTTGACAAAAACAGTGTGATGATGATGGGCAATTCAAACAGCTCTGGCGGTACAGCCAAACGCAAAGTATATATTTCCGGAAAAACCTACTGCCATAATATTGGTCTTTCCTGCGCGTTTCGGCATTGGCGTGCTGAATCGCATTGCAACAAACTGCATGGCTATTCTCTGGAAATAGAGATTACGTTCGAAACCTACGCGCTCGATGAGCGGAGCTGGGTCGTCGATTTCGGCGCCCTGAAAGACCTCAGAGGCCGCTTAGAGGGGCTACTTGATCACAAGACCTTGGTCGCAAAAGACGATCCAGAGCTGGCCTGGTTTGAAGAAGCCGAAAAACGCGGCGTCCTCAACCTCATGATTGTTGATCATACGAGTTGTGAAAAACTGGCCGAATTGGTCTTTGATTATGTAGACACGATGTTCCTGCCGCTTTTGGACCCGGACAAGAGAGTCCACCTGAAGTCCGTCATCGTCCGTGAGCACGGCGCCAACCACGCCGGCGTCAGATGGGAAAAACTGGCGCAATAGGCCTCCCGGCTCAGGAATGACGGCGATATTTGTGGAATCGGCTTCGCCGCTCCACTGCTGCCGACGTTGTGGACTAAATCTTGCTCTTGTATTCCCAGTGGCGCCGCTCGTTCTCTTTGGGACGGCGGTCAACTTAACGACTTCACGCGGCAAGCAACCAGAACAGGGTTAACGAGATGTCTGACAACCAAAGATCACCTAGCCAGACGCGACTATTTCTCGCGCAGTTTCTCTTCGCCAACGACATCGACATTGAGACGCTTTATGGGGCCCTCGGCGCCGATCTGACACAAAGTGACAATGAGGCGGTGTCGCATATGGCAGGCATCATCGACGGTATTTCGCTGGCGACATCGAAAATCCGAGCGCATGGCCTGGATGACTGGGCAAAAAAATAACCTTGTTGTACACAGCCCATACTCGGCGATAATCCAGCCGCTTGCCCTCGCATACCGGCTGGAATTTTATGCAAAAACGCTCAATCACCATCAAAGGCCATCGCACCAGCGTTTCTTTGGAACCAGAGTTCTGGGACGTCCTGTCGAGTCTCGCCAAGGCGGAGGGGCTTTCTCTGGCGAACCTGATTGCAGAAATCGACCGGACGCGGACTGCGGCTTCGACGCCGTCAGGGCTTGCTTCGGCGTTACGCGTCTACGTGCTGACGCGTTTGGTCGGCAGAACCTAACCGTTTGCGACTAAATTCAATGATGGCCGCCCCAGGACAAGCTGGGCGTAGAGTCGATTGACATCATCTGCATACCCCCGAATTAACGGACGAACCTGTTCTGATCTCTCTACACCGGCGGCGCGCGCAAGCTGTGATCCGAAGCGGACGCGAACCGGTGTCGTCACCGGGTCCGTCCATCGTCCAAACGAACGCGCAACGGCGAGCCGCGACCAGAAATCACGAGCCGATATCAGCGCATTGGCCGTTTCCGAAGGCAGAAGGTCGGAGCGCGCCATCGCGCTCAGGGCGTCCTCTGGCTCGCCTTCCTGCACAAATGGGTGAGCCCCCGCGAGCCGATAGACCAAGGTGGAGATAATCAGTTCAACATCCTGGCGCCCGCCTTCCAATCGATCGATATCCCAGTCTGATGTCGCCCGATCACGACGCATGCGTTGCGCACGGTTGCGATCAAGGTCGCGGAATAAAACATCAGCACGGCGCACACCACTTACGGCGCCCCGAATGACATCCTGTGCTTTTGTCTGGGCCTCAGCTTCACCGGCGATGACGCGCGCCCGTGCGAGAAGTATCTGGTCGAGCGCAATGGCTTCTGATTGCACAAATTGTTTAAAGGCCGCCAGGTCAGGCGTCAGCGGCCCAGCAACGCCCCCGGGGCGACGCGACACATCCGGCGCCAAGGCATAATACCCTTCACCCAATGCATCGAGCGAACCGAGATAACGCCTCACGAGCGCCTGCGCAGCGTCTCCTGTCTCGCCAGTAAAAATGAAGCCAATTTGAAAGGGCGCACCCGGCGTATGACGGCCAAAGCCGTCATAAAGATGCAGAGCAAGCGCTCGGCCCGCCTTCACTTCTTCTTTATCGCCGGTCGTGCGAACGAGGTCGAAACAATCTTGCAAGGCTTGTATGTGCACCACATCGAGCGCCTTGGCGGCGGCGTCGAAGGACATCTCTCCGCCTGCCGTGTAAAGCGCGATACGACTGATGGATTCGCGTCTCCAATTCGCTAGATCCTCGATCGTGGAATTTTTGGTTTTACGCGGCGGCGCATAACGGGCGATCCATTCAGATCCCGTATGCGGCGTTTCTGTTCCGTGAGATTCGAAAAATTCCCCAACCGCCGTCGTGTCGATCATCGGCGCCACTGGCGCGCCGAAACATCCCAACGCATCAACGATCGCATCTCGCCTCGGCGCACCTTCGGTGAGTTGTGAGAATACATCGACGTCTTGCGGCGCGGCGCGCATCAGCCGATCAAACAGCCGGACGGCTTCGTTCGGATGTTGTGTTTCACCAAAAGCAGTGAGAAGACCTGGAGCCAACGCTGAAAAGCGCTGGCGTTCATCATCAGCGTCACCGAGACTCGCCCATTCGTCAACAGCGGCAGAAAGTGTGACGCCATCGAGGAACCCCAGATCTTCGAGCTTTTCCGCATCGCCAGAAGCCTCTCCACTGGAACGGTAGCGGTTGAACTCTTCTTGCGGTCCATGCAAAAGGCGAAACAATGAATTGATCGCTTCCGCCTGCACGCCCTTGAGCACAATTTGTAGTTTTCCGTAGTCGGAGAACCCACACAAATATGCGAGCGCCTGTTCCTCATTCTCGCCAGTAACCGTCTTCGCAGCAGCGCCTTTCATCATTTGCATCCGCGACACCACGAGATGCGTGAACTCTTCACCGACCGTGAGGCGATGCGCGATATCTGAATCTAGAATTCCTGATTCCGCAGCGATTTCAAAGACTTCACGGGATGGAGCAGTTCGAAACACAGGACGAATACGACCGATCGTCAATCGACATACATCGGTAACACTGCGAAACGCCGCTCGCGGATCGTCACCTGGGGTCTCCAATAGGGTCCTCATGTCGTCACTCAGGAGAGTCGCATCACTCCAGATGAACGCCTCGGTGTCTTCAAGAAATTTACCTCCTGTCCGACGATCTCCGCCAACGATCCGCGCTGTCGCCAACCAGGCCTTGAGGAGATGAGATTGAGGACCGGACACGCACGCACGCACCCGCGCCGTGCTTTCGGATAGTCCTGCGCCGCCAATTTTCGTACCCATCGGCGTTCGCAAAGAAAATAACGGATAATCGCCCGGCCGCCCTTCGAACACTTCGCGCAGCTCAGCGCCGATACGGACGAATACGCGCTCAGCGGATTTCGGCGTCGGTCCTTTAAACGCGTCCTCATCAAACAACACGATAAGATCTAATGGCCCGTAGGGGTCAAGATCTTCGTGTGCAAAGTCACCGCCCGCCAGCGCAAAAACACCCGTCGTTGTGGCCTTCTCAGTCTCGACAGTCAGTTCACCGCGTTTTACGGCGGCGCGAACCAGCCAGGCGAGCGCCGTATCCACAAGACGCTCCGAAAAATCCGTTCGTGCGGCGGTTGCTTCTGAAACACTCCAGACACCCGAAAGTTCAGCAAGTCCGATGGCAATATCGGCTCGGTTCTTCAAGGGGGCGAGCGCCGCATGAAGCGCCTCAGGTCCGCCAACACCTCGATCGAGCGCAGCCAGATCACGGGCGGCTTCCGCCAGCACCGGCGACGCGCCTGATAGAAGCGTTTCGGCCGCCACAGCGGGGTGTATCATACATAAATCAGCCAGCCGCCGGGTGGAGCCGAAGATCCGCAACATTAAAAGACGACGGTCTGGTCGATCAAGCCCCGCGCCCGGATCGGTTCCCAGAGCAGCGGCCAATGAGCGCCGCCAACGTGCAGCGCCCGCCCCTGCTCGTATCGGGTCGATCCGCTCTGCTTGGTCTCGATTTGTCTGCGACGAGTGCTGTTGCTCTACCATGGCATACCCAGTCCCTCAAATCCGGCAAGTTTCGAGTGTGCCCTGCCCGAATGAACGCGCCGTTAAACAAGTTGTGACATTTCGATTTCACCTTGAATGCTGCTATGAACGAACTCGTTCGAATTTTAGCGATTTGTCATGACTCGGAAGGTTTCACGCACTTTAATTCTGTTGCGGCGTTGGCAGAGGCGAGCCGCGCGTTTTGTGGCGTTCAGGGTATGGCTATTCGCCATTCTGATAGGCGCGGCGGTCGGATATGCAGTTATTGGCTTCCGCGCCGCCATTAACATGATTTCCAGCCTTGCCTTCGGTCAGACCGAGGAAATGGTCATAAGCGGCGCCGCCTCTCTCGATTTCGGTCGCGCCTGGGCGGCGCCGGTCATCGGCGGATTTATTGTTTCGGGTGTATTAATGCTCGCGGAACGATTCAAATGGCTCAAAGACGGCCGTGGACAGAGCGTTGCGGAAGTGATTGAAGCGCGCGCTGTTGGTGACGGGCGCATTTCACTTAGAGCAGGGATCGCAGCGGCAGCCGTTTCGGTGATCTCGCTTGGGGCGGGCGCAAGCGCCGGGCGCGAAGGCCCCGCCGTTCACCTGGGGGCGACGATCGCGTCATTCCTCGACCGGCATTTCAACTTCTCCGCCAAGGATCGCCGCACCTTACTCGGATGCGGCGCTGCGGCGGCGGTGGCGGCGAGCTTTAACGCACCGATCGCCGGGATGCTTTTCGCCCTTGAAGTCATCCTCGGGAATTACGCGATATCCGTCTTTGGCCCGATCGCAGCGGCGAGCGTCACTGCTGCAATCGTCACGCGCATTCATCTCGGAAACTTTCCCGCCTTCACAACGCCCGATTACGGCGCCTCTGGCGCAATCGATGTTCCTCTTTCGGCGCTCCTCGGACTTCTTTGTGGGTTGGTCGCGATTGCTTTTCTTCTGAGCACGGAACAGATGACCGAACGTGTGCGCGCCCTGGCGAAGCGATATGGCCTGCCGATTTATGTATTACCGCCATTAGGCGGTATAGCCGTCGGGCTTATTGGCGCATTCCGGCCAGAAGTCTTTGGTGTGGGTTATGAAGCTGTTTCCAACGCCCTAAATGGTTCCTATTCGCTGCAACTGTTATTAACGGTGTTGATACTCAAATTGGCCGCGACCGCGATAACGCTATCGTGCCGTTTCGGCGGCGGCGTGTTCTCACCGGGTCTCGTTCTCGGTGTCTTCGCCGGCGCCGCTTTCGGTGTCGTGATTGGTGCGTTTTTTCCTGAATCCGCGGCTAACCCTGCCTATTATGCAATGGTCGGCATGGGCGCGGCTTCGGGCGCGATCATGGGTGCGCCAATATCCACCACTCTCATCGTCTTTGAAATGACAGGCGATTATGGAATCACCATCTCACTCATGGTCGCGGTCGCGATCGCTACGCTCATGACGCAGGTCATATGTCGACGGACGTATTTTCACTGGCAACTTTCACGGCGCGGATACGACCTTTCGGAAGGCCCTCAAGGCGTTATTTTACAGACTATCCGTGTGCGTGATGTGATGGAAACCATGCCGACCGGCACACCGCTTAAACCCAACGCAAGACGCATTCGGGCTGGTCAATCGCTCGGCGAAGCACTCGCCCGCCTGGATGCTTATGACGAACCGGGCCTCCCGGTCGTGAACTCTGACGAGCCGGAGATTGTGGTTGGTTATCTTTCACGGGTGAAGGCGCTGGCCGCTTATAATCGCGCGCTCATTGACAGTCATATAGAGCATCACCGTTGAAGATCAGACGCGACCGGTCAGCATGGAGAGGAAAATTTTGGTACGTTTTCTCAACGTGAATCGTCGCCGATTTCCGGCGCTCTTGAGATAATCTTCGGTGAGGGAGAAATGCAAAAGCGCCGGCGCGCCACCACCTGACGTCAGATGAAGAATAGGCCGGGCGCGGTGATAGAGATCGCGCGCAATTGCCACTGCTTCTTCCACCAGATCCGGCGCCAATGCCGCCGTCTCGCGGGCCAGAGCAAAGGCCAACCCCGCATCTGACACAGCCTGCGCGTAATTCGAGTCGACGCCTGACAGTGACCCTGCCGCGCTGTCGATATAGACCTCCGAGGACCGTAGCCAATCCAAAAGGTCATCAATATTTTGAAAACGGTCATGGTAAAAAAGACGCGACCGGGCATCGATCGCCCGATTCAAATCCGCCAAGATCGTGGGATTCAGTATCCCCGATAAGGATAACGCTTCTATGACAGGATGGCGGCGCACCGGTCCGCCATTGGTGATTTCGCGAAGCGCCTCACGCCACCATTGAAGTCGTATTTCACCCAGCGCAGGCTCTTTGACCAGGGTGGGAACACGTCGGATTTCTACATGCGTTGCATAAAGCGGTAGCAAATTTAAACGCAACGCAAATGGCGCATACTGAACAGCTAGCCATCGATCCTCTTCTCCAGCCCGGACAAGATTGGAAAGATAGGTGTATCCCTGCCGATTCACTGGCGCCTCTCAGGTGTTGAACCGTATGGCCAGGCACGATCGCCAGCGTTTCAACGAACATCGATTATAGCCGACGCTCTTAAAAAACATCTCGCCAATCCTTAATGGTTGGTATCGAGTGGTCAAAATCAAAAGCAACCTTTAACAGAAAAAACGCCCTGGCAAGCCAAGACGTTTTTGATCATCGTTCATAAACAAAGGGCCGGAATTGCTCCCGGCCCTTCATTCAATATTTTTTATTCGTTAGTTGCGAACGTTCAGGCGGAAGAAGAAGTTCCGTCCGAAGGAATTACCGCCACCGCCGAAAGCTTGCTGTTCGATGGTCAGGTCATTGTCGAAGACATTGTTGATGCCGATACGAATGCCAGCACGATCTGTAACCTGGTAACCAGCCGACACATCATGCTCAACATCATTTTGAAGATCTAGAGCAAAATCAGGAATGTCATCGCAATCACCTGGCTCACGTTTGAAGCAGGGATTGACGCTGCTATCAAAAGTCGAACGCCAGAAGAGATCGAAGCCTTTATATTCCCAGTTAAAGTCAGCAACCATTTGAATATTTTCATCGCTGTTTGAGGTTGACCCGACCTGGTTGACTGGGCGCCCTGAAGAGTCAACGGAAGAATTCGAACTGTCACGATCAACGATCGGTACGTAGAACGTAACATTCGTCCGAACATTACCCCAGTCTCGGCTGCCGTCGCCTAAATGAGCCAATTTGACTGCATCCGCTACATCGAATTCGTAACGGGTCTGGGCCTGTACCGCATGCAAGATCAGGAAGCCGGTGTTACCGAAACCGGTCTGACCACTCACAATATCGAAGCCGCCGGCAACCGAACCATCTGTCGCAGGCGCTGGCCCGATACGTGTAAAGTTATTACATTCGGCTGCAGTAAGTGATGTATCGAAGCAGGTTTCCGTAAAGAATGTGAAATCCGGTTGAACGATCGTGTCTTTCACCAGGATGGAGATGTAATCGGCCCGGAGAGTGAAGCCAGGAACTTGTTTTGGCTGATAGGTGAAACCGCCAGTGAATGAGTTCCCGATTTCGAAGTTGAGGTTCGGGTTACCACCATTCAGCAGCGGGATCGCAGCGTTCACAGATGGTGTGGTGAAGATATTATCACCCGGCGCCAGAATTAGGCCTGTATCAGGACCAACTGTGCCGATTGCAGCATTTGTAAAGCCAAGCTGTTTCGCCCTAAGCACACAGTTTGCCTGGCGATTCGTATTCGGCGCGTCATTGATATTGGTTTGGTCGCAGGGGTCTCCGGTTTGGTCAAAGTCCTGCGCCAAAGGCGAGAACAGTTCAACAATCGAAGGCTGACGAACCGAACGGGTGAAGTTGCCACGAAGGACCACTTGATTATCAAACAGAGTAAGATCGCCGCCGGCCGTGTAGGTGTTCACTGAACCCGATAGAGCGTTACCAAGCAGATCAACATTCGAATCACTGCTGCCCCGTGCGCGAATGTAGCGATATGCGCCCCTGAAATTCAATGAATCGATAAAGTCGAGGCCAAAATTGAACTCTGGGTTCAAGACTGGAATTATGACCTCGCCAAAGGCTTCAGTTGATACGACTTCAGCATTCGGGAAGCTGGAAACCGCCGGCTCACGTGACAGACCATCTTCCAAGACACCGCCATTGGTCAAATCACCATATTCACGACGGCGTTCGAAACCAAGGTTAAACTGAAGCCAACCAGCAGGTAACTCAATCAGTTCGCCGCCAAAGTTCGCAACAAAATCCGTCTGGTTGATTTGACCGAAACTCAATGCCGGCGACGTTACAAAGTTGATCGCCTCAAACGAATTGCCGCCCGGAACCAGACCGTTAAACAGATTGAGCGGCGTACACCCTGCGAGCGCACCATCGGGAGTCGGCGTATTATTAGTAATACCCGTGCCATCCGCGCCCCGATCGACAGCACCTGGGGCGTTGAGGAATGCTCCACAGATAATATCGCCTTCCTGCGCATCGCCTATTCCAATATTGACGGTTTCGCCGCCGCGGATCACATTCATCAACGAGTTGTTGATCGTAAGTTCCAGTGCGTCCTGATTATCCGAGTCATTCAAGAGCGCCAACCCCGCCGCATCGAGACGCACGGAATTAACAGCATTAAAGAATGCGTCGCCACGGATCACATTGGTGCCCCGTGTCTGGTTTGTGCGACCGAAGTTCATGGAAATATCCCAATTGAACCGACGGTTGTTATGTTCGAAATTGCCTTCGAGGCCACCGACCATACGGAATGTCGTGGTGTCAACGAAGTTGGCGCCCGCATCGGGCAAGATGTTCAGATTGATCCCGTTGAGGAAGAAGATGTCATCAGAGCCAGCATCGATGAGGGTTTGACGGTCAGCATCTGAAATAAACGGATTGTCGATGGATATGCCAAAGGAGCCCTGCCCCTGGGTGTTCAAAAACGCCGTATTGAAGGCGTTGCTCGATTGAGAAACAAGGTCGGTCCCGTTTGAATTCAAAAAGTTTGTTTCCATGAAAATACGGAGATTATCATTCACATCATAATGCGCCGTACTCGAGAAAACAAAACGCTCAACCGGCGGAACCGCTTCTTGGAAGTCGGTCAAGTCAAAGCCGCTGCCGCCTTCGCCAAACACCGCACTGGAACCCGTGCGAACGCCCTTATCAAAGACTGACAAACCGCCATCACCGGCAAACGTCAACACGTTGCCTTGGGGGTCCAGAAAGACGTTTGCGTTAAAGAACGGAACCGGAACACCAGGGCCTGGCGCCGGCAGGAAACCGAAAGCGCCTTCGAGAATATTGAAGCGGCCTTCTTGACCCAAGACGGTGGTCCCACCCGATCCAAACCCACTGATCTGACAGCACAGACCGGGGACTTGATTGGCGGTTGCGCCAATTTGTTGTTCGTACTGAACCGACGCCGTGACGTTACCGCGGCCATCGGAGAAATTGGCGCCGAAGACGCCTGTAGTGCTATATTCTGCAGCAGAAAAATCGCCGAAATCATCAAACTGAAAATCAAGATTGACGCCTTCGAAATCGTCTTTCAACACGATATTGACCGTACCTGCAATCGCGTCAGCGCCGTAAATTGGCGCACCACCGATCGACAGGACCTCAACCCGTTCAATCATCGCTGTCGGGAAGTTGTTGATATCGACCTGCGACCCCTCAAGGCGACCGCTTGGATCAGGAGAGAGAGGGTTGCCTGGTACAAACCGACGACCGTTGACGACGACCAGTGTGCGTTGTTCGCCAAGGTTGAACAGATCAAGGAATTCCTGGCCCACGTTTTGGCCACTACCGGTGGTCAGACCGCCAACCGAAGCGCCAAAGCCCGGCAATTCGTTGAGAGCATCGGCCAGATTGGTAAAGCCGCGCTTATCAAACGTCTCATTATCGAGCACAAGCGCCGGCATATCGATGTCTTCAAAACCACGCTGGTGGATACGCGACCCGACGACAATGATGGTGTCGTCTGAAGCTTCTGCGCCATCAGCATCTGGAATTTCATCAACGGGTTGCGCGTAGACAGGAGCCATAAGGCCCAGTGTCAACGCGGATGCGCCCGCGCCAAGCGCCAGACGCCATTCTTTAGCGGAATTCGTGTTTGCCGGCCTGCCGGATTGGTTGATCATTGTGAGCCCCTTAAACTTCTTCAAACTTCTTCACCAAATATAATGCCGCCCTTTTACGGGCGATACGCTGGTCTTCTGTTCCCCGCCGAAAACATTCATGAATTCGGGCAGTTCAATCTTCGGGGCAAGTAAGAATTACAAGTTGATCGATGTCAATTCGTTGGGTCTGTTTCTCTCCCGCCGTGAGTGATTTCGGCTGTGACTGTGTCTTTTCTGCACCGTGGATGTTAACTGAAAACATACACTTCCTACGAAATCGCTCCCATTTCACCCTCTTAAAGCCGTCTTGCAAAAGGGATATTTAGTCATCACCCAATCACCAACGAGAAGAGGACTTGCCGTTCGCGTGGGCGGCTGTATTTTCAAGCAGTCAAAAAGCCGTCTCATTCAAGGAACAACACATGTTGGCCACCCTCCGTCGCGTTGCACTCATGACTACATTCATTTCCGGCGCACTCAGCGCCCCGGTCCTCGCCCAGGGTGATGAACCGATCACTATTGAGGAGGCCCTGCAGATCTGCGCTGGGGTCAAAAGGGAACGCGACCGGCTTGATTGCTTCGAAGGCCTGGCATCTGCAGCGAAACCTAGGGAGGCGGGTTCGCCCGCCTTGTCGTCCCAAACAGACGACGCGTCGCCAACCGATCCAGTGGTTGCGGGCGCTGGTTCGCTAGAAGACAATGTGGACACGTCTGATAGTGATTCGGCCCAATCAGACGAATCGAATTTCATTAAACGACCGTTGCAGGCTGGCGACCCGAGCCAACCAAGTCAAAAATTCGTCATCCTCCCAGCGGACGAAGCCAAAGAACGCATAGGACCGGTTAAAACGCCTGGCCAAAAACGCGTAGCGTACACCTCCGTGCTGCGAAAGGCATGGATGAACGGCGAACGTCGATTGTTCATTCTTCTCGACACCGGAGAAGTGTATAAGCAGATCGATTCGATAAGGCCAAGAACACCTAAGCCCGGAGACGAAATCGAATTGCGGCCGGCGAAAATAGGCGGATGGTTCGTCGAGACCAGAAAGGGGTATCGGGCGACTCGCATGAGCTTAATCAATAAATAACAGATTAGTTCCCAGAGATCGCGGAATGCATTTAATGCAGACGGCTCGTTTTACTAAGGGTGTTTAATATAGGTTTATTCTGGTTGCGCCACACGACCCGAATACCACCAGGCACTTTCACTTTTCAATCTGTTCATCGGGTCACCCCTTACGCGGTCGCGGTGACCGACTGTTTCGACCAGTCGCGCTTGACGCCGGTCATCAGCAGCATGGGCGAGGCGACGAAGATCGAGGAATAGGTCCCGATCACGACCCCCCAGATCATCGCGAAGGTGAAACCGCGCAGCACTTCTCCGCCAAGAATATAGAGTGAGACCAGCGCCATCAGGGTCGTGACCGAGGTCATGACGGTACGCGAAAGGGTTTCGTTGATGGAGAGATCCAAAAGCTCTTGCAGAGGCTTTTTCTTATATTTACGGAGGTTTTCCCGCACCCGGTCATAAACCACCACGGTATCGTTCATCGAATACCCGACAATGGTCAGGATCGCAGCTATGATGGAGAGATTAAATTCAAGCTGCGTCACCGCGAACATGCCCATGGTCAGGGCGACGTCATGAATCAGCGCAATGATCGCGCCCAATGAAAACTGCCATTCAAACCGGAACCAGATATAGACCAGCATCATGGCGATCGCCAGAATCACCGCCATCGCGCCTCGCTGGATAAGCTCTCCGGAAACCGTTGGGCCAACAACATCTATGCGGCGGAAATCGATGTCTTCGCTTAGAAGCTCTCGCAATGCTGCTTGAACCTGTTCGGAGGCTTTTTGCTGAGCAAGCTCATCTTCCTGACCTTCCCCACCAGCACTTTGCTTTTCAAGAAAAACGACGACGCCTTTCTTACCTCCCGTGACGTCCTGAATTTCCTGAACATTCGCACTGCCGAGGTTCAGCGCACTGACTGCCGAGCGCACTTCACCGATATCGATCGGTTCGCTGTCAGCAACCTCAATCATCGCGCCGCCACGAAAGTCGACCCCGAAATTCAGACCCAGAGTGAACAAAAGCGCCATGGACGCCACCATCAGCGTCGCAGAAACTGCAAACGCGATAAACCGCAACTTTGTAAAGAGAAAATTCGTATTGTCTGGTATGAGCTTAAGATACATCAGCCCGGCCTCTTAAAGTGTTAAAGTCTTGGGCCGTTTCGACAGGACATATCCCCCTGCGAACAGACGCGTGAGTACAAAAGCCGTGAACACCGAGGTGACGATTCCGATCGCCAGCGTCACCGCGAAACCGCGCACCGGACCGGCGCCCAGCCAAAACATGATCACCGCAGCAAAAAACGTGGTGATATTCGCATCGATGATCGCTGAGCTGGCTCGGTTGTAACCAATCTCAACCGCATTGACCGGAGCTTTACCTGCGCGCAGCTCTTCGCGAATGCGCTCAAAAATCAGTACATTGGCGTCAACCGCCATGCCGATGGTGAGCACGATGCCGGCAATACCGGGAAGTGTCAGGGTTGAACCGAACAGGGACAGCGCACCGGCGATCAACACAATATTGGCGAACAGCGCTAGATCGGCGTAAATGCCGAATCGGCCATAACTCAGAACCATATAAATAATGACGGCAATAAAGCCGATAATCAGCGCAATCGATCCGGCCCGGACAGAATCTGCGCCAAGCGACGAGCCGACGGAGCGCTGCTCCAGCGTCGTCAGCTCAGCGGGTAGGGCGCCTGAACGAATTAAGGTTGAAATGCGCGTCGCCTCTTCGGCGCTGAAGGACCCGGTGATGCGCCCCGAACCCTGCGTAATCGGCGTCTGGATATTCGGCGCAGAGATGATCTTATTGTCCAGAACGATGGCGAATCGTTCCCCCACATGATTGCGCGTATAATCCGCGAACCGCCGTGCACCGCGACCATCAAAACGAAAGTTGATCTGAAATCCGCCCTGGTCCTGATTAATCTCGGATGAAGCGTCTTCCACCATATCGCCATTCACTTCCGGGTCTTCGTAAAGAACCATAAACCCGCCGCCTTCACCTTCGGCCATTTCAACCACAATCCGACCGGGAGGCAGCAGCCCGGCCAGGGCGTCGTTGACGCTCACTGAGGCGTCATGTTGGTGAAAGCTGAGTTGGCCAGTGCGGTTGATCAGGGCTTTGAGCGCCTCAGGATCATTGTCTCCCGGCACCTGAATAACAATACGGTCACGACCTTGCGGCTGGATTGAAACCTCTTTGGTGCCGGCCGGATCAATCCGCCGTCGCACGACTTCGATTGAGTCTGAGACCGCCTCATTGGCGTAAGTGTTTCTGGCTTCCGCTTCCATCGTGACATCAATGCGCAACCCCTCAACCGCAACAGAGTAGGTTCTGAGGCCAAGGCCGAGCGAAGCGCCAATACCGCCGCGGGTGATGTCACGGACCCGCTGGGCGGCGAGCTCAACCTGCTCGGCGTCCTCAATACGCAAGGCGATGGTATCCGTTTCCTCGTTAAAGGAGAGGTCGCGGATGCGAATTCTCTCTCGATTATCGGCCCGAGAAGGTCGCATCTGTCG
>JAJFFW010000129.1 GCA_021776435.1 Parvularculaceae bacterium | reverse complement strand
CAAGGCGCCTATAAAGTCAGCCGCGGCTTGCTCGAAGAGTTCGGCGATCGCCGCGTCGTTGATACGCCGATTACGGAACATGGATTTGCCGGCCTCGGCGTTGGCGCGGCGTTTGCCGGTTTGAAACCCATCGTTGAATTCATGACCTGGAATTTCGCGATGCAGGCGATTGACCACATCATCAATTCAGCGGCGAAGACGCGCTATATGTCGGGCGGCCAGATGAGCTCGTCGATTGTCTTTCGAGGGCCGAACGCCGCAGCCAGCCGGGTCGCGGCGCAACACAGCCAGGATTTTGCGCCCTGGTACGCCAATGTGCCCGGTCTCATCGTCATCGCGCCCTATTCTGCAATGGATGCCAAAGGCTTGTTAAAAGCGGCGATACGAAACCCCAACCCTGTGGTCTTTCTTGAACACGAGCTTCTTTACGGCGACATGATGGATGTTCCGGCGGATACGGATTGGGTGACGCCGATTGGCAAAGCCCGCATCGCGCGCGAAGGAACCGACGTTTCAATTGTTTCTTATTCACGCGGCGTGAAGTTCGCGCTGGAAGCGGCGGAAATATTAGCGGGTGAGGGCGTCTCGGCTGAAATTGTCGATCTGCGCACCCTACGTCCGCTCGACGGAGCGACGGTGATCGAGTCCGTGAAAAAGACAAATCGCCTGGTGACGGTTGAAGAAGGCTGGGCGCCGTTCGGCGTCGGCGCCGAAATCGGCTGGCAGGTAACCCAGCATGCTTTTGATTATCTCGATGCACCGCCAGCCCGCGTCACCCAAGAAGACACGCCGCTGCCCTATGCGGCGAACCTCGAAGCCCTCAGCCTTCCGAATGCGGATAAAATCGTCAAGGCCGTGAAGGCTGTGATGTATAGGGATTGATCGTGACCGCGAAAATGATCGATCGCAACTCAAAAAGGGCGTCATTGCCGGGCTTGTCCCGGCAATCCAGAGACGGATCGAAAAATGCGACGTTCATGGATGCCCGGAATGAATCCAGGCATGACAGCGTGGCGGGGCGGGATTTGAATGCTCTATGATGGCCAATGCCATTGCGGAAAGGTGAAGGCGTCTTTTGACACGCAGAAGCCGCCGCAACAGCTCGGCGTCAGGGCCTGTCAGTGTGATTTCTGCCGGCGGCATGGGGCGCGCAACATCTCCGATCCCGACGGGCGCGCCGTCATTGACGCCTCGGCCGATGACATCGTCCGTTATCGCTTCTCGCTCAAGACCGCTGACTTTCTGATCTGCCGGCATTGCGGCGTCTATATCGCGGCGATAATCGGCGAGGGCGACAACATTCGCTCGACGATTAATGTCGCGGGCATGCGGATGATGGAATTTCTAGGGCTTGAGGAAGCCCCTATGGAATACGGCGCTGAATCCGTCGATGTTCGCGTCGGGCGGCGCTTTGAAAAATGGACGCCGACGCACTTTACCGATACTGAACTCAACGCATCTTTTTACGGACCTCATTGACCGAAAATGACATCGTGAAGGCGCCTCCCTCCGCTCATCCCGGCGAAAGCCGGGACCCAATGCGGACTCAGTTCTGGGTCCCGGCTTTCGCCGGGATGAGCGGGAGAACAGGCGTGCTCGGATTCAAAACGCGAAAGAACGGATAAGCCCAATGCCCACACCCATCTTGATGCCCGCTTTGTCGCCGACCATGGAAGAGGGCGTTCTCGCCAAATGGAATGTGAAGGAGGGCGACACGGTTTCCTCTGGTGACATTATCGCCGAAATCGAAACTGATAAGGCGACCATGGAGGTTGAAGCGGTTGACGAGGGTGTCGTCGGAAAAATCCTCGTCGCTGAGGGGTCTGAAGGCGTCAAAGTGAACGCGCTCATCGCCGTGCTGCTTGAAGAGGGTGAAAGCGCCGGGGATATTGATTTGTCGAAGTTTGGCGGCGGGGCGAGCGGCGCCGCTTCGTCCTTCGAGACGCCGAAGCTTTCGGCTTCGGCTCCTCAGGATGAAGCTGTTTCTGGGCAAGCTAAAAAAAGCCTTCATCGCGAGGAGGGCGCGAAAGCGCCCGTCTCGAAGGACGAAGGCGTTAAATCCAACGGCCGCGTTCATGCCTCGCCACTCGCACGGCGCATCGCCGGCAATGAAGGCCTCGATCTCGCACTATTGTCAGGCACCGGCCCGCATGGGCGTATTGTCAAACGCGACATCGAAAAAGCCCTAAAGGAAGGCGTTGGCCAAGCGAGGGCGCCGGCTGGCGCACAATTTGTCCCGGCCCCCGCTTCCGTCGATGCGCGGCTCTATCCTCCAGAGAGTTATGAGGCCGTGAAGCTCAGCGGCATGCGTAAAGTCATTGCGAAGCGTCTGAACCAAAGTTTCAATCAGGAAGTGCCGCATTTCCCGCTCAATATGGATATTGAGCTTGATACCCTTCTGGCGGCGCGCGCGCGCATCAATGCGACTTCGCCAAAAGAGGGCGAGAGCGCATTCAAGATCTCGGTCAATGATTTCATTATCAAGGCATCGGCTTTGGCGCTTATGAAGGCGCCAGCGGCGAATGCAACCTATACGGAAGAAGCGATCCTTCTCCACAAAAATGCGGACATTGGGGTTGCGGTGGCGATAGAGGGCGGATTGATCACACCGATCGTCTGGAAGGCGCAGACAAAGGGTTTGAAGCAGATTTCCATCGAAGTGAAAGATATGGCGTCCCGCGCCAAAACTCGAAAACTCAAACCGGAAGAATATCAGGGCGGTACATTCTCGGTGTCCAATCTTGGTATGTTCGGGATCAGCTCTTTCGCTTCCATCGTCAATCAGCCGCAGGGCGCGATCCTGTCGGTCGGCGCCGGCGCCCAGCGCCCGGTCGTCAAGAACGGCAAGCTTGAAATCGCAACGGTGATGACCGTAACGCTGACTTGCGATCATCGGGTCGTCGATGGCGCTGTTGGGGCGGAGTTCCTCAACGCCTTTAAACAGTTTATCGAAGAGCCGGCGGCGATGCTGCTTTAGGTCACCGACTCAATACCCTGTCATCCCGGAAGCCAATTCGCCCCAAATCTTTAATTTGGTTGGCGAATTGAGCTATCCGGGATCTAGAACAGCGTGCACGGAACAAGCGGCTCTGGATCCCGGATCTAACAACCGTTCGCCGAATTCCTCAGGAATTCGGACGGTTGTAACAGCCTGCCCCGGACTTGATCCGAGGTCCGGGATGACACGCGTTCCGGGTTTATGAGTCGGTGACCTAGACCGGTTTAATTATGATTGGACTAAAATCACAGCTGCTAAAAAATGCCGAAAT
>JAJFFW010000128.1 GCA_021776435.1 Parvularculaceae bacterium | reverse complement strand
CAGGCGGCGAATTTCACCGCGCGCCCGGATGAATGGTGGGCGTGACCCGCACCTATCGTGAAATCACCTACACCGCGCCGTTATCGACGCCGCTAGAGACTGACGCCTATGTTGCCGGAGCGGATGGGGACTGGCGGCTGGTTGTCTTTCCGGGTACGCCGTGTCGTAAGCGGTTGTTCCATCGATTTCTAAGCCATGCGCCGCCGGGCCTTGAAGTGGTGGTGATCTCGCGCCCCGGTTTCGGAAAAGGACATACCGAGGCGATTACCGATTGGGACGAGCAGGTGGCGGCGATCAAACCGTTCCTGAGCGACAAAAAAATTATCACTCTGGGCGTCAGCTATGGCGGCGAATTGGCGCTGAAATCGGCGCTTGATTTCCCCGATCAGGTCAAAGGCGTCGTGACCGTCGCTGCACTGATTACTGAACCGCGCCCTTATATTCGCGCTCTTGAAAAGCTTGGCGATGCGCCGTCCGTGGGTGCGCTATTGCCCGGCCAGGTTAAACGCGTAAAGGCTGAAATCGAGGCAAGGCGCACCCAGATCGGCCCGCTGCTGGACCGACTTGAAAACCTGACAGCACCGGTTGAAGTCGTACACGGGGATCTCGATAATCTTGTTTCTCGCGGCGATGCCCATGCACTGATGGCGCGGCTCAAACACAACCCGCATGCTGAGTTCCATCATATCAATGGCGGCACGCATTATCTGGAGCTGCAATACCCAAAGCGCCTGCATGCGGCGGTCGCGCGGGTGATTGACAGGGCGTTACCTTAGAGTCTCTTGAGATTCAAAGCATCAAGAAATGTCATCCCGGAAGCCAATTTGCTCCAAATCTTTGATTTGGTTGGCGAATTGAGCTATCCGGGATCCAGAGCAGCGTGTACGGAGCAAGCGACACTGGATCCCGGATCTAACAACCGTTCGCCGAATTCCGTAAGGAATTCGGACGGTTGTAATGTCCGGGATGACACATTGGATGAATCTCAACAGACTCTAGGCTCCCGGGGCGCGAAAAATTCTTTTTTAAAAAACTTATCCGACAGCTCCAGCTCGTGTGGCGCGAGGGCTGGAGGGTGTTTTCAAAAAAACTTATCCGACACCTTTGGCGCGGCCTTATCATACCCTCGTTCATTGCTTGGCCCACCTTGATTGGATGGTGCGGGTGAGGGATGCAGTTTTGCTCTTTGACAATTGAAACCGCTATCCGGATCGGGCCTCGTCGCCTGTTCCGGTCAGTTCCGAGGCGGCCAGGCGATGCGTTCCGCTTGAGGCGCCTTATTCATCGCAAACGTTCCTTAAACGCTTGCGTGATCGACGCGCTGCGGGCAAAACCCTTTGAAAGCAGAGAATTGAGCCAGATAATAGAGATAGATTATGATCGAACCACGGAAACTGCTCAAGGGTGAAACCGGCGACTGGGAGGTCGTGGTCGGGCTTGAAGTCCACGCGCAGGTATCGTCAAAGTCCAAGCTGTTTTCCGGAGCATCAGCGGAATACGGGGCCGGGCCGAACGAGCATGTTTCCTTGGTTGATGCGGCGATGCCTGGAATGCTGCCGGTGATCAACCGCTATTGCGTCGAGCAGGCAGTGCGCACCGGGCTTGGCCTCAACGCCCAAATCAATTTGTGGTCACGCTTTGACCGCAAGAACTATTTCTATCCGGACCTGCCGCAAGGCTATCAGATTTCGCAGTACAAGGACCCGATCGTCGGCGAGGGTGCGATCGAAATTGAGCTTGATGGTGGGGAAAGCATCACGATCGGTATTGAGCGGCTGCATCTTGAGCAGGACGCCGGCAAGTCGATCCACGATTTGGCGCCCAAGGAATCTTATGTGGATCTGAATCGATCCGGCGTCGCGCTGATGGAGATCGTCTCAAAACCGGAAATGCGCTCGGCAGAGGAAGGCGCAGCCTATTTTTCCAAACTGCGCACCATTGTGCGCTATCTCGGGACTTGCGACGGCAATATGGACCAAGGCTCGATGCGCGCCGACGTCAACGTATCGGTGCGACGGCCCGGTGAGGAATTGGGAACAAGAACCGAAACGAAGAACGTAAACTCGCTTCGCTATGTCCGTCAGGTCATTGACTATGAAGCGCGCCGCCAGATCGAAGTGCTGGAGGCGGGTGGAAAGATTGATCAGGAAACGCTCTTGTTTAATGCCGAGACCGGCGAGACGCGGACTATGCGCTCAAAGGAAGACGCGCATGATTATCGGTATTTCCCCGATCCGGATCTGTTGCCATTGAAACTTGACCCAATCTGGGTTGAAGAGATCAGGGCCAGCTTGCCGGAATTGCCGGACGCCAAGAAACATCGCTTCATGGAGGAGTATGGATTGTCGCTCTATGACGCCGCTGTTCTTGCTGCGGATAAAAGGAAAGCCGCATTTTTTGAAAATGTTGCGAAAGGGCGCGATGGCAAACTTGCCTCCAACTGGGTTACGGGCGAGCTGTTCGGCGCTCTCAATAAAGAGAATATAGAAATCGGCGATAGCCCGATCAGCGCAAATCAACTCGGCCAGCTTATCGATCTGATCAAAGATCAAACGATTTCTGGCAAGATCGCCAAGGATGTCTTTGCTCTGATGTTTAACAGCGAGGAAGCGGGCAATCCGGCGGATATTGTTGAAAAGCGCGGCCTCAAACAGGTGACGGATACCGGCGCCATCGAAAAAATTATTGACGAGATTATCGCCGCCAATCCGAAACAGGTTGAACAGGTCAGGGAAAAGCCAAAAACATTTGGCTGGTTCGTCGGCCAGACCATGAAGCTGAGCGGCGGCAAGGCCAATCCCCAGGCGGTCAACGAGATTTTGAAGAAGAAACTCGGGATTGACTAAGACCGTGACGGCGGGGAAGACTCAGACTGGCTGGGGCCTTTCGTCAAAGGAGAAAGGACGATGACCCGAAATAAACTTTTAGGCTTCGTATTGCTGGCTGGGTTTGTAGCGACCGCGCCTTCCGCGGCCATTGAAAAAGGCGACGAACCGCCGATTTCCGACAAGGTGAAGGAAAAACTCGCCGCCTTCGAGCGCACCGGCGAGACGGTGTCATGCATCGGCATTCGCCAGATCGACGAGATCAAGCCGCTCGACGATTATCGCTTTCTGGTGCGCGCCGGCAATGATTACTATCTCAACATGGTGTCCGGGCGCTGCTCGCGGGCGGCGAGTGCGTTCACTCGCATCGAATACACGACGTCCCTGTCGCAGCTTTGCCGAAACGAGATCATCCGCGTCGTCGACAACTCGCAGGGCTTCGAAGCCGGGGGCTGCGGGCTTGGCGATTTCGAACGGCTGAAGAAGAAAGAAGAGACGGCCGGCGAATGAGCCAGCGCTGCGCGTATCATCGCCTCGTTCACTTCTTGACGCGATGTCCTGTTCCATTTTTCCATCCGCTCATCCCGGCGGAAGCCGGGACCCATGTCTGACTCAGCCTGGGTCCCGGCTCTTCATCCCGAGGAGCCGCCGCGAGGCGGCGTCTCGAGGGGCGCCGGGATGAGCGGAGATTGAGGCGGACGTCAGTGAATCGAGCAGGTCGCAATTTGCTCTGGAGGTGCGCCGAGCACCTGCAATAGGCGAAAAGCGAGCGCATCACAACGTGGAGAGCTGCGCTCGTCGCGCCTCAATCTGACCTGTATAGATCCCTGTGTCGCCCTAAGCAGTGAAATCAATATGGAGTTTGATATGTCCGTTGCACCCATAGAGCTGTTTTTCTGGCCGACCCCCAATGGTTGGAAAATCACCATCATGCTCGAAGAATTGGGTGCACCGTATAATGTCAACATGGTCAACATCCTTGCGGGGGATCAGTTCAAAGAGGAATTTCTGAAAATCTCTCCAAACAATAGAATGCCTGCGATAATCGACCCGCAAGGTCCGGGTGGCGCGCCGATATCGGTCTTTGAGTCCGGCGCGATCCTGCAATATTTTGGGCGCAAACATAACCGCTTCTATCCTGCCGATGAACGCCGCCGCGTCGATGTCGAGCAATGGCTTTTCTGGCAGATGGGCGGCCTCGGGCCGATGGCGGGGCAGGCGCACCATTTCGTTCGCTACGCCCCGGAAAAATTACCCTATGCGATGGAGCGTTACGTGAACGAGTGCAAACGCCTCTATGGTGTGATGGAGCGCCGCCTTGCTGACAGAGATTATCTGGCGAAAAATTATTCCATTGCTGACATAGCCGCCTTCGGTTGGGCGGTTTCTCATGAATGGCATGACGTTTCTTTTGATGAGTTTCCGCATGTAAAGGATTGGTTTGAGCGTATTGGCGGGCGCGAGGCGGTTCAACGCGGATTGGCCGTCGGCGCCGAAAAGATCGCGGAGACACGGGCGCTTGCCGAGGACGAAGAAGCAAAAAGAACGCTCTTCGGCCAATCGCGCGATGAACGTAAATCTTAACAAAAGCTTTTCAATTCGTAAACGAATGAATAATTCAGCTTTAACCAGATTTTAGGTAACAGGCGCTCATCCTTCACTTGGTTAATACGCGGGTTTTCGCGTGACCAGGGTGGAGAATGAGAGGGCGGTTTATGTCGGCGACGATCAAAGCAGAAACGCTTGAGATGGCGGAGCCAATCTTGAGCGATGAGGAAATGTACAGATTGGGGCTGGAAGCCTCGACGGGCGGGGAAAGCGGTGAATTCGATTTGATCACGGCGCATAAGTGGTTCAACCTCGCCGCCATGCAGGGAAACCTTGAGGCGCGGACTTACCGGTCTGAACTTGCACATGAGATGTCCGCCGACGAAGTTGCTGAGGCGCAACGCCAGGCTCGGGAATATTTAGCCTCGCATCGGCCGCGCCTGCACAGCTAATAAATTCAAAAAGGTCCAGCTGAATTTTCCCGTTAACGTCTCGTGTGCGGCGAAAGCTGTTTATGGATGCGCTGGCAGATCTTATCTGTTTGGATTTAAGTCCTTCTCGCCATTATTACCCGTATCCGCACAATGTAACGGGGGAATAATGTGTTCGACATCTCACGTCCCAAGGATCGCATATGCCAAGTGACAAACAGCCAATAGATTGAACGTATTTGAATACGGTTTTCCAGTGTGGTGGATTTGAAGTTCGTTACATAATTCGCAGCTTGCTCACAACGAACTTCGGATCCGGGACACTAGGCCTGCGGAAGCTGATCAGTGACTGGCGATGAATGCGCCGATATCCTCATGCGCTGCTTTGGCTTCGTCCATCTTCCAATGCATATGAAAAAGATGAAACATCCCGTCGAACACGCGCAGATGACTTTCCGTACCTGCACGTCTGGCGGTTTCCGCCAACCGAGCCGCGTCTCCGAGTTGGACTTCGCGCGAACCCACATGCACCAGTAATGGCGGCAGGTCGGAAAATTCGCCGTAGATCGGCGATATGCGAGGATCTTTGGTATTCATTCCAGGGGCATAATACTCGAACAACCGGCGGATGTTTTTCCCGCCATTGGAACTGATAAGCGGGTCGTGGCCATCAACTGTTATCTGCGTGTCACTTGCGCCATTTCCATCAACAACGGGAGACAAGAAAACAGCGGCGCAAGGGAGTTTTACACCGTCGTCGCGCCAACGCATGAGGCATGAAAGAGCAATTGTCCCTCCCGCAGAATCTGCCACGATGACGAAATCGTCGCCGAGTTCATCGGTGATCAGCGAGCGATAGACTCGATCGACTTCATCTATGGCCGTTGGGAATCGTCCCTCCGGAAGCAAGGTGTAGTCAACACCGATGCCTTCCAGCCCTGTCAGGTGGCAGATCGGAAGGACTGTTGACGCGTTAACGCGCGGTGACCCTGCGACGAAGGCGCCGCCATGAATGTAGAGGATGCGTTTTTTGTTTTTGCTCGTCGCTTCCGTCTCATACTTGACGCAGGGAACCCCACTGATCGTGATGTCTTGCATCCTGTAGCTGAAGTCGATTTCTTCCAACGTCCGCACCCAGTTCTCATTTGCAATTCGCTGTGCGATTCCGCGCGTGAGAGGGTTTAGCCAGACATAAAGAGACGGGTACGGTTTAATGTTAGCCAGACGGGTTTTAGCCCCTGAGCTTAAAGCATTGCCTGTGCGTCGGGCATAAATAGGCATCATCTTGATTCTTCTCCCCAAGCGCTAGTGAGATAGCGCCCTCCAGAGAGTAAACTTGGCAGGATACCGCAAAGATTGAGTTAATAAGCACGCCATTTCCCGAAATGAAGGCCATGTAGTGGTTAATGAATCCTGACTGGCCGATGGCGAATGCAATGCACAATGTTGATGGCTTGAAAATAGGTTCTGTAAATTTAGGGATCGTTACACACCACGACGACTGTTGAGAGACCCCTTTGGAGAGGTGCAGGCGTTGGAACACGGGTCATGAAATTTTCTGGCGGAGAGAAAGGGATTCGAACCCTCGAAGGGCTTTTGGCCCTTACTCCCTTAGCAGGGGAGCGCCTTCGACCACTCGGCCACCTCTCCACCGACGCAATTGCCCGATTTTTAGGCTGATGGCAAGAGCGTGGCAGACGTATGATTTTTTCTTTTGCGTGCAGGTATGAAGGATCTGTTAATTACAAGAAGAGCCGCCGCCGAGCAATTCGGCAAATGAGCTGGCGTTAAGGTCTGCGGCTGAGGGTTCGCCTTCTGCGTTTTCGATGATGAAATCTCGATAGGTCTGGCAAGGTTGTGTCATCGCAATATCGGGGCCACTGATGTTGTCTGTTACGGGTTGTTCGGGTGGTGCAGAAATGGGAAGCGCGCTGGAAGTCATCGTTGCGGGGGTTGGCTTGACGATAATGGGTTGAGGACGTTTTACATTTGGCGCGTTGTTAATGCTGGATTGAACGGATTCGCTGGCAGTTCCAGAGATGCCGGGAAGGATTTCGGCGCTTGTGGATGAGGGGCTTTGCTCAACGTTTTGAGGGGTGACTGGATTCTCCTCGATCAAAGGCTGGCGCGGGCGATTGGGAGCGTCGTTCGGTTGGGCGTTGTCGATTTGAAATAATTTACTTTCAGGGTTTTGGGCAGGCGCAAGAGTCGCCTCGGGTGTTTTGAATGGCGACGGTTTCACCGTGGGCAAGATCGAGGGGGTGGGGGTGCTCTGATTTGATTTGGTGACGAAAGGTTGCGTTCGAACAGGAAGAGGCGGCAGAGTCTGCGGCCCGATTTCAGCAGCGGCAAGAAGCAACACAGGGGAGACCTGAGTATCACCGCCAGTACGTCCGCGGGGGCCACCGCGTTCTAGGTCAGCGGTCAGCCTTCCGGCGATTGGTTGGTCACCCAGACGGGCGCGATAAATCTGAGTATTTTCAAGAACCCGTTGAACGTAATTGCGGGTTTCGGAAAAAGGGATCAGCTCGACCCAATCGAGTGGATCAATATTCGGATCACGAGGGTCGCCATATTCCTCCACCCAACGATCGACCCTGTTCGGCCCGGCATTATAGGCGGCAAATGTCATCACAAAAGAGTCATCGAAGCGTTCCAGAAGATCAGACAGATGTGCAGAGCCAAGCATCATATTGTATGTCGGGTCGTCCAAAAGTGCAGAACGTGAATAGCGAATACCAACTTTGCGTGCTGTTAACTGTGCTGTTGACGGAATAAGTTGCATGAGACCGCGCGCACCGGCGCTGCTATAGGCGCGGGGATTAAATTCACTTTCCTGGCGTGACAAACCCAGCACGACTTCCGGGGCTGTAAAATTTTTGACTTCTTCGGGTACGAAAATCAACGGATAGGCGACATCGGGAGCGAAGGCCCCCCGCATTATTCCGGCCTTGCCTGCGCGCACCGAGACATGTGTTGCGCCGCTGCGGTCAGCGAGTTTCGCTAACTCTACATATTCACCTGGCGTTTCGAGCTGGTCATCTGCTTTGTAAGCAAAAACGAGGAAGTTCTGGTCACGGTCGAGATCGGAAAGCATGCGTAACGCAGCTACGACGGGGCGAGACGAGAAGCGTGCACTATCCATCGGCGATGTCAGTGTTGGAGGAGCGAATTTGGCTTCGACGGAGACGCCGCCGAGTTTTTCAGCCGCAATTTGTCCGTAATAGGTATAAATGTGTTCAGCGGCTCGATTGTAGCGTACGGTTGCGAGCTCCGGGGCGCCTCGCGCTTCAGCCGTTCGTCCTAACCAGTAATAGGCGCGCGCTGTGGAGATGGGGGAGGATACTGCGGTTGAAAGTGCTTTGAAATGGACTTCAGCTCTTTCTGGCGCGTTCAAGAAACGAAACGCAATCCATCCGGCGTCAAATTCGGCTTCCGCATAATTACTGTCAGGAGCCAAACCATGACCCGCCGCCATAGAATAAGCGTCAGTGAAACGGCCATTTTTTAACGCCCATCTCATCAAAAGCTGACGCTCGCTCCACCACCGCGCCGGGTTGCGCAACGCGTCCGGTGTGGCAGGGGCCTGTAGAGCGAGAGAAATTGCCCGTTCTTCATCGCCGGTTCGACGATAATATCTGACTGCGGCCAGAAGAACGCCAGAATCAAGCCTGTCGTCTTTCGGTAATGCGTTATAAAGTCTTGGCCCGGAAGATGCTCTAAGCAACAGCGCGGACCGCGCCTCCGCCTTACGACGATCTTGCGATTTCAGGCGTGAAAATACGCGCCGGGCATTGGTAACCTGACGAGCCCATAGCAATCGATCAACACGTGAGGTGTGATCGCTTGGGCGTAAATGGTCACCGTACCGCGCCAGTAGTCTTTTCTCGTCAGATACTGAAAAGGTATGATTGATCCAAGCGTCACGCAAATGAATAACCGCAGCTTCTCGTTCTCCCTTCGCAAACAATGCACGAGTCATTTGAAGCTTGCCGTCACCCGTAATCGGTTCACGCGTATCAAAGAAAGCAAGAATGAGATCTGGCGATGCGGTATTTGGTATGCGTTGTTCGACATGCGACTGTATCTTACTGACTGACGGCCAGTCGGGGTGGGTATCAAGGAATTCATCGGCTTGCGTAATGTCAACCGAGGGATCTTCAGCGTTGAAGTAAAACCAGTTGGCGAGACTTCCGGCAATTGGATCATCGACAGTCGCTGCAACTTTTTCAGCGCGCCGCCAGTCTCTGTGATCGATAGCATCGAGAACAGCTTCAAGCCGTTCGTGGTCCGCAGGGGTAAGATAGGCCGGAGGGGGAGGGGGTGGTTTCAAGCGTGGCGTCGTATACGCTGAGGCGCCGGCAACAAAGATAATGAGCCAGGCAAGGCTTAGCGCCAAACATCGTGACAGTGTCCACCACTTCATATTTTTTCCCGTCGCTGGTTCAATGGGCTACAATATAGCGCATTTGTAAGGGGTCTGAAATGCACTCCAACTTGCGGGGGCGCCCTTACGAGAGTAACGAACTGTAGAAATCAATGGTTTGACCAAAATGACCAAAATCAACGGGTCCATCACCGCCCTCGTCACACCGTTTAGGGATGGCGTAGTCGATGAAGACGGTTTTCAACAATTAATTGATCGCCAGATTTCAGCTGGAACCAGAGCGGTTGTAGCGGTGGGGACCACGGGAGAGTCTGCAACGCTCAGCTATAAGGAGCATTGTCAGGTCGTTGAGTTGTGTGTTGAGGCGGTTGCGGGACGGGCGCCGGTGATTGCTGGCGCGGGGTCAAATTCGACCAGTGAAGCGGTTGAGATGGCGCGATTTGCTCAAAAAGCAGGGGCTCAGGCGATTCTTGCCGTTGCGGGTTATTACAACAAGCCTAATCAAAAGGGCTTGATCGCTCATTTCACCGCGCTCCATGAGGCGGTTGATCTTCCAATTTTCATTTACAATATTCCCCCCCGCACCGTCGTTGACCTGTCGGTTGAGTCGTTCGCTGTCTTGTCAAAATTACCACGGATCGTTGGAGTTAAGGATGCAACCGGTGACCTCGCGCGCGTCGCGCGTCAGCGGATCGCCTGCGGAGATGACTTCATCCAGCTATCAGGCGAAGATATGACAGCTGTGGGCTATAATGCGATGGGTGGTAACGGGTGTATTTCAGTGACGGCGAATGTGGTTCCTGATCTCTGTGCTCAAATGCAGAACGCCTGCCTTGAGGGCGATTACGTAAAGGCATTGTCCCTGCAAGACCGGTTGGCGCCGCTCCATGTCGCACTTTTTAGCGACGCCAGCCCCGGGCCTGTAAAATATGCATTATCACTTTTGGGTCACTGTTCTGACGAGGTTCGTTTGCCGATAACCTCGCCTGGCGCGGCATCGAAAGCACAAGTGCGTGCAGCGCTCAATGGCCTAGGGTTATTGAACTAATGGCTGCATCGAAGGACGGTAGCGAGCGTAAAATGATCGCTGAGAATCGTCGCGCCCGCCATGATTATTTCATCGAAGAGGTGATTGAAGCCGGGCTCATGCTCATGGGCACGGAGGTGAAGGCGTTGCGGGAAGGCAAAGCCAGCATCGCGGAGTCTTATGCTTCGCCAGAAAAAGAGGGGCTCTGGCTTGTGAACGCGAATATCCCTGAATATTCTGCCGGCAATCGTCAAAATCATGAGCCAAAACGTCCCCGCAAGTTACTTTTGCACGCCCGTGAGATTGACCGTCTCACCCAGGCGGTCGAACGAAAAGGCTACACATTGGCGCCGTTGCGGATGTATTTTAATCCTCGAGGGATTGTGAAGCTTGAGATCGGTCTTGCGAAAGGCAAAAGGATTCACGATAAACGCGACACTGAAAAAGACCGGGATTGGTCGCGACAAAAGCAGCGCTTACTGCGCGATCGGGGTTAAGATGAGAGATTCTGAGGAAGACGGCCCGAAAGTCTCAATTCATCCACCAACAGTATTTTTGACGGCTCTCGTGAGCGGGTATGTCCTTCGGTTATTGACGGGCGGTTATCTTCCTTTGCCGCGAGGCCTTGCCGAAGGAATAGGCGGGGCGTTTCTTATCGGAGCCGTTGTTTTGTTGTTGGCGTCGATGCAGACATTCGTCGCAGGAGGGGAGACCCTGACCCCGGCCACAGCTTCACAACAACTCTTCACCAAAGGACCGTATCGATATACCCGTAACCCGATTTATCTTGGTTTTTTGTTGTTTGGAATAGGTTTTGGATTTGCGACTTCTAATGTCTGGGTTCTTTTGACAACGGCCCTTTCCGGGGGCGTTTTGAATTACTTCGTCATCCAACCCGAAGAAAAATATCTTCGCCGCCGGTTTGGCGATGAATATGAAACATATTGCAAGTCAGTGCGCCGTTGGGTTTGATCGCAAATCTATCTTGTCGCGATGGTGTCAGGTCGTCTCTTCTTCTTCTTGATAGTTTGGCACAAAAGCAAGAACGGTCTGGAAAGCCGCTGCAGCGCCTGCGCCGCCTGTTGCGCATAAAATCAGCACCCTGATGAAGTCGCCTGTTATCAGCCCGCTAAAACGTCCCACAAAAAGTAATATTATGAGGGCCAAGGTCGCACGACCATAAAATTTCAGCAAATCTGAAAAAGCATTTCCGCGACCATCGAAATGAGCGGCGAATTTGGCCCGCGCCAGCCAGACATAAGCCCAACAGCCGAAACCAGCGGCAAGCACAGCCGGGATCAAAGATCGACCATGAAAAAGACCGGATAACAGTTCCCTTGCATCTCCAAAACTAATGGCCGCTAATGCGGCGCCGAATACGCCGAAAACGACACTGATCGACAGGGTCGCGAAGGGTTTCATTTCCTTGGCGTTGCGTACAGCAGCACGTTCTTGTTTCGCAGGAAGGCCCCAATTGCGATTCATAGGGTGGTCTCCAAAATCAACTTCAGTAGCGCACACGGTTTTATTATTCGGTCTGTTTTCGAAGTTAGACTGAGTCTAGGTATGTTTTCACCGTAGAAAAGACACTCTCGAACATTTCCGGCGTTAACCGACGCGTGTTCGTATTATACCTCGAGCAGTGATAACTGTCGAATAACTGAATTTTGTTCCGCCTGAGATCATGTGTCGCGCCATGCGCAAACGGCGCAGCCTTTTGCCTTATGCCAAATGCGGCAATCACGGACTCGTGAGAAATGCGCCCGAGACAGACAATGGCTTTCAGCCTGGGAAGGGCGGCGATCCGTGAGATAAGAAACTGACGGCATTGTTTAATTTCTGGGCCAATAGGCTTGTTTTGCGGTGGGACGCATCGGACAGCATTGGTGACCATGGTCTTTTTAAGCGTGAGACCATCATCTATGCGGGCGTCAAAATTGCCTTTTGCAAAATCAAATTTTTTCAATGTCCCATAAAGAAGATCCCCCGCGAAATCTCCGGTGAACGGACGGCCTGTGCGATTCGCGCCTTTCACACCAGGCGCTAGTCCGACGACCAGAAGCCGCGCCTGATCTGAGCCAAAAGAGACGACTGCGCCGTTATACCATTCTGGATTCTGATGTGCGTTTGCTGCGCGATACTCCACAAGCCGCGGGCACAACGTACACTTCCGAGCCGCCTCCGGGGGGGCGGAAATTTCATTCGTTGTGGCGGGTAGCGTTTCAGTCAACATCTTCAAAATCTTCAATGTCGTCTTCGTAATCGTCTTCGTAATCACCCTCATTTTCTTCGACGGGGAGGGTTTTACGTGGGGCGCCTCTTCGACCAATCACGCCTTCAAGGTCAGCGAGATCAATGAAAAGGTCTGCCTGCCGGCGAAGGTCGTCCGAAGTCATCGGCGGCGAGGATTTAACCGTCGAGACGATCGTGACGCGCGCCGCAGTCGCCTGGATGGCTTCGATAGCTCGACGGAAATCGCCATTGCCCGAAAGTAGCACGATGTGATCGAGCTTCGGGGCCAGAACCATCATATCGACAACAATCTCGATATCGGTCGATCCCTTGAAACGCTTTCGACCTTGTGCGTCGGTAAATTCGCGCGAAGCCTTCGTCACCATCGTGTAACCGTTGTAATCCAGCCAGTCGACCAATGGTCTTAGGGGAGAATAATCTTGGTCACGGTCTTCTTGAATGGCTGTATAATAATAGGCCCTGACAAGCTTGCAATGCTTCTGCGCTTTGGCGAGTAAGTTCTTGTAATCAATATCAAAGCCGAGATTCCGCGCTGCTTTATATAGGTTGGCGCCATCGATGAAGAGGGCAGTTTTCTCCCCCTCGCGTAGTCCAAGAAATTCTGTCATTGTGGCCTCATTCACTATCGCTTTTGTCAATAATTTCGGATCTTCAACTAATTTTTTGACTTTAAAGACATGATTCTCGTTGCATTGGGATCTAACATTTCATTCTGTGGTCGTTGTCCGCAAGAGATTATTGGCGGCGCGTTGGCGGCGATGGATCGAATCCTGCGCGTTTGTGCTGTCTCAGGGCTTTACCAATCACCGGCTTGGCCGGATTCCTTAGACCCCCCTTTTATCAATGCCGTAGCTCGTGTCGAGACTGGAATCGATCCGGATGGTCTCCTTCAATCCCTGCACGCGATTGAAGCGGCATTTGGCCGGCGGCGCCGAAGGGTGAATAGCCCACGGACTCTGGACCTGGATTTGATCGTTTACGGTGACCGATTACGCGATGCGGACAGGGCCTCCGCCCTCGTTTTGCCGCATCCACGCTTCTTTGAACGTGATTTCGTACTGGCGCCTTTGGCGGAAATCGCTCCGGGTTGGCGCCACCCGGTATCTGGTGAGACCGTGGAAATAATGCTCGCCCGCATCCCCAATCGGACGGCTAGGAGGATTGATTAAACCCCTAGTGTGAAATTTGAGGGATCAAAGGTTGTCTTAGAGGCGCGTCGGCGCTAAGTGAGCGGGCTCGCCCGAGATTAGGAGATGTCAATGGCTCGCGTTACCGTCGAAGATTGTGTCGATAAAGTAAAAAACCGTTTCGACCTTGTGTTGCTGTCAGCCCATCGGGCGCGCATCTTGTCATCGGGCGCGCCGCTGCTCGTCGAGCGCGACAATGATAAGAATCCAGTCATTGCTCTTCGGGAAATTGCCGACGGAGAACTTGAACCGCCCATTCTGGAAGAGGACCTTGTGCAATCTCTTCAAAAACAGGCTGAGCTCGATGACGCGGATGAAGGCGAAGCAGCGTCTGAAAAAGCGGATGCCCCTGAGTTCGACAAAATGGACCAGGATGAGTACCTTAAGGCGTTACAGGCGTCGGGTATGACGACACAGCAAACACTGCCAAAAGGCTAAGCGCTTAAGGAGGCGCCTTCGGGCGACATGGCCGACCCCAAAGGCGAGACGGGCAAAACCGAAATTCCGGACGTGGATGGTAAGCCACAAGCATTGAAAGCTGGTGGGGACTCCGCGAAAGCGCGCCCTGATGCGACAAAAAGAGTTCAAAAGAAGATTGAGCCTTCTGTGAATTCCGAGACGTCGATGACGGTGTCTCAACCTGTTGGGTTTATCCGGCAATATGAACTTGTAGAGCGCGTTAAGGCGTATGACGCCCACGCTGACGAAGATCTCCTGAACCGGGCTTATGTATTTGCGATGAAGGCCCATGGAGGCCAGACACGTAAATCTGGTGACCCGTATTTTACACATCCGTTATCGGTGGCGGCAATCTTGACGGAGCTTCGCGCGGACCCTGCCACCGTAGCCACTGCGCTCCTTCATGATGTCGTCGAAGATACGTCAATGACCGTTGATGATATCCGAAAAGGCTTTGGCGATGAGATCGCTCGCCTCGTTGACGGCGTGACAAAGCTTTCGAAAATTGAATTACGGTCCGACGCGAGCAAGCAGGCTGAAAATTTTCGAAAGCTGGTTGTCGCGATGGCTGATGATGTTCGCGTCTTATTGGTCAAGCTCGCAGATCGGCTTCACAATATGCGTACCCTTTATCATCACGAGAGTACCGACAAGCGTCGCCGCATAGCGCTTGAAACGATGGAGATATACGCGCCATTAGCTGGGCGCATCGGTGTGCAGAGGTTTCGTGAGGAACTGGAAGACCTGTCTTTTAAAGAAGTAAGCCCCGACGCTTTTGATACAATCAGCACGCGTCTATCGGACCTTCAAAAAAGCACAGTCCACGGCGTAGTTGATCTTGCGCATGCTTTGCGCGATAAATTGAAAGACGCTGGTGTTCAAGCGGAAGTTTTTAGTCGCGAAAAGCGACCGTATTCGATCTGGCGCAAAATGGCCACCAAGGATGTTTCATTTGATGAACTCGCCGATATATATGCTTTCCGCGTATTGGTTGAGTCCGTCGATGATTGCTACCGCGCGCTTGGCATCATTCACAGAAGTTGGCGAATGATACCGTCAGAATTTGACGATTACATTTCAGCGCCGAAGCCTAACAATTACAGATCGATCCATACGGCTGTAATCGGACCGCCGCGCGATGATGGTGGGCGTCAGCGTATTGAGATACAAATCCGTACCCGGCAGATGCATGAGACTGCGCAACGCGGCGTCGCCGCTCACTGGCAGTATAAAGATGCGAACGGGGGCAATGGTTCGAGCGTCGAAATCGTTACGCCAGGTCATTATGACCCTTATGAAACACCCCGTCGCCTTGTGGAAATGTTCCAGCATGGCGATGATCCTGATGAAGCGTTGCGCTATGCCAAGCTCGAATTATTTCAAGATCAGGTGTTTTGTTTTACACCAAAGGGCAGAGTTATTGCGATGCCGAAGGGGGCGACCGGTATCGATTTCGCCTATGCCGTGCACACTGACGTCGGTGATAGTTGTATTGGCGTAAAGGTCAACGGCCTCTCCAAGCCCCTGCGTACGGCCTTGAATAATGGGGATGTTGTTCAGATCCTGCGTTCGGAATCCGCACCGCCGCCGGCAGAGTGGGAAAGCATTGCAGTCACTGGAAAAGCGCGCTCTGCTATCCGTCGTCGCATAAAAAAAATGCTACACGCTGAACATGTGGCCTTGGGCCGGTCGATCGCGGAGAGCGTATTCTCGGGCGCGCATCTTGAATTTTCGAGAAAAGCAGTCCGTGCAGCACTGGCGCGGCTTGGCAGAAAAACAGTTGAGGATGTGCTCGCTGCTATCGGTTGCGGTGAACTCTCCGTCAATGAAGTTATTGAGGCGGCCTATCCGGGCGTCACCCATTCAAGCGAAGGCGAGATACGCCCTGCGGGATTGAAGCCGTTCAAGCCACGGGTGGCTATTGAGGGGCTAACACCGGGTGTCTCGGTGAACATTGCGCGCTGTTGTACGCCGCTACCGGGCGAGCGTATCGTCGGCATTCGCGAAAATGACGGATCCATTAAGGTTCATACCATCCATTGTGAAACTTTAGCGCGCATAGACCCGCCTCAAGATCGATGGCTTGACCTCAAATGGCGTAACGAAAAGGAGGCCGTGTCCGCTTTCGCACAAATTAGCGTGATGGTCAGAAATGGTGTGGGCATTCTCAGTGAAATCGCCGGCATTATTGCGCGATATGACGTTTCCGTCGCCAACATGAAAATGCGAAATCGGTCTGAGGACTTCATTGAGCTCATTATGGATGTTGAAGTCAGCGACGCCAAGCAACTCGCCCAAACGCTTGCAGGTCTGCGGGCGTCGGCGAGCGTGATTGCGGCGAACAGAATTGAGGCGGGAGAGAATGAACAGCTCTGATGTATTGAAAGAGTTCGAGGAAACAGGGGCTCTTTTGAAAGGGCATTTTGTCCTCTCCTCAGGCCTGCATAGCGATACTTATCTCAATAAATCGATCGTTTCGATGTATCCTCAACGCACGGAACGTCTTTGCAAGGCTTTGGCGGAAAAGGCGCGCAGCCAGCTCGATAAACAAATACAGTATGTGGTGTCGCCGGCGATGGGCGCGATCATTTATGGTTATGAGACGGCGCGGCATCTCGATATTCCGTTTATGTTCGCTGAACGTGTTGATGGCCAGTTCGAGTTACGCCGTGGATTTCACCTGCCTCCCGGCGCCTCGGTCCTCGTCGTTGAAGACATTGTTTCGACAGGTCTCTCGGCGCGAGAATGCATCGACGCAGTGCATCGCTACGGCGGCGAAGTATTGGCGCTCGCTTGTCTGATTGACCGGTCGGGCGGAAAAGTCAGTGTGGGCGTGCCGATGATCGCGCTCGCAGAAATGGACGTTGCTGTTTATGCGCCGGACGAAGTGCCGAGCGGGCTTGCTGAAATTCCTCCCGTGAAACCCGGCAGCAGGGGAGTGAGCCAATGAAAAAACCGCCTTTGCGTCTCGGTGTGAATATCGACCATATCGCGACGATCAGAAATGCGCGCGGCGACGATCATCCTGACCCGGTCCGAGCGGCCAACCTGGTGGCTTCAGCCGGTGCCGACAGCATTACTGCACATTTGCGTGAAGACCGCCGTCATATCCGCGATAACGATATTCGAAGACTGAAAGAAGAAATCGATATTCCGCTAAACTTCGAAATGGCGGCGACGGCGGAAATGTTGATGCTTGCCTCCGAGATACGCCCCCATGCGTGTTGTCTTGTCCCGGAAAACCGCAATGAGAGAACGACCGAGGGGGGGCTGGATGTTGCCGGACAACACAATTTTCTTGCGCCCTTTGTGCGAGAGCTAACCGATTTTGGCGTCCGGGTTTCTCTGTTCGTCGACCCGGATCAAGGACAGATTGAGAAAGCGAAACTGACTGGTGCGCCGGTCATCGAAATTCACACCGGCGCCTATTACGAAGCCTGTGCAGCGACCCAGCCCGATCGGATCGAGAAGGAATTCAAGCTTATTCAAGAAGCCGCCCAGTTTGCCGCTGAATTGGGGCTCGAGGTGCATGCGGGCCACGGCCTGACATTCCATAACGTTCAACCAGTCGCAGCAATCCCTCAGATCGTCGAACTCAATATTGGTCATTTTCTGGTGGGTGAGGCAGTATTTATGGGGTTAGCGGAATCGGTGAAGGAAATGAAACGCCTGATGGCCGATGCCCGCACCGGCGCTCACTATTAAATGGCGCACATAAATGGCGCACAAAATTAAGGGAATGTTTTGGCGAACCAAGCTGCACCCTCATTGAAATGCCGATCATGCTCAACATCGCAAATGTTCGCGTGGGCTTGGCTTGGCCAGTCTGAGTGCGCCCTTCGACGGCCCACTAGCGCCATTCCGGTTTCAACTGAATCAGGAATAGCGCTAGAGTCTTTTTTGCGCGTTTCCTTAATCGGAAAACCGCGAACCACTTTTCCTCGGAAACGCTCTAGAGTGGTGTTGCTGCGGCCCAATAGGGCGCTGTTGCGATGATTATCGGCCTTGGAAATGATCTAATCGACATTCGCAGAGTCGAAAAAACACTGAATCGACACGGTGAGCGGTTCACCAATCGCGTGTTTACGGAAATTGAATGCGCCAAATCCGACCGTCGTCTGAACCGCGCCGCATCTTACGCCAAGCGGTTTGCTGCTAAGGAGGCGTGCGCCAAGGCATTGGGCACGGGGCTTTCTCGCGGGGTTTTCTGGCGCGATATGGGCGTTGTCAATCTGGCGAGCGGCAAGCCGACGCTGGCGCTATCGGGAGGAGCCGCTATAAGGCTTGCGGAAATCACGCCGGCGGGCCATGAGGCTGAGATACACCTGACCATCACCGATGATTTCCCGTTGGCCCAAGCGATTGTGATCATTTACGCTAAGTTGGCGGTTGAGTGAAAAACTAGAATGTAAGGGTTTTGAGGTATGGCGTTTTCTTGGAAGTGGCGGTCGGGTAATCGAGACGTCGAGGGGGGCGAAATCGCGGCGAAGACCGTGCCCATGACTCCAGCGGAAGAAGCATGGGATCTGGTAAAGACCGTCTTTTATGCTGTCGGGATCGCACTTGTGTTGCGGGTTATTGTTTTTCAGCCGTTCAACATTCCTTCTGGCTCGATGAAACCAAACCTTCTTATTGGTGACTTCCTGATCGTCTCTAAGCCGACTTATGGTTATTCGCGCGCGTCGCTGATCTGGCCGCTGACCCGCTTGCCGATCGAGGGACGTATTTTAGGTCATGCGCCTGAGCGTGGCGATGTCGCTGTGTTCAAAAACCGCAAGGACGGAAACAAGGATTATATCAAACGGGTGATCGGGTTGCCGGGGGATGAAGTGCAGATGATCGGAGGTCATCTACACATTAACGGTCAACCCGTAAACAAAGAATTCGTTGGTATGAAGACAGTTAAATGTTACGGCAATATTCAGGAGGCGCCTTCTTATATTGAGACCCTCCCCAATAATGTCAGGTATAAAGTTTCAGAATGTGATGGCGATGAAGGCCGGCTTGATAATAGAGGGCCGTATCTCGTGCCGGCGGGCCATTATTTTATGATGGGTGATAATCGAGACCAGTCTCAAGACAGTCGGACGCCTCAGGTGAGTTATGTTCCTATTGATGACATCGTCGGAAGAGCAGAACGGTTATTTTTCTCGGTCAACGGAGAAAAATCAAAAATCTGGCAGGTCTGGAATTGGCCGATCGCTGTGCGTTACGAACGCGTTCTTGATCGGGTCCAATGAATTCTAAAGATCAAGATGCGTTTCAAAAACGGATCGGTTACCGTTTTAAGGACGCTAAACTCCTGAAGCGAGCGCTTACGCATTCGAGTCTTTCAGGCCACGATAAGAACGAACGCGATCTGGAGAGACTAGAGTTTTTGGGAGACCGCGTTCTCGGCCTATTGGTGGCGGAGGAATTGTGGCGACGCTATCCTAACCTTGAAGAAGGGGAACTGGCGCCGAGACTCAATGCGTTGGTGCGTAAAGAAACCTGTGCGAAAGCGGCGTTGGCCTTCGAACTCGACGAGCTAATACGGATGTCTGTACACGAAGATGAGTCCGGAGGAAGAAAGAAGACTGCCATTCTCGGTGATGCCTGTGAGGCAATCTTGGGCGCGCTCTATATTGATGGGGGGCTTTGTGCGGCGCGGACCGCGTTCGCGTATTATTGGTTGCCAAACTTTGAAGCGCTTTCCAGACGACACCGTGACGCCAAAACAGCCCTTCAGGAATGGAGTCAGGAGCGCAAACTCGGCGCCCCCAAGTACAAGGTTGTTGAATCGGAAGGGCCGGCTCATGCTCCGGCTTTCACTGTTGAAGTAACAGTGAGAGGATTCGAACCCGCGCGTGGAGAGGGTCGCTCCAAGCGCAGCTCGGAGATGGCGGCGGCCGAAAAATTACTCTTGCGCGAAGGAATCTGGACCGAGCATGATTTGTGACGGATATCTTCGAGTATTCTTGAATATCTTCTGGTCGCATTCCGCCTGATTCAGTCGCGCCTTTCGGGCTCCGTGCGTATTTTCTCATGACGAAAGAAAGTCAAATACCCAGTATGAAAAAATGTGGTTTTATAGCTGTAATTGGCGCACCGAATGCTGGCAAGTCGACATTTGTGAACGCGATGGTCGGAACAAAAGTCTCGATTGTCACTCACAAAGTTCAGACCACCCGAACACGGGTGCGCGGCGTTGCCATAGAAAATGAGACGCAATTGGTGTTTATCGATACGCCCGGCATTTTCTCACCTCGACGACGCCTTGACCGCGCAATGGTTGCTGCTGCGTGGGAAGGCCGTGTCGGCGCGGACGCAACACTCCTTATTGTGGATGCGCCGAGTTATATTGCCGCGACGGGTGCGGAAAAAGCCGATGCGGCGGCGCGAAAATCTGCGGCTGATACGGATATGATTTTTGACGCCTTGAAAGCAAAAGGCGCCAACGTGATTCTTGTGATCAATAAGATCGACAAAATTGCTCGGCAGAAACTGCTCGCCCTGGTCAACACGTTCTCCGATCATGGTGTTGTAGAAGAAACATTCTTCATATCTGCCCTGACAGGGGACGGGATTTTGGATCTTAAAGATCATCTCTCTGCACGGATGCCGGAAGGGCCATGGATGTATCCGGAAGACCAGCTCTCGGATATTTCAGACCGCCTGATGGCGGCGGAAGTCACGCGAGAGAAAATCTATCTGCGCCTGCATCAAGAGCTTCCTTACGAAACGATGGTTGAGACGACGGATTGGGCCCGCACAAAGAAGAAAGAACTCCGCATCGAACAAACAATCTTCGTATCGCGCGAGTCTCAAAAGGGCATCGTCCTAGGCAAGGGCGGGCAAACCTTGAAAGTTATTGGCGCCGCTGCGCGTGAAGAAATGGCGGAGCTTCTCGGCGAACCCGTTCACTTGTTTTTACACGTAAAAGTGCGTGAGAACTGGGTGGAGGATCCTGCGCGTTTTCGCGTCATGGGCCTCGATATTGTGGACTAGGTCACATACCCATTAACCGTCATCCCGGAAGCACGAAATGACGGCTTTCGTTCCTGTCATTCCGGACGGCGCGGAATGCGCCGATCCGGAATCCACTCCGCTGATACTGCCGCAGGCGCAAGCGGTGAGGAGGGCGGAATAGATTCCGGGTTCGACCTGACGGTCGCCCCGGAATGACAAATGTAGGAAGCCGAGGATCGGACGCGGTCGGGATGACGGCGATACGTTTCATCCAAAACACAAAACGACCTAATCCGCAGCGCCGACCGTGTAGCAGGAATGATCCTCCGCGACGTCCACCGGGCCGTCATAATTCTTACTGATCGCGGCGATCCCCTCATCAAGTTCGTCGAGCGCTCGCACCATATTATGGGAAAGAACCAGTTTTTTTGCTCCGAGCGTCGCCGCCATTTTCCCGATCGAAGAGGGAGGCCGGTGCAGACCAATAGGTTGCCCTCCATCCGCTTCGGGTATGGCGTGATGAGCGATTAAAATATCGGGTTTTGAGCCTTCAAGCGCTGCATCAAAGAACTCCGTTTCGATACCTTGATCGCCCGCAAAGATGACGCTGGCGTTTTTGCCTGTCACTGCAAATCCCAATGCCGGGACCGGGCCGTGGACGACCGGAATCGCCATGACGGAAAAATTTTCGTCTTTATAGACATGGATCGCTTCGTCCTTGCTGGCGTCAACTTCGGTGGTTTCGAGCTTTGGAAGACCGCCGCTTCCGGTCAAATACCCTGAGAGATAACGGTAAGCGCCGTGCTCCGGGTCGAAATTTGCTTTTAGCCAGTCATTAAGGCCTGGAAAAACCGCGCCGCCAGACGGACCGGCAATTGCAAGCGGTGTAGGGCGACGTTCGAAAAACCCGGATTTTAAGATCGTAACAAGATCGCCCGAATGATCCGCGTGAAAATGACTGATGAAAATACCGTTGAGGTCTGTGACCTTGGCGCCCGCTTCTGCGAAGCGTAAAAATACGCCGCCGCCCGCGTCGATCAGGAATTTCGCTTCGCCGTCAGCCCAGATGATATATCCGGCGCTGGCGCGTCCATCATCGGCTCGCGGCCCGCCGGAGCCCAAGACCTCGACAGCGAAGGCGCCGGGGCATTGCGCTGCGGCAAAAGAAGGAATGAGACCAGCAAATATGAGGTTGCTGGCGATAATGGAAAGAAAGAAGCGCATGATAGGTATTCTCCCGGCTTGCGGCGACGGTAAGGATAGCTCAAACCTGACGATTGAGTATACCGGCGTGCTTCACGATTGCGCGTTGAGTCTGATGGATCTCTTATGGAATGGTCTGATCTCGGAATAGTTCTGAACGCCAAGCCGCATGGTGAAACCCATTCGGTCGTTGAGGTGTTTACACGGGAGCAGGGACGCTGGGCGGCGCTTGTCTATGGCGGGCAGGGGCGCCGGATGCAACCGGTTCTGCAGGCTGGCAATAGCGTGAGTGTGGATTGGAAGGGGCGTCTATCTGAGAGCCTTGGCCATTTTTCCCTGGAGATGTCGCATCCGCGCGCTGCCGAAGTGATGCATGACAGATTGGCGCTCGCCGGTCTTTCTTCTACCTGTGCGATCGCCTCAGCCTGTCTGCCGGAAAGAGAGGCGCATGCGCGCGCTTTTCACGCGATGGCTGTCGTTTTCGACAATTTTGATGCGGTTGAAATCTGGCCGGCCTTGATGGCGCGCTGGGAACTGGGCTTGCTCGCGGAAGTCGGGTTTGGTTTGACGCTCGATCGGTGTGCGGCGACAGGCGGATGTGAAAATCTGATCTATGTTTCACCCCGGTCAGCATGTGCGGTGTCTGCGCAAGCCGGTGAGCCTTATAAAGATAAGCTTTTGCCGCTGCCGGCTTTCTTATGTGACGGAACCGCCAGCGCGAGCGCCGCCGATGTGCTCGACGCCTTGACGTTGACCGGATATTTCATCGAAACGCGCATCTTGCACCTTGCCAACCGGCCACTGCCGGAAGCCAGATTGCGGTTGATGGCCCTTTTGCAGGCGCGCGCGTCTAAAGCCGCCGAAGACGAGGAAGACGACAACCCGGCTTAAAACGTCTCGTGGTGTGATTGAATCGCCTGGCCATTGCCTTTCAAAAGGATGTTCTGGTTTGTACACATTTATGCATTTTACTCCGCACATCCTCGCGCAAGCGGGGATGTGCGGAGGTGGAAAACGATCAGCCATCTCGATCTGAAGTGGAACAACTTGGTGAAACTCCGCACTTAGCACCTTCCGGCCTACTGGCGCCGCGCGCAGACTCTGCTATTTCCTCATCCCATGGCCTCTAAAACCAAGACCCCGAAACCAGAAGATATTTTCCTCGAGCCGCTCGATGAAGCGCTGTCGCGACGCTATCTCGCCTATGCGCTGTCGACCATCACCGCACGGGCCTTGCCCGATGTGCGGGACGGACTGAAGCCTGTGCATCGGCGTATTCTTTACGCGATGCGCCAGATGAAGCTCAACCCGAGTGGCGGCTTCAAAAAATCCGCAAAGGTCGTCGGCGAGGTGATGGGGAATTACCATCCCCATGGCGATCAGGCGATTTATGATGCGATGGTGCGCCTTGTTCAGGACTTTTCAGTGCGCGTGCCGCTGGTCGACGGGCAGGGTAATTTCGGCAATATCGATGGCGATAACGCCGCCGCGATGCGTTACACCGAAAGCCGGTTGACTGAGGCGGCGTCGCTGCTGCTTGACGGTATCGATGAAGATGCGGTTGATTTCCGCGAAACTTATGACGGCGGTGATCGCGAACCGATCGTTTTACCAGCGGCCTTCCCGAACCTGCTCGCCAATGGCGCTGCTGGTATTGCGGTGGGTATGGCCACATCAATACCTCCCCATAATGTCGCCGAGTTGATTGACGCGGCGCTCCACCTCATCAAATCGCCGAACGCGCTGACGGCCACCTTGCTGAAATATGTGAAGGGTCCGGACTTTCCAACCGGCGGCGTCTGCGTCGAAACACCGGAGGCGATGGAAGAAGCCTATGCGACGGGGCGCGGCGGCTTTCGCGTGCGCGCGCACTGGGTGCGCGAGGATTTGCAGCGCGGGCGCTATCAGATCGTGATTACCGAAATTCCCTATCAGGTTCAAAAGTCGAGACTGATAGAGAAAATCGCCGATCTTATTCAAAACAAAAAGCTGCATGTCGTCGCCGACGTTCGCGACGAAAGCGCCGAGGATATCCGACTGGTGCTGGAGCCGCGGTCGCAAAATATCGATCCGGCTGCATTGATGGAAAGCGTCTATAAACTCACCGAGCTGGAAAACCGCTTTTCGCTGAACATGAATGTCTTAGGGGCCGATGGTGCGCCGCGGGTAATGGGGCTGCGTGATGTGCTGCAAGCCTATCTCGATCACCGCAAAGATGTGTTGGTGCGACGCACCGGCTTCCGTCTCGATAAGATCGCGAAGCGGTTGGAAATTCTCGACGGCTTTCTCATTGCCTATCTCAACCTTGATGAGGTGATACGGATCATCCGCTTCGAAGATGAGCCGAAAGCAAAGCTGATCAAAACGTTCAAGCTGAATGACGTCCAGGCTGAGGCGATCCTCAATATGCGCTTGCGGGCTTTGCGTAAGCTTGAAGAAATGGAGATCAAGACCGAGCATTCTGCGCTCAAGAAAGAGCAAAAAGAATTGAAGGTGTTGCTGAAGTCGGATGATTTACAGTGGAAACGCATCACTGAGGAACTCAAGCACGTACGCAAAATCTTTGACCCGAAGACCCTGTTGGGGCGTCGGCGCACTGGCTTTTCATTGGCGCCTGAGGCTGAAGATATCGATCTCGATATCCTCATCGAGAAGGAGCCGGTCACTGTCATTCTGTCCGAGAAGGGTTGGGTACGGACCATCAAAGGCCATCCTGAAGATTTAAAGGGCGTAAAATACAAGGATGGAGATCGCGAAGGGTTTGTTGTTCCGGCGCAAACGACCGACAAGCTGATGCTGTTTTGCACCAATGGTAAATTCTATACGCTCGATGTGAATGATCTGCCCGGCGGGCGCGGTCATGGCGAGCCGATCCGCCTGACGGTCGATCTTGAAAACGATCAGGCGGTGATCTCGGCTTTTCTTTTTGAAGGGGCGCGCAAGTTTCTCGTCGCGTCCTCTTCCGGACACGGGTTCCTGGTTAATGAAGAGGATTGCCTCGGCACGACCCGCAAAGGCAAGCAAGTGCTGAATGTGCCGTCAGGGGCGGAGGCTATCGTTTGCCGTCCGGCGAAAGGCGACATGATCGCATGTGTTGGCGACAACAAAAAATTTCTGGTGTTCCCGGCCGGGGAATTACCGGAAATGTCGCGCGGCAAGGGCGTTGTCCTGCAGAAATATCATGCCGGTGACCTCTCCGACGCGAAACTCTTCTTCAAAAAAGAGGGCCTGACCTGGACGGATCGTTCCGGACGCACCCAGACCGTTGACGACTGGAAGGCGTTCACCGGCAAGCGCGCGCAGGCCGGCCGGATCGCGCCGCGCGGCTTTCCGACCTCGAAAAAATTCGGGCGTGATTAGGGGCTGGGTCGGCTTTTCAAAAAACTTCAGCCCTCATCCTAAGGTGGCCGCGCAGCGGCCCTCGAAGGATGGATCGCCCCCAAATAACAGGAAAGCCAATACGGCGGGATTTCATCCCGCCCTGCCTTGCCATGAGATTGACGGTGCGGCGAAGCAAGCGGCGCGTGCAAGGGCGGGAGATATGAGATGACAGGCGCAAGTTACGGGCGTAGGCTTGGATCAACGTCGGGAGGCGCGCGTGCGACGGGCGATCGACTGGACGGCTGCGGCTTTATGCGCGCTGCTTGCAGCGCCGGTGATGGTTGTGGCGCAGCCCCAGGCGGGAGAAGACGCTATCGCCCAAAACGCTGTCGCTCAGTGTCAGGGCAAGCCGAACCTGACCGCTCCCGTTACGACGCTCGACCGGGTCGACTATCTCGCCGGCTTTGATCCTGAAATTGTCAGCGACGACGTTCTCATGGTCGATTTCGACGTGGCGGTCGAGAACGTCGGCGCAGCCGATGCGCCCCATTCGAGGCTGCGCTACGAAGCGGAGGTGTACACGACCGCCGGCAAGCTCGTGGAGAAAACCAGCAACGTGGCGAATATTTTCGGCGTGCCCGCCGGCGGCGTCGAACACGCGCTGATTTCCATCATGGTGAGCGAGCTTGCGGTGTGCTTGCAGCCAACCGGTGAAATCGCCGCCACCATCGTCATCCGCGTCAAGGTCGATGTCGATGACGAAGTCGAAGAATGCGATGAGACCGACAATGCCGCCGAGGCGACGTTCGAGATTGCGACGGAGAAAGTCGTCTCTTAATAGCTTGAGTGTTTGAATGGCGGGCCAAGGCCCGCCCTACGGCGATAACCATGGCTGCTGACTTTCCTCCAACTGGGCCCGTTGCCATCCCGGGGGCCCGCGCAGCCGGAATCCTCCCACATTGTCATTCCGGGGCCGGTCGAAAACCGGAACCCACTTCACGTGTCATCCCGGGGCTGACGAAGTCGGAACCCGGGATCCAGCCTGCTGACTCAGCTTCTGGTTTCCGGGTTCGATCCTACAGATCGCCCCGGAATGACAGGGATGGTTTGTTGAGCATACGGAGGCCATAAAGCCGATGCACGGCACGTCCCCGTTTGACAAAGGCGGCGGGTATCGCTTGCGCTCAACCCGCCCTACGCTTGCTTCGGTTTTTCCCCAACGCCCATTGTCATTCCGGGGCCGGCGAAGCCGGAACCCGGGATCCAGCCTGCTGACTCAGCTTCTGGTTTCCGGGTTCGATCCTACAGATCGCCCCGGAATGACAATACTGTGCAATGAAGATAGGAATCGCTAAGACAGCCGGATGCGGAAGACCTATTACGTCTACATTCTTGCAAGCAAACGAAACGGCACGCTCTATATCGGCGTCACAAATGACATCGGCGACCGCACATTTGCACACAGGGAAGGCCGCGGCTCCATGTTCACGAGCAAATACGGCATCAGGACGCTCGTCTATTACGAAACCTTCGACGACGTGCGATACGCCATCGCGCGCGAAAAGGAGCTCAAGAAATGGCGGCGCAAGTGGAAGCTTGAACTGATCGAATCCGTTAATCCGGACTGGAACGATCTCTATCTGACGCTCAATCAGTGACGCCCATTGTCATTCCGGGGCCGCCATTAGGCGGGACCCGGGATCCAGCCTTGATGACTCCGTTTCTGGTTTCCGGGTTCGATCCTACAGATCGCCCCGGAATGACAAATGGTTTGCGGGGAGGGTGGAGCCCGCCATTTCCAACACATTGCCGCCTGTAAATCATTGGCGGGCCAAGGCCCGCCCTACGGCGAAGCGGTGGCTTGTCATCCCGGGGCGGCCGAAGGCCGAACCCGGGATCCAGCCCGCTGACTTTCCTTAAGCGACACCCGTTGTCATTCCGGGGCCGCGCGAAGCAAGGAACCCGGAATCCAGCGCGAGCTTCTGTTTTTCACCAACGCCCATTGTCATTCCGGGACCGCCGTGAGGCGGAACCCGGGATCCAGCCTGCTGACTCAGCTTCTGGTTTCCGGGTTCGCTGCTGCGCGGCGCCCCGGAATGACAGGGATGGTTTGTAGAGCATACGGAGGCCATAAAGCCGATGCACGGCACGTCCCCGTTTGACAAAGGCGACGGGTATCGCTGGCGCTCAACCCGCCCTACGCTTGCTGGTTTCCGGGTTCGATCCTACAGATCGCCCCGGAATGACAGGGATGGTTTGTTGAGCATACGGAGGCCATAAAGCCGATGCACGGCACGTCCCCGTTTGACAAAGCAAGCGTAGCCCGGGTTGATTCGAAATTGTAGGGCGGGTGGAGGCCGCGAGGCCGATACCCGCCATTCCGTGTCCGTTGCAAACGCCGCAATGGCTACGATTTGCTTTTGCTTTCGTCTCCCTGCAAGGTGCGACCGCAGTGGGGACATCGGCGTTCAGCCGCCGAGGGTCCTTTGAGCGAAGCTGTCTCAGCCTCCGGGTTTATTTTTTTCTGAGCTGCTCGTTCCTCAACGAGTTCGTTCAGGCCTTGAGCTAGAATGCCGGCCGGTAGGGCAAAGAAGCCAATTCCGAGCAGCGCAACCACACTGCCCAATATGCGCCCTAAGGGCGTGATCGGAGCCATGTCGCCATAGCCCACCGTAGACAATGTCGCGACGGCCCACCACATAGCCGCCGGGATGTTCGAAAATTTGTCAGGCTGTTTCCCATGCTCAGCCATGAAGACGAGGCTTGCCGAAATCAGCAGCAAAACGAGCACGAGGCTGAAGGTCATGATGAGTTCCTGCCGCTTACGACTGACCACCTCCGGCAAAATCGCTGCAGCCTCGAAGTGACGCAAAAGCTTGAAGACTCTGAGCAGCCGAAACAAGCGCAGCGCGCGCAGATCCAAGCCAGGAACCAAAAAGGAAAGATAAAACGGGAGAATCGCAAGCAGATCAATGGCACTGAAGAATTTAATCGCAAACTTCAGCCGCCCTTTAATGGGGTGAGCGAACCGCTTATCTGCGGTGCAGGACCAGAGGCGAAAGACGTATTCGACGGTGAAAATCGCAATGGCTCCGACCTCAAAGACGTAAAAGAGGAAGCCGTATTTATCCCCAAGCGGATCGATGGACTCTAAGACAAGCGAAAGAAAGCTCAGTACAATAACTAGCATGATGAAGGCATTGACCCACCGTCCAAACGGTGTGTTACCTTCCAAGATATCGTAAATCTTTTGCCTCAATTCGTCCCCATGCGTGGAGCAGGACCATCCGTCGGGTGGATTTTGTTTTGAGCAAGCGTAGCCCGGGTTGATTGAAAATTGTAGGGCGGGTGGAGGCCATGAGGCCGATACCCGCCATTCCGTGTCCGTTGCAAACGCCGCATTGGCGGGTATCGCCCGGCTTTCGCCGGGCTCCGCCCGCCCTACGGTTCAAGCCGCTCTCCGCTTCCGTCCTTTCGCAGCCTTCTTCTTCGTCGTAGTTTTTGCCTTGGTCTTGGCGGGTTTCTTCGTTGACGATTTCGTCGCTTTTTTCTTTGCCGCCTTTTTCTTCGCCACCGTCTTTTTCCTGAGCGCCGCCGTCTTCACTGCCCGTTTTTTCTTCGCCGGGGGTTTGGGGCGGGCGGTTTTCGAATTCGTGGCGGCGAGGACGGCTTTCAAAAACTGTCCGGTATAGCTTTTCGCGGACCGCGCGACGTCTTCGGGCGGGCCGGCGGCGACGATCCTGCCGCCGTCGTCGCCGCCTTCGGGGCCGAGATCGATGATCCAGTCGGCCTGTTTGATGACATCAAGATTATGCTCAATGATAATAACCGTATTGCCGCCCTCGACGAGTTCCTGAATGACTTCGAGAAGCTTTCGAACGTCCTCGAAGTGCAATCCCGTCGTTGGTTCATCGAGTATATATAAAGTGCGCCCGGTTGCGCGCTTTGAAAGCTCCTTCGAAAGCTTCACGCGCTGCGCCTCGCCGCCCGACAGCGTCGTCGCTTGCTGGCCGATGTGAATGTAACTGAGGCCGACCCGGTTCAGCGTATCCATCTTTTCGCGGATCGATGGCACGGCTTTGAAAAACTCGGCCCCTTCCTCGACGGTCATGTCGAGCACGTCGGCGATAGATTTGCCTTTGAAGGTCACTTCAAGGGTCTCACGGTTATAGCGTTTGCCCTTGCAAGTGTCGCAGGTGACATAAACATCGGGCAGGAAATGCATCTCGATCTTGATCAATCCGTCGCCATGACACGCCTCGCAGCGTCCGCCTTTGACGTTGAAAGAAAACCGACCGGGCTTGTATCCGCGCGCTTTTGACTCTGGCAATCCGGCGAACCATTCGCGGATCGGCGTGAAGGCGCCGGTATACGTCGCCGGGTTGGAACGCGGCGTACGCCCAATCGGCGATTGATCAATGTCGATGACCTTGTCGAGATGCTCGAGACCTTCGATGCGGTCATGGGCGCCAGGTGCGCTTTTTGCGGCGAAAAGCCTTCGCACGGCGGCTTTATATAATGTCTCGATGACAAGGGTCGATTTACCTCCGCCCGATACGCCGGTCACGCAGGTTAAAAGCCCCAAAGGTATTTCCGCTGTGACGTTTTGCAGATTGTTAGCGCGGGCGCCAATGACTTTCAGCGCGCGTTTGGGATTAAATGGCCGGCATTGCGCGGGAACCGGCACTTCGCGCCGGCCTGCCAGGTAATCGCCCGTCAGGCTATTCTTCGATGCAATGATGCTCTCAACGCTTCCCTGCGCGATGATTTCACCGCCATGAATCCCTGCGCCCGGACCAATATCGATAACATGATCAGCAGCGCGGATCGCTTCCTCGTCATGTTCGACAACGATCACGGAGTTGCCGAGGTCGCGCAGGCGCTTCAACGTGACCAGCAAGCGTTCATTATCGCGCTGATGCAATCCAATTGATGGCTCATCGAGAACATAAAGAACACCTGTCAGACCCGAGCCAATCTGCGAGGCGAGGCGTATACGTTGGCTTTCGCCGCCCGAAAGCGTGCCTGATGCGCGCGATAATGTCAGATAATCGAGCCCGACATTATTTAGAAAGTGGAGACGTTCGCGGATCTCTTTTAATATGCGTGCTGCGATTTCAGTATCTTTGCGGCTCAGTTGCTTTTCAAGGGTATTGAACCAATTGACTGCGGCGCGGATCGATAAAGCTGTCGTTTCGGAAATGTTGCAACCACCGAGTTTTACGGCAAGAGCTTCCGGCTTCAGTCTCAATCCGTTGCAAGTGTCACAACAGGTAATTGTTTGAAAACGCGAAAGATCTTCGCGCACCCATGAAGAGTCTGTTTCACGCCAGCGTCGTTCAAGATTAGGAATAACGCCTTCGAACGGTTTGACCGTTTCGAATTTGCGCGCCCCGTCCTGATAGACAAAGCGTACGTCTTCATCGCTTGTACCATAGAGAATGACATCTTTCGCCCTTTCGTCGAGGTCAGCCCAGGCGACTTTGACTGAAAATTTGAAATGATCCGCAAGCGCGTCGAGCGTCTGTCCGTAATAGGGTGATGTCCCCTTAGACCAAGGTGCGATAGCCCCTTTTGTAAGCGGCAATTGTCTATTCGGAACAACAAGATCAGGATCGAACATCATCTCAGTACCTAACCCGTCGCAAGCCGGACATGCGCCAGCCGGCGCATTAAAAGAAAACAAACGGGGTTCGATTTCGTCAATTGAGAAACCGGAGACCGGGCAGGCGAATTTCGCCGAGAAGATTATTCTCTCCGGCGCGCCCCCGTCCTTCGCGACGCGCCCATCCGCCTCATCTTGAGGAGCCGCGCGCTTGCGCGCGGCGTCTCGAAGGACGGCGGATGGGCGCTCCTCAGGATGAGGGCGCGCTCTGGCATCCGCGCTCTCCGCGATCGCAATACCGTCGGCGAGTTCGAGTGCGGTTTCGAAAGACTCTGCGAGACGGCTTTCAACGCCGCTTTTAATGATGATCCGGTCTACGACGACGTCGATGTCATGCTTAATCTTCTTGTTTAACGGCGGTACGTCAGCGATTTCGTAAAATTCTCCATCGACCTTAACGCGTTGAAAGCCGCGCTTTAAAAGATCGGCGAATTCTTTGCGATATTCGCCTTTGCGCTTGCGGATGATCGGCGCGAGGAGATAGAAGCGCGACTTTTCCGCCTCACACATTAAACGATCGACCATTTCGGAAATTGTCTGCGATGTAATCGGCAAACCGGTCGCAGGCGAATAGGGAACGCCAATGCGCGCCCACAACAAGCGCATATAGTCGTATATTTCTGTAACGGTCCCGACTGTTGAGCGTGGATTGCGCGATGTTGTCTTTTGTTCGATAGAAATGGCGGGGCTCAAGCCCTCTATCTGATCAACATCGGGTTTTTGCATCAACTCAAGAAACTGGCGAGCGTATGCCGATAGGGATTCGACATAGCGACGCTGCCCCTCTGCGTAGATCGTGTCGAACGCAAGCGACGACTTGCCGGATCCAGACAGTCCCGTCATGACGACGAGTTTGTCGCGTGGGATATCCAGCGCGACATTTTTCAAGTTGTGTTCGCGTGCACCAATAATGCTGATGAATTTGAGGCTCATAATAACTCTACGGGTTAAACAATGGCTGGTGATATGAAACGCGGGCTATAGAAACGCAAATCCGCATTGACAGCAAGAACAAGATGTGAACGTTTGTGCGCGAAATTCACCTCGACTGCGCGCAGACTCAATATAAGGCTGGCTTTGAGGGAATGGTTCGGCAAACGGGATATTCGGGAGAAAACAATGGCAGGCAGTATCAACAAAGTTATTCTTATCGGCAATTTGGGCGCAGATCCGGAAGTTAAGCAAACCCAGGATGGGCGCCCGATCGTTAACTTGCGCATCGCGACATCGGAAAATTGGAAAGATAAGAACACAGGGGAACGGCGCGAACGCACTGAATGGCACCGTGTTGTTATTTTCAGCGAAGGTCTTGCGCGGATTGCGGAGAAATATTTGCGCAAAGGGTCAAAGGTTTACCTGGAAGGTCAACTTCAAACACGTAAATGGCAGGATCAATCTGGCAATGACCGATATTCGACTGAGGTCGTGTTGCAGGGATTCAATTCGACGCTGACAATGCTCGATGGAAAACGTGATGGCGCCAATCGCGACCCAGGCGGAATGTCTGAACAAGGTGATTCGGCGGGCGGACAATCGTTCGAACTGGATGATGACATACCTTTTTGATCATAAAAAAGCTAAAAAGTGAAAAAAATGCGGATGCGGACGCTCTGATCTCTGCATATGCAATACTTTTTTATTAAATTGATTTATGATTAGACTTTCGAATCGTGATTCGGAGGTAAGACCATGGCGGTCAAACGCAAATCGACTAAGAAAAAAGCTACCAAGAAAAAAGCTACAAAGAAGAAAGCGGCTACAAAGCGCACGACTAAGAAAAAGGCAGCGAAGAAAACTGCCAAGCGTACCGTAAAGCGGAAAGCTGCTAAGAAAACGACTAAGCGCAAAGCCACCAAGAAGAAGGCGACTAAGCGCAAAGCTACCAAGAAAAAGGCGACTAAGCGCAAAGCCACCAAGAAGAAGGCGACTAAGCGCAAAGCTACCAAGAAAAAGGCGACTAAGCGCAAAGCCACCAAGAAGAAGGCGACTAAGCGCAAAGCCACCAAGAAAAAGGCGACTAAGCGCAAAGCCACCAAGAAAAAGGCTAGATAAGCCTAACGAATCGATGCGCTCAGGCGTTTAGTTGTGTCTTGAAACGCCGAAACTCCGTGAAAGTTACCAAAATTACGGAGTTTGCATGAGGGGATGATTGTCGGCGAAGATCGCCGATGGTTTTTCGGGGAAAACCCGAATCAATATGGGTCGACCCTCGGGCCGAGACCTCAAAAACCCGATGCACTCTGTGTGTCGGGTTTTTTGCGGTTGCAATAACTCCAGCAGATGATCGAAAATAAACCAATATTACCGACGCGCTTCGGATTTTACCTCCTCACCATCGTTTTTTGCCGCTAACAGCGTAGAGTGTTGTTCTAAAAGCTGGTTGATTGGATCAGAATCGATGTTGGGGAGGGCTTCTCATGAGGATCTTGATTGCACGAAGCGTAAGAAAATCGATTATTATGGTCGGCATTCTTTTCGTTTCGTCGTGCGCGACAGGAAATAGCGTTGATGAACTTGGTCAACGCACTCCGCAGTGGGCGGCGAACGGATATCTCACACCAGGGCCTTCGAGCGAGCCTGAGATCATAGGCCTTTATTTAACAAAAAACGCCTGTGAAAAAGCGATCGATGATTGGTTGAGCCGTCAGGTTGTCGGTAATCCGATCTCCGGTGAATGTCTTCCGATAGACTCTCATTAGAGATCGAGCCCCTTTTCCTCGACTATAAGACCTGGAGAAAACATGAAGCGCCGTTTTAGAAATATTCTCGAAACGATTGGAAATACACCCGTTGTCTCGATCAACAATTTAGCGCCAGCAGGCGTTAATGTGTTCGTAAAGGTGGAAGCGTTTAACCCTTTAGGCTCGGTTAAAGACCGCTTGGCGCTGGGCGTTATCGAAGCTGCCGAGAAGACGGGTGCGTTAAAACCAAGGCAGACGGTTATTGAGGCGACAAGTGGCAATACCGGCATAGGTCTGGCCATGGTTTGCGCCCAAAAAAAGTATCCACTTGTGATTACGATGTCTGAAAGTTTCAGCGTCGAGCGCCGCAAACTGATGCGTTTTCTTGGGGCCCGCGTCATTCTAACCCCGGCAAAAGAAAAGGGCGTCGGCATGGTTGAAAAAGCGAAAGAACTGGCCGAAGCTCATGGCTGGTTCATGACGCGCCAGTTCGAGAACGAAGCCAATCCGGCAATTCATGAACTTACAACTGCACGCGAGATTATTCGCGACTTTGAGGGTGACCGACTCGATTACTGGGTGACCGGTTTCGGTACCGGTGGCACGTTGAGCGGCGTTGCGCGCGTGTTGGTGAAGGAACGCCCGGAAACAAAGATTGTTGTTTGTGAACCGGATATCGCAGCCATTCTAAGTGACGGTGGAGATCAAGCGCGCTATGCGGACGGCTCTCCTAAAAATAGCCATCCTGCATGGACGCCTCATCCGATTCAAGGATGGAGTCCCGACTTCATTCCGAAGATAACTGAAGATGTAATAGCGCTGAATGTGATCGACCGTTTAATGACAGTTTCCGGCGCAGACGCTATGCGGGCGAGTAAAGAGTTGGCTCAAAAAGAAGGTATTTTTGTCGGCATTTCTTCTGGAGCCACTTTTCACTGTGCACTGGAAGTCGCCAAAAGAGCCGAGCCAGGCGCCAATATTCTCTGCATGTTACCGGACACTGGCGAACGTTATCTATCAACGCCTCTTTTCGGTGATGTCGAGGCGGACATGAATGAAGAGGAGCTGACAATTTCCCAAACAACGCCGGGTTACAGACTTTAGATGACAGTTCATCGTTTTGATTATGCTTCAAACCTATCAAGCACATTGCTAGCGGCGCCTTCAATTGAACGCCCTTCGCCGCCTAATAGATAGATCGCCTTTTCGAGCGCGACTGCAGCGTGATAGCGGCGGGGTTGTTTCATTGGCGCCGCCGGTCGCCATTTATCTTCATTGTCATCATAGGCCCACACGTCGCTGACAATAGTTGAGTGATCGGTGGATTGAGCGCCGCCAAAGATGAAAATCTTTCCTTCTAACGTTGATGCTGTAAGGCCGCTGAGGGCTTCCGGTAAAGGTGCGGCGGTCGACCACCGGTCAGCGAGCGGATCATAGGTTTCGTGAGCTGTTAAGGCTCCGCTGCCGTTGCTCCTCCCGCCAATCACATGCAAAACCTTACCTAAAACGGCGCCAGCGCTACTGCTTCGTGAAGTCGGCATTGGCGCTAATTGAAACCATCGGTTTTCACGTGCGTCATACGCCCAATGCTGATCCGTATCCAAATGATCGCGCCGACTATAATTGGCGCTGCCAAAGGGCGCCCGACCGCCGATAATATGGATTAACGTATCGAACGAATGACATACCCCTTCTGCTCTCGGTCCATCGAGGGGGCGCATTGGCCTCCAGACATCATTAAGCGTCTCAAGCCGCCAGCAGTTTGTTTGCATTCTCCAACTTGCCTCTTCCGACATGGAGTAACCGCCAATTGCGTACAAAAAACCATTATGCGCTACGAGGGCAAGTTGCCGTCGCGCTTCAGGTAGCGGTGTTGCATGGAGCCAGAGATTTGCGACCGGGTCGTAAGCGTTAACTTGATTAGTGATCTCGTCACGCGCGTGCGATGAGGCTCCGCCAGCGGTGACTATGACATTGAACGGTTTTGGCTTGTCGGTCTGCGCGCCAACATGACGATCAAAGAAGGGCGCAGCATAAATATCCAGTACTGCTGACGGCATCGGTGATAGCGGCGTCCAGATTCCGGGGATGGTATGCGGATGCGCCAGACAGGGAGCCGCCATAGTGAGCGATGCCCCGCCTCCTAATAGAAACGCTCGCCGATTATACGCTGACAATTCTACCTCCCCACGCGACTGCTAGTCTTTGAGGCTCGTTTGCTCCCCGTCGGCTGGTCCGCCAAGAGCGGCGCAAGCAACGCGCCCACCCGCATTGCCGATTGGTTGGTCCATATGATTGTCGTGACTTTCATGAATGATGAGGGCGAATCCGTCATCGTCAAGCAGCGGATAGGGGCCATTTTCGGCGGCGCTTTCCTCGCTTGGGTAAAGGGCGACACCTGATTGGAAGAATTCCGCTGTCGCGCGACCGTCAGCGCCGGCATATAAATTGGGTAGGTCGGCGCGCTCGGCGCCATCAGAATTCAACAGGCCATGGGAGCGATCATCGGGATCGATGTGACTGCCGGACGCTTTAAATCCAGCCAATCCGTCGGAGCAATCCCCCGTCTGGTGAAGGTGAATTGCGTGCCAGCCTGGTGTGAGTTCCTTCAGATCAACCCTTAGAAGCACGCCGTTTGGCCCGTCAGTCAGTACAACATGGCCAATTTCCTCACCTGTCGGAGACCGGAATCGGCCGGCGGCATCGGCCCAGTCGGCTGGCGCCAGGTTTTCGAGCAACGGGGCAGGCGCCTCGCTACTACACCCTGCGACTGCAGCCAAAGTGATACAAAGTAATGTCAAACGGCCTATACCCACGCCCTGATCCTTTCGCTCATATAAGAGAGACTAACTGAAAGAAGGTCAGGAATAAACCAATCAGCGCGAGACCGTACTTGCCGCTATCACCGACTGGATGCTAAGCGGTGCCTATAAATTTCATCTGATTCAGCGCGGTTCCCCCTTGAGTGATAAAAACGACATTTTCGACGATGAGCCCGGCGCAGGTAAAGGCGATCATCAGGAAGGTGTAGCGGCGATCTCGATCGAAGATGAGATGCGCCGTTCCTACCTCGATTACGCGATGAGCGTGATTGTCAGCCGCGCTATTCCGGACGCGCGTGATGGCTTAAAACCGGTGCATCGACGTATTTTGTGGTCCATGCATGTAAGCAATTATGCTTGGAACAAGCCATATAAGAAATCGGCGCGGGTCGTCGGCGACGTCATCGGTAAGTATCACCCGCATGGCGATCAAGCTGTGTATGATGCTCTGGCCCGTATGGCGCAAAATTTTTCCTTGCGGTTGCCGCTTCTTGATGGTCAGGGGAATTTTGGGTCGATCGATGGCGACCCTCCAGCGGCCATGCGATACACTGAAGTACGGATGGGGAAGTCCGCCCACGCACTGCTCGAAGATATTGAAAAAGACACCGTCGCATTTCAGGCGAATTATGACGGCTCCGAACATGAGCCCAAGGTTTTGCCTGCACGGTTTCCCAACCTTCTCGTAAACGGCGCTGGCGGTATAGCCGTGGGCATGGCGACGAACATTCCGCCTCATAATCTTGGCGAAATTGTCGATGCAACAATTGCGATGATCGACGATCCTGAGATCACCGATCAGAGCCTGTTGGAAATTGTGCCCGGCCCGGATTTCCCGACCGGCGGCATTATATTAGGGCGTGCCGGTGCGAAGGCTGCTCTTCTGTCGGGGCGAGGTTCCGTCGTAACTCGTGGTCGGGCGAGTGTCGAAGAGATTCGCAAAGACCGATACGCCATCATTGTCACTGAAATCCCGTACCAGGTGAATAAGTCGGTCATGATTGAGCGCATCGCCGGTCTTGTGCGCGAAAAGAAAATCGAAGGCATTGCCGACATACGTGACGAATCAAACAGGCATGGCATACGTGTCGTGATCGAATTGCGCCGCGACGCCACGGCTGACGTCGTCTTGAATCAACTCTACAGGCATTCGCAGCTGCAAACTTCATTTGGGGTCAACACGTTGGCGCTGAATGGCGGTCAACCAAAGCAAATGTCGCTGCGCGATGTTTTGGTGTCGTTTATTGATTTCCGAGAGGAAGTTGTTACGCGCCGGACGAAGTACGAGCTCAACAAAGCGCGTGACCGCGCGCATATTTTGGTTGGCCTCGCGATTGCGGTAGCAAATATCGATGAAGTGGTGGCGCTCATACGCGCCGCGCCCGATCCGGCTTCCGCACGTTCTGAATTGATGGCTCGCGACTGGCCAGCCAAAGATTTGGCGCCGCTGGTTGCGCTCGTTGCTGATCCGCGACACATGCTTTCCGAAGAGAACACATTAAAGCTTTCGGAAGAGCAGGCGCGTGCGATTCTAGATCTGCGTTTGCAGCGCCTCACAGCACTTGGTCGAGATGAAATCGGCGATGAACTTAAGGGTCTCGCCGGTAAAATTTCCGACTACCTCGATATTCTTCGCCGCCGCGACCGTGTGATGGGCATTATCCGGGACGAGCTAACGGATGTCCGGGAAGAATTTTCTACACCAAGGCGGACTGAGATCATCGAATCAGAAGGTGAAGTCGAGGACGAAGATCTGATCGCGCAAGAAGACATGGTCGTGACGGTCACACATTCCGGCTATGTAAAGCGTACCACACTGTCGACTTACCGAGCCCAAAAGCGGGGCGGAAAGGGGCGCGCGGGTATGCGCCCCAAAGACGAAGACTTTGTCGCCCAGCTTTTTGTCGGCCACACTCATACACCGCTATTGTTTTTCACCTCGACGGGCATGGCGTATAAAATGAAACTTTGGCGCCTTCCGGAGGGCGCGCCGCATTCAAGAGGCAAGGCTTTCGTCAATCTTCTGCCTCTCGCTCCCGACGAGCGCGTTACCAACATACTTCCTCTGCCTGATAACGAAGAAGAATGGGCCAATCTTCATGTGATGTTCGCGACCCGTTCCGGAGGGGTGCGTCGGAATAAACTCTCGGACTTCCAGCGCGTAAACCGCAATGGCAAAATTGCCATGAAACTGGACCCGGGAGATTCTATCGTCGGTGTGCAGATTTGCCGATCAGTCAATGATATTCTGCTGACTACGGCTGCCGGCATGTGTATCCGTTTCCCAGTGGACGAAGTGCGCGTGTTCTCAGGGCGCACGTCGACAGGGGTTCGCGGTATTCGTCTGGATTCGGACGATAATGTTATTTCTATGGCTGTGTTGCGTCATATGGATGTCATACCCGACGAAGCGCGCTCCTATCTAAAGCACTCGGCTGCGATGCGACGTGCTGCCGGGGAGGCGGACGCCGATGAATTAGAAGACGATAGCACCCCCGCTGCTGCTCTAAGTCAAGAACGGCTTGCGCAGCTCGGTGCGGCGGAACAGTTTGTTCTTACGGTGACTGAAAACGGATACGGTAAACGAACGTCTTCTTATGAATACCGAACCTCCGGCCGCGGCGGCAAAGGCATTATCGCAATTTCAACCAGCGCCCGAAATGGGCGAGTGGTAGCCTCTTTCCCCGCAGAAAATGCTGATCAAATTATGCTGGTTACCGACGGCGGACAATTGATCCGAACACCAATCGAAGGCATTCGAATTGCGGGTCGTAACACTCAGGGTGTGACTATATTCCGTACACGCGAAAAAGAGAATGTTGTTTCTGTTGGGTGCATCGAAGACATTACGGATGAAAACGAAGAGAATGACGAGGGAGACGACTAGAATGACAAAGCTCGTCGGTATTTATCCGGGAACGTTCGACCCTCTCACATTGGGTCATATTGATATTATCAAGCGCGCCATTAAACTGGTTGATGAGTTGGTGATCGGTGTTGCTGTCAATGCAAACAAGACTCCCGTGTTTAGTCTTGAAGAGCGCGTGGAGATGGTAAGCGTTGAAATGAGTGAGATCGCCCAAACAAGCGGCGTAAGCATTATCGTGAAGCCTTTTGATACATTGCTGATGCGGTTCGCCGAGGAGGTGAAGGCTGACATCATCATTCGTGGCCTGCGCGCTGTCTCAGATTTTGAGTATGAATTCCAAATGGTCGGAATGAATGCAGCGCTCAATGACGAGATCGAGACCGTTTTTCTGATGGCCGGGGCTCGTTATCAGGCGATTGCCTCACGGTTGGTGAAGGAAGTGGCGCGCTTAGGTGGTAATATTTCGTCATTTGTACCGGAAAATGTAGTTGGTAAACTTCTGGAAAAATTTCCGACGGTTTAACGTCTGCCCGTCATATGCGATATGAATGCCTAGCCAATGAAAAATAGGGCAAGGATTAGGGAGTAAGAGTGTATGAAGTTTCGCCCCATTGTAATGGTTGTAGCCGCGATGTGTATGGCTGGGGCCGCAACAGAGGTTAGTGCTCGCAATAAGAAAAAAGACCAAGAAATTGTTCGCCCTAGCCAGATTCTGACAGACGCTCCTGATGAAGCTTGGCGGTCATTGGATCCGGAAAATATAATATATATGGATTTGCCGACTGGGCGCGTCGTGATTGAATTGCGATCGGATTTCGCGCCGCGACATGTTGAGCGTATCAGAGGTCTTGTGAGAGAGGGGTTTTACAATGGACTCCATTTTCACCGAGTGATCGAAGGCTTCATGGCTCAGGGCGGAGATCCGAATGAGGATGGCACCGGTGGGTCCGATAAACCTGATCTGGACGAAGAATTCGCCCGCGATACCACGGAGGTCGATAACTTTACTGTTGTCGGTCGGGATCGTATCGCAGCGCGTGTGGGATTCGTCGATGGCATGCCTGTGGCGGCGCAGCCAGAATTGTTGAGGATTTTCAGGCTTGATCGTAAGGTGAAAGTATGGGGTACGCATTGCCCAGGTGTGATGTCCATGGCTCGAGCGACAAACCCCAACAGTGCGAATAGCCAATTCTTTTTGATGATTGGAGATTCTCGTCTCAATCTCGATAAACGGTATACGACCTGGGGATGGATTGTTGATGGATTTAAGCATTCTCGTAGAATTGAGCGCGGTGAACCACCGGTGCGTCCGACGCCAATCGTTCGCGTCCGAATTATGGCGGACGTGCCTGAAGACGAACGATCTGACATTCAGGTGATGCGCACCGACAGCGCTGAATTTATGGAGTTCCTGACCGCATCGGGCCAGGTGCGCGATGGGTTGATTCGAGATTTTTGTGGAATCAAGGTTCCTGTACGCGTTGATGGAGAATTACGACTGTGAATGACAAACTTATTTTGAAATTGGATACGGGTGACGTCACGATCGAAACCTTTTCCGACAAAGCGCCGGTGCATGTCGCGCGTATTGCCGAGCTTGCCGACGAAGGCTTTTATGATGGGCTAACACTTCATCGCGTCATTGAAGGTTTTATGGCTCAGGCCGGCTGTCCGCGCGGCGACGGGACGGGAGGATCGGGTAAGAAACTTAAGGCCGAATTCAACGATGAAAGTCATCAACGCGGCATTTGCTCCATGGCGCGCGCTCAAGATCCTAATAGCGGTGACAGCCAGTTTTTCATATGTTTCGATGACGCGTCGTTTCTTGATGGCCAGTATACGGCTTGGGGTAAAGTCGTTGAAGGAATGGATGCTGTTGATGCGGCCGAACGCGGTGAACCTCCACGCACGCCGACTAAGATCATTTCGTTCCGTACGGCGG
>JAJFFW010000127.1 GCA_021776435.1 Parvularculaceae bacterium | reverse complement strand
GTTCGTCGATGAAGCGTGGATCGGCGCCAATTTCACGCCGCCCGAAGAGCGCACGGCGGCGCAGTCGGCGACGCTTGGCTATTCCGACGCGCTCGTCGAAGAATTAAAGGCCGCCGATCTCATCGTCATCGGCGCGCCGGTTTACAATTTCAGCGTTCCTGCGGCCCTTAAAGCCTGGATTGACCAGATCTCCCGCGCCAAGCTCACCTTCGAATACACGCCCGATGGTCCGGTCGGGCTTTTGGAAGGAAAAACAGCGCTGATCGCCGCCGCGTCGGGCGGCGTCCCCATCGGCTCCGAGGCTGATTTCGCCACCGGCTATCTGCGTCATGTGCTTGGCTTTATCGGGATTGCGGACGTTCACATCGTCGCGGCTGATCAACAAATGATCGACGCCGAAAAGGCGGCCGCACGGGCGCAGTCAGGCCTCGAATCTGTCGTCGCGCAGGTGGCTGCAACCTTTCGAGCCGCGGCCTGACCGCCACACCGGTCGGGACGGGGCGCGGGCCGGTCCGGCGTTCAAAGAGCCCTGCCCGGTCATTTATGAAAATGATCGCCGCGGGCGCTTGATCTTGGGTCATTTTCGTGTATGACCGCGGCTTCGCCGTCAGGGCCTATGCCTTTGCGGCGACCTGTCCGAGATTGTGGGTGTGGATTATTGATCTGCTTAATTTCCCACATGAGACAGAGGGAAAAGGATGCGCTTGATTAAAGGTGCGTCCGTTGACCTTTCTGGGGCAGGCTCTAGCGCTTTAATGCGCGGAGCCTTTTTTGGTATCCGCACATCTCAGCGTCATAGGAACCGCATGATCGGATCGTCTGATCGTGCAAATGATGGCCAAAGAAGGGACGCGTCCGATGGACAGAACCCAAAAGACGGAAATGGTCGAGTGGATCGGCACGGTGTTTGATAAGAACTCCGTCGTCGTGGTGGCAAATACCGGCCTCACCGTGTCCGAAATGTCCGAGCTGCGTGGCGAGCTTCGTCAGGTTGGCGCGAGCATGAAGGTGGTGAAAAACCGGCTGGCGAAAATTGCGATTGCCAGTAGGCCAAGCGAGAAGCTTGGTAATCTCTTTCAGGGGCCAACGGCAATTGCCTTTGCGGAAGATCCAGTCGCGGCGGCGAAAGCTGTCAACAAATTTGCGAAGAAGAACGACAAGCTCGTCATTCTTGGCGGAGCGATGGGCGAGGAGACCTTCGACGAAAAAGGGGTGAAGGCGTTAGCCTCCATGCCGTCACGTGAAGAGATTCTATCTTCGATCGTTCTAACGATTATGTCACCAGCGGCTGAACTTGTCGGGGCGATTGCCGCGCCAGGCGCACAGATTGCGGGCATTTTAGAGACCTTGGAGACACGCGAAGCCGCTTAGTGGGCGTCGCATCAGGCCACGCATGCGTGGTGAACGACAACGATTTGAAACGGAAATGAAAAATGGCTGATCTTAAGAAACTGGCTGAAGAGCTTGTCGGGTTGACGCTTCTCGAAGCCGCTGAGTTGAAGACAATCCTCAAGGATGAGTACGGCATTGAACCGGCCGCAGGCGCTGTGGCAATCGCGGCGGTTCCAGCTGCAGGTGATGGCGAAGCGGCTGAAGAGAAGACCGAGTTCGATGTCATCTTGGTCGCAGCCGGCGAGAAGAAGATCAATGTGATCAAAGAAGTTCGGGCGATCACCGGTCTTGGCCTCAAGGAAGCGAAAGACCTGGTCGAAGCTGGCGGAAAAGCTGTTAAAGAGGGCATTTCCAAGGGCGAAGCCGAAGAGATCCTCAAAAAGCTTGAAGACGCCGGCGCTAAGGTGGAGCTCAAATAGTCCTGAATACGGGACTTTGAGCGGGTGTGTTCTTTTTGGGCCGATTTGGACCAAAAAGGGGTTGCGAGAGTGGCCGGGCGCGCCTATTAACTCCGTTCGCCGTCGGTGGCTCTCTGCTGGCGGCGTTAGGTTTTGCGGCAACGTGCTTCAATATTTCGAGACTTAAAATTTAAATTCCTGCGCCCCGTGGGTTGCTAAGGCGATCGGCGGGCGCAGCCATGCATGCGTAGTGAACGCATCAAGTGGCAAGGGAGCAATTCCGTGCGAGGAAAATATGGCGCAATCCTTCGTTGAGAAGAAACGCATTCGGAAAAATTTTGGCCGCATCGGAGACGCGGCGCCTATGCCGAACCTGATACAGGTTCAAAAAGACTCTTATGAGCAGTTCCTGCAGCGGTTTGTGACTGTAGCGGAGCGAAAAATCGATGGCATCGAAGCGGTGTTCCGCTCGGTCTTTCCGATCTCCGATTTTACGGAGACGGCGGTGCTCGAATACGTCTCATACGAATTTGAAGATCCGAAATATGATGTTGAGGAATGTCAACAACGCGACATGACCTATGCGGCGCCGTTAAAGGTGACGTTGCGGTTAATCGTTTTTGAAGTTGACGAAGATACTGGCGCGAAGTCAGTGAAAGACATCAAGGAGCAGGAAGTCTACATGGGCGACATGCCGCTCATGACCGACAACGGCACCTTTGTTGTTAATGGCACCGAGCGCGTTATCGTTTCACAGATGCACCGTTCGCCTGGTGTGTTCTTTGATCACGATAAAGGCAAAACGCATTCATCGGGCAAGTTGTTGTTCGCGGCGCGGATTATTCCTTATCGTGGCTCGTGGCTCGATTTTGAATTTGACGCCAAAGATATCGTCAATGTGCGCATTGATCGCCGCCGCAAACTCCCTGTGACGACTCTGCTTTATGCGTTGGGTATGGGGCAGGAAGAAACTCTCGATGAGTTTTACGATCGCATACCGCATAAGAAAATCAAAGATGGTTGGACCATGCCTTTCAATCCGAGCCGGATGAAAGGAACGAAGCTTGAGCGCGAATTGGTTGACGCGAAGACGGGCGCAGTTGTCTTTGAGGCGGGTAAGAAACTTTCTGCACGCGCCGCCAAGAAGCTTGCAGATGAGGGTTTAAAAGACCTTTTGCTGACAGATGAGGAAATGATCGGTCGCTATTTCGCCAGTGATCTCGTCAACTTTGAGACCGGTGAAATCTACGCCGAAGCCGGAGACGAGGTTTCGGAAGAATCGCTCGAGACCTTTGGAGAAATTGGTGTCGATTCATTCGACACCATTGACGTCGATCACGTTAATATCGGCGCATATATCCGTAATACCCTTTCAGCGGATAAGAATTCCAATCGGGAAACGGCGCTTATCGATATTTACCGGGTCATGCGCCCAGGTGAGCCGCCGACCCTCGAGACCGCAGAAGGGCTGTTCTACGGCTTGTTCTTCGACCCGGAACGCTACGATCTTTCCGACGTTGGGCGCGTGAAGATGAACATTCGCCTCAACTTTGAAACGGATGATTCGCTGCGGACCCTGCGCAAGGAAGACATCCTCGCTGTTTTGAAAACGCTGGTAAATCTGCGTGACGGCAGAGGCGACATCGACGACATTGACAATTTGGGCAATCGACGTGTGCGCTCCGTGGGCGAATTGATGGAAAATCAGTATCGCATCGGCCTGTTGCGTATGGAGCGAGCCATTAAGGAGCGGATGTCATCTGCGGAACTTGAAACCTTGATGCCGCACGATCTCATCAATGCAAAACCGGCCGCAGCGGCCGTGCGTGAGTTCTTTGGGTCCTCGCAACTGTCACAGTTCATGGACCAGACGAACCCGCTCTCGGAGATCACCCACAAGCGTCGTCTTTCTGCGCTTGGGCCTGGCGGTCTGACGCGTGAACGCGCCGGCTTCGAAGTGCGCGATGTTCATCCGACCCATTACGGCCGGATCTGTCCCATTGAAACGCCCGAAGGGCCAAATATTGGTCTTATCAATTCGCTGGCGACGCACGCTCAGGTCAACAAATACGGCTTTATTGAGAGCCCGTATCGGCGTGTTTCCGATGGTAGGGTCACCGACGAGGTGATTTATCTGTCGGCGATGGAAGAGCAGCGTTTTGCGATCGCTCAAGCCAATGCGGACATTGATGGAGAAGGCCGGCTCGTCAACGAATTCGTAAACTGCCGGGTCGGAGGTGATGCGACGCTGGTTCCCCGCGAGGACGTCGCCTATATCGACGTCTCTCCGAAACAGCTTGTCTCAGTCGCCGCCGCGCTCATTCCGTTTCTTGAAAACGATGACGCCAACCGGGCTTTGATGGGGTCTAACATGCAACGTCAGGCGGTGCCGCTTCTTCAAGCGGAAGCGCCGTTTGTGGGGACTGGCATGGAAAGCATCGTAGCGCGGGATTCCGGCGCTGCGGTTGCGGCGCGCCGGACCGGTGTCGTTGAGCAGGTTGACGCCCAACGCATCGTTATTCGGGCGACGGAAGAAAATGATCCCACCAAACCAGGCGTGGATATTTATAATCTCCGGAAATTCCAGCGGTCCAATCAAAACACCTGCATCAATCAGCGCCCACTTGTGAAGATTGGCGACATTCTTCGTGGCGGCGATATTATCGCCGATGGTCCTTCTACCGATCTCGGTGAGTTGGCGCTCGGCAAAAACGTGCTCGTCGCCTTTATGCCGTGGAACGGGTACAATTTTGAGGACTCAATCCTCATTTCAGAACGTATCGTGCGCGATGACGTGTTCACGTCGATCCACCTCGAAGAATTTGAGGTCATGGCGCGCGACACCAAGCTTGGACCGGAAGAGATTACGCGAGACATTCCGAATGTGTCGGAAGAGGCGTTGCGAAATCTTGACGAAGCCGGGATCGTTGCGATCGGCGCCGAGGTGCATCCAGGCGATATTCTTGTTGGAAAGATCACGCCCAAAGGCGAGTCACCGATGACACCCGAAGAAAAACTCTTGCGGGCGATCTTTGGTGAGAAAGCCTCAGACGTTCGCGATACTTCGCTTAAACTTCCCCCGGGGGTTGCCGGTACAGTCGTCGAAGTGCGCGTCTTCAATCGTCACGGCGTCGACAAGGACGAGCGCGCCATCGCGATCGAGCGCGAGGAAATCGAACGTCTCGCGAAAGACCGTGACGATGAATTGGCGATTCTTGAGCGCAATATCTTCGGGCGTTTACGTGACCTCCTTGTTGGTAAGGAAGCGGTTTCGGGTCCGAAGGATTTTGAAAAGGGTGAAGTCACGATCAGTGTTCTCGATAGTCTGAGTCGCGGACTCTGGTGGAAGATCGGTCTGAGTGACGAAGCCGCGATGTCTGAAGTCGAGGCGCTCAAAAAACAATATGATGAGAGCCGTAGCCGTCTCGAAGCGCGGTTCGACGATAAAGTCGATAAACTCAAGCGTGGAGATGAGCTTCCTCCTGGCGTCATGAAAATGGTCAAAGTTTTTGTGGCGGTGAAGCGCAAGCTTCAACCGGGTGACAAAATGGCCGGTCGTCACGGTAATAAAGGCGTCATCTCAAAAATTGCGCCGATTGAAGACATGCCATTCCTTGCCGACGGCACCGCGGTTGACATCGTACTCAATCCGCTTGGTGTTCCGAGCCGGATGAATGTCGGTCAGATTTTGGAAACCCATCTTGGTTGGGCTTGTCGCGGTCTGGGTAAACAAATTCGTGAGGTTCTCGAGGCCTGGGAAACCAATGAAAGCGGGCGTGATGATCTCATCGCCAAAATCAAGGATGTTTACGGAGAAGATCAGGTTCTTCCGCGCTCGAATGAAGAGCTTAAAGAGCTTGGTCAGAACCTCGTAAAAGGCGTTCCAATCGCAACTCCGGTTTTTGACGGTGCGCGCGAGGCGGAGATTGTTGAGATGCTGCAGAAGGCAGGTCTCGATGATACAGGGCAGGTGACGCTTTTCGATGGCCGTACCGGCGAGACTTTCACGCGGAAAGTCACGGTTGGGTACAAATATCTGCTCAAATTGCACCACCTTGTCGACGACAAGATTCACGCGCGTTCGATCGGTCCGTACTCGCTCGTTACTCAGCAGCCGCTGGGCGGCAAGGCGCAGTTCGGCGGTCAGCGCTTTGGCGAGATGGAAGTCTGGGCTTTGGAAGCATATGGCGCAGCCTATACGCTGCAGGAAATGCTGACAGTGAAGTCCGATGACGTCGCCGGACGCACGAAAGTCTATGAGGCGATCGTACGCGGCGACGACTCGTTCGAAGCGGGCATTCCTGAAAGCTTCAACGTTCTTGTCAAAGAGATGCGTTCACTCGGACTGAATGTCGAGCTTCAATCTGGCTAGACGGGCGTAGCCATGGCGGCGCCCGTCATACATTGACTTCGCGACTATCGATATTGTTTCTAAACCGGCTTAAAATGAGGGCTCCATGTCCCAGGAATTGCTGAACATCTTCAACCCTGTCGCCCCGGCGCAGACGTTCAATCAGATCCGAATCTCGCTTGCGTCACCGGAAAAGATCCTCTCGTGGTCTTTCGGTGAGATCAAGAAACCCGAGACGATCAATTATCGAACGTTCAAACCAGAGCGTGACGGTCTTTTTTGCGCACGGATTTTTGGTCCTGTGAAAGACTATGAGTGCTTGTGCGGTAAGTACAAGCGCATGAAATACAAAGGCATCACTTGCGAAAAGTGCGGCGTTGAAGTGACACTCACGAAAGTGCGCCGTGACCGCATGGGGCATATCGAGCTTGCCGCGCCGGTTGCGCATATCTGGTTCCTGAAATCTCTCCCCTCACGGATTTCACTCATGCTCGACATGACGCTGAAGGATGTGGAGCGGGTTCTTTATTTTGAATATTATATTGTTGTTGAACCTGGACTGACGCCGTTAAAGCCATATCAACTCCTGTCTGAGGAAGAGTATCTTCAAGCGCAGGAAGAGTATGGCGAGGACAGTTTCACAGCCGGTATTGGCGCTGAAGCGATTCGTGAAATCCTGATCAGTCTCGACCTTGAGGCGATCGCTGAACAGCTCAAAGTCGGGATTGCTGAAGCGACGACTGAACTCAAGCCAAAGAAGCTTGCGAAACGGTTGAAGCTCATCAATGCGTTCATCGAGTCCGGAAACAAGCCGGAATGGATGATCATGACCGTAATTCCGGTCATCCCGCCTGAGCTTCGCCCGCTGGTGCCGCTTGATGGCGGACGATTTGCGACATCAGATTTGAACGATCTCTATCGTCGAGTCATCAACCGCAATAATCGTTTGAAACGTCTGATCGAATTGCGCGCGCCTGATATTATCGTCCGTAACGAAAAACGCATGTTGCAGGAAGCTGTCGATGCGTTGTTCGACAACGGTCGACGTGGCCGGGTGATCACGGGAACCAACAAGCGCCCATTGAAGTCCTTATCCGATATGCTGAAGGGTAAGCAGGGGCGCTTCCGTCAAAATCTCCTTGGCAAGCGCGTCGATTATTCCGGACGTTCGGTGATCGTGGTTGGTCCTGAACTGAAGCTTCATGAATGTGGCCTTCCAAAGAAGATGGCGCTGGAGCTCTTCAAACCCTTTATTTATTCACGACTTGACGCCAAGGGCCTATCGGCGACCGTTAAGCAAGCTAAGAAATTAGTCGAGAAGGAACGTCCCGAAGTCTGGGACATTCTTGACGAGGTGATCCGCGAGCATCCGGTGATGTTGAACCGGGCTCCGACATTGCACCGTCTCGGCATCCAGGCTTTTGAACCAAAACTTATCGAAGGTAAGGCGATTCAGCTTCACCCCTTGGTGTGTACCGCTTTTAACGCCGACTTTGACGGTGACCAAATGGCTGTGCACGTGCCGCTGTCATTGGAAGCGCAGCTCGAAGCGCGCGTTTTGATGATGTCGACGAACAACATCTTGTCGCCGGCCAACGGCAAGCCGATTATCGTTCCGTCTCAGGACATTGTTCTCGGTCTTTATTACATCACGATCGAGAAGGAAGGTGAGAAGGGCGAGGGCATGGTCTTCGGCTCAATGAATGAGATTGAACATGCACTCAATGCGGGTGCTGTGACGCTGCACACCAAAATCAAGGCGCGCTGGGAATCGGTTGACCTCGAAGGCAACCCAATTCGCGAACTGGTGGAAACCACGCCAGGACGGATGAAAGTTGCTCAGGTCTTGCCTAAAGACGGCAATGTGCCGTTTGAGGTGATCAATCAGCTTTTGACCAAGAAGTTCATCCAGGGATTGATTGATATCGTCTATCGTCATTGCGGACAGAAAAAGACAGTGATCTTCGCTGACCGCATTATGGATCTCGGGTTCAAAGAGGCGTGCAAGGCCGGAATTTCGTTCGGTAAGGATGACATGGTCATTCCGGCGGCGAAGCAGACTCTCGTCGATGAGACACGCACATTGGTGAGTGATTACGAACAGCAATACGCTGACGGTTTCATCACCCGCGGTGAAAAATATAATAAAGTTGTCGATGCATGGGCGAAGTGTACGGATAAAGTCGCCGATGAGATGATGAAAGAAATCTCCGAGAAAAAGCTCGACAAGGAGACTGGTCGTGAGATGGAGATTAACTCCGTCTACATGATGTCGCACTCCGGCGCGCGGGGTAGCCCCGCCCAAATGAAACAGCTTGCGGGTATGCGCGGTTTGATGGCGAAGCCATCTGGTGAAATTATTGAGACGCCGATTATTTCGAACTTTAAAGAGGGGCTGACTGTTCTTGAGTACTTCAACTCGACACACGGTGCGCGTAAAGGCCTTGCTGATACGGCATTGAAAACGGCGAACTCGGGATATCTCACCCGCCGGCTCGTTGACGTCGCTCAAGATTGTATCGTTCGGCAAATCGATTGTGGTACTGAAAACGGCATTACGCTTGAGGCAGTCATCCAGAGCGGTGAAACGGTGTTGCCGCTTTCGCAGCGCATTCTCGGTCGTACTGTCCTTGAAGAAATACGGCATCCGCAATCTGGAGAAATTCTGGCGAATGCCGGCGATGAGGTTGGCGAAGCGCAGGCCGAGGAGATCGAAGGCGCCGGTGTTATTAAGATCCGTGTTCGGTCCGTATTAACATGCGATGCTAAAGTCGGCATTTGCGGCAAGTGTTATGGTCGCGATCTGTCTCGAGGCAGCCACGTCAATATCGGTGAAGCCGTCGGCGTGATTGCGGCTCAATCGATCGGTGAGCCAGGTACTCAGCTGACCATGCGGACTTTCCACATCGGCGGCACCGCACAAGTCGGTGACACTTCGTTTGTTGAAGCGAGCCATGACGGTAAAGTTGTTCTTGAAAACCGAAACGTCGTTAAAGACTCGAATGGCGACCTTGTGGTCATGGGGCGCAATACGCTTGTAAAGATTGTCGACGGAGCCGGTAAGGAGCACGCTTCTTATAAGGTTTCGTACGGCGCCAAACTCCGTATTGACAATGGATCCAACGTTACACGTGGCCAACGCCTCGCTGACTGGGACCCCTATACCATTCCGATTTTGACTGAAGTTGCTGGTAAGGTGAGGTTTGAAGACCTTACTGAAGGCTTCACCATGCAGGTTGTGGCGGATGAAGCCACTGGTATTGCGAGCCGCGTGGTTATTGACTGGCGTGCAAATCCACGCGCTGCGGATCTGAAGCCGGCGATTGCCATTATTGATGACGATGGTGAACCGTTCACTTTAGAATCCGGCAGTGAAGCCCGTTATCAGCTCCCGGTTGGCGCCATTCTCTCAGTCGAAGATGGCGATATACCGTGTGTTGGCGACGTGCTGGCGCGTATTCCAACGGAAGGCGCCAAGACACGTGATATCACGGGCGGTCTACCGCGTGTTGCAGAACTCTTCGAGGCGCGTCGTCCGAAAGACCATGCGATTATCGCTGAGATCGACGGCAAGGTGGAATTCGGTCGCGATTATAAGAATAAACGCCGCATTCGGATTGTTCCCTCAGATGAGAATATGGAACCGTCCGATTACCTGGTTCCTAAAGGTAAGCACATCACTGTTCAGGAAGGCGATTTTATCGCTAAAGGCGAATATCTTATGGACGGCAATCCCGCTCCGCATGATATTTTGTCGATCCTCGGCATTGAAGCGCTCGCTGATTACCTCATTAATGAGATCCAGGAGGTGTACCGCCTCCAGGGCGTGCCGATCAATGATAAGCATATCGAAGTGATCGTGCGCCAGATGCTCCAGAAAATGGAAGTCTCTGACCCTGGCGATTCGCTGCTCATGAAGGAAGAGCAAATCGATAAGCTTGAATTTGAGGAAATGAACTCAAGGCTTGAAGAGCAGGGCAAGCGACCCGCGATTGGATCGCCTGTGTTACTCGGCATTACAAAAGCCAGCCTGCAAACGCGTTCGTTTATTTCCGCGGCCTCTTTCCAGGAAACCACTCGGGTGCTCACTGATGCGGCTGTCAACGGTAAAGTCGATACGCTCGAGGGACTGAAAGAGAACGTCATTGTCGGGCGACTGATCCCGGCAGGGACGGGCGGTATGATGACACGCCACCAACTTGAGGCGGAACGGCGTGATGCTGTTCTTGTTTCAGAGCGTGAAGCACGTCATGTGGCGGCGCTTCCGCCAGCGCAAGAGAGTTCTGATGAACCACAAATAGAGACCATCGAGAAACTATTTCCGGCGTCGCCAGAGGAATCGAACATCGATGCGGCTCAGTAAGCTTTCATGTATGACGAATGAAAACGGCGGCCTTCGGGTCGCCGTTTTCTGTTTGGGTTCACTTCAAAGCGTATGCATCGAGGCATTTTACCTATTGGGATCGGGGCATTGTACTTATCGGAACAGTGTTTGGAGGCTGGGGATCGGGTCGGAGCCTGGGGCTCGTATTGTGGAATGGTTGGCCTTCTTCGCCAAAACGGTGTGAGCGAGGCCAAAACGGTGGGAGCGAGGAGCAGGTGACTCTTCAGGGCAAAGAGTCCGAAAGTGGCCGGACGGCGCGATAGCGCCATTGCGATCGTTCTCCTTGATCCTCGTTATGGCTCTTCGAGAAATCACTGGTTTTAGAGCATCGAGCGATAAATTTGCATCATAGACGCCAACCATACTCCGCACATTCCAGCGCAAGCGGGAATCCAGAAAACAAAGAAGACATGGATCCCCGCTTGCGCGGGGATGTGCGGGAATAAACGCCCAATGCTATAGCGGGCGCGAAAATGAGTGATTCGACACTATGTGGTTCAGTTTGACCTATGCGGTTCGGATCGAAGGCAAATATTGAGTGAATATAGGGCTGAGGTGGTTTTGAGACCGTGAAAATGAGCCGAAATCAACGTTACCAACCGCATATTTGACGTCAGTGTTCACCGCAGATCTCGCTACTTTGCTTGCCTCTAGCAAAAACCGTGAAAAAGAATCAAAACAATCGTTAAAACTCAGTGCAGCATATTGACCGAAACGATTCACCGATCTATGTATCGCGCCGCTGGAAGGTCGGCAGTCAGGCATCCCTGAAACGCGGCCAGTCTTAGCTGAAGACAAGGTTTTGCAGTTTCGTTGAGCGGCGTTCCGCCTGCCGGGGCACCGCTCATATTCGTCATGGTGGAAATACCACCACGGCGAGCGGCGTGATTAAGATGGTCTGCCACAGGGGTGGATTGTCACAGAATAAGGGCTCTGGGAGCACCAATGCCGACGATTCAACAACTTATCCGCAAGCCGCGGAAACCACGCCGTAAGATCAATAAGGTCCCGGCAATGGAAGCTTGCCCGCAAAAGCGGGGAGTTTGTACGCGCGTTTATACAACGACCCCGAAGAAGCCAAACTCGGCCCTTCGGAAGGTTGCCAAGATTCGCCTGACGAATGGCTATGAAGTCATCGGTTATATCCCCGGTGAAGGTCACAATCTGCAGGAACACTCTGTAGTGCTGATCAGG
>JAJFFW010000126.1 GCA_021776435.1 Parvularculaceae bacterium | reverse complement strand
ATCCGGCGTTCAGCCTTCAGCTTTCGCCGGATCGTAAATGAATTTCCGGTCGCAATAGCCGCATTCGGCTTCGCCATCGTCGAGCGCGTACCAGACTTTGGGGTGACCGAGCGCCCCGCCGCCGTCGCAGGAGATACGGCGGGTCTTGACATAGATGATTTCCGGGGCCGGCGGCGCCGGGGCGGTTGAATCCGACATAACATTCTCGCGATTTTTTGACTTCCTGCCGGGGCGCGGCGCACAGGTCAAGACCCGGAAATGATTGACGCGGGACGCGCAGTGCATGCTATGCCAGCGCGGCCTTCCTTCCCGACCCTGCATACCCGATCGTCGCCGAGAGACCAATGAGTTACGACGCCTCAATGTCAAATGAGTTCGCCATCGCCGCGCGCGGCGTGCGCAAGACCTATGCGGGGACGAAGAAATCGCCCGCCAAGGAAGCGCTTAAAGGGATCGACCTCAAAGTACCGCGCGGCTCGATCTTCGGGCTGCTCGGCCCCAATGGCGCCGGCAAGTCGACCTTTATTAACATCCTGGCAGGCCTGGTGAACAAGACGGCGGGCGAGGTGTCGGTCTGGGGATTCGACATCGATAAGCATGCGCGTCAGGCGCGCGCCTCGCTGGGTGTTGTGCCGCAGGAAATCAATATGGATGTCTTCTTCACCCCGAAGGAGACGCTTGAGATCCAGGCGGGGCTCTATGGCGTGCCGCGCGAAAACCGCCGGCCGATGGAAATTCTCGGTACGCTTGGTCTCGCCGATAAAGCCGATGCGTATGTGCGTCAGCTTTCCGGCGGCATGAAGCGCCGGCTTCTGGTGGCGAAAGCCATGGTCCATAATCCGCCCATTCTTATTCTTGACGAACCGACGGCGGGCGTCGACATCGAGCTCAGAAAACAGCTTTGGGATCATGTGCTGGCTTTGCATGAGACCGGCGTCACGATTGTTTTGACCACGCATTATCTGGAAGAGGCGCAGGAACTCTGCGATCAAATCGCAATCATCCATCATGGTAATGTGGTCGCGTGCGAGCCGACCGAGAAGCTCATCGCTTCACTCGACCATAAAATGCTGATGGTCACACCTCTGGAGCCAGCGGACTCTGCGCCCAACCTTCTCCCCTTTGACGTCGAACTGAAGCCCGATGGCCGTCTCGCAATCCCTTATAAGCCAAGCATGGCCCAGGTTGGAGATATCCTTGAGCGCCTGTCAGCTGCGGGCGTGCGTGTGAAAGACCTGACGACAGTCGAGGCGGACCTCGAGGATGTCTTTCTCGAACTCACCTACCACGCCCGTCCGTGATGGGAGGCGTTGGATGAGGGGGGTGGCGCCAGGGCTGTGATCGGTTAGGCTGTGCTGTGTGACAGACGGGGAGGTTCACATGTCCGTTCACCGTGCTTTGATCGCCTTAAGTGGCGTCGTAGCTTGCATTTTCGCTTTTACAATACCAGTCCATGCACAAGACGAAGGAGATGCAATCCTTGTTCTTGACGCTTCGGGATCAATGTGGGGACAGATAGAAGACGAGGCAAAAATAACCATCGCAAAGCGTGTGCTAAGCGATCTTCTCGACGAACTTCCGGCAAACCGCCAACTGGGGCTCATCGCATACGGCCATAACCGTAAGGGTGATTGCGGAGATATTGAGGAACTGGCGCCGCTCGGTACGGGGCGCACCGCTATTAAAGCCGCTGTTGATAAATTAAATCCAAAAGGAAAAACGCCGATGGCGGCGTCCGTCAAACTGGCTGCGGAAAAGCTGAAATACACAGAAAAAAAAGCCACAGTTATCCTCATCAGCGATGGTATCGAAACCTGCGAACCTGATCCATGCGGGGTCGCAGCAGCATTGGAGGCGGCGGGCGTTGATTTTACGGCGCATGTGATCGGTTTTGATGTTGCAGAAGAAAATGCCCAAGCCCAGCTGCGCTGTATTGCAGAAAACACGGGGGGCCAATTTGTCGCGGCAGCGAATGCAAGCGAATTGAGCGCGGCTCTTGAGGTAACCGTTGTGGAGGCGCCGAAAGCGCCGCAGGCGACAAATTTACGATTGCGCGCGACGGAGTTAAAGGGCGGTGTGCTGATTGAAGACGGTCTTACCTGGACGGTGCGGCCTGTTGGCGGCGGTGATTTAGTGTTGGATATCGACGGTGCGGGTGAGCACAGCGCAGATATTGCCCCAGGCATTTATGACATTTATGTCGAACGTCCTGAGGATGGGCTTAAAGGCGAAGCCCTTTCCGTTGAAATTAGAGCTGGCGCGTCGAAGACCGTTACGATTGCTCTTGAATTTGCTGTTGACGCTACGATCCGGGTTGAACCAGAAAATCAAGGTGTGGCGGGTACGGATATTCTCATCTTCTGGACCGGTCCGGAACGACAAGGTGACTATGTCAGCATTGCTGCAAAAGAAGCCTCGGCCGGCTCAGCGCTTAGTTATGACTATATCTCACAAGGCAATCCCAGAAAGTTGAGGTTGCCAATCGAGCCGGGTGACTATGAGATTCGCTATGTGCTTGGGCGTCCTTATCGTACTCTAGTCGCTATTGATTATCGTGTGATACCGGCAACGGCGAGTGTGTCAGCACCGACGGAAGCACTGGCTGGCGAAACAGTTACGGTTGCTTTCACTGGTCCACCCGTAGGGGCGGGGGATTTCATCACGGTCACTGCGCCGGACGCGGAGGAACGAGCCTATAATGATTACGCCTATGTGAAGAATGGTAACCCCGCAAAAATTCGGATGCCGCTTGATGCTGGCGATTATGAAATCCGTTACGTGCAAGGCAATAATAAAGTGATTGCCCGCCAGGCCATAAGTGTGAGTGAGGCGAGCTCGAGTGTTGTCGCCAAAACCACCGCTGTGACTGGCGAAACGGTAGCGGTGACGTTTACTGGGCCAGAAGCGGGGGCGGGCGACTTCATCACGGTCACTGCGCCGGACGCGGAAGAACGAGCCTATAATGATTATGCCTATGTGAAGAACGGCAATCCTGCAAAAATACGGATGCCGCTTGATGCTGGCGATTATGAAATCCGTTACGTGCA
>JAJFFW010000125.1 GCA_021776435.1 Parvularculaceae bacterium | reverse complement strand
GCGCCTTCCATGGCGACAACGGCCTGACAGATCAGGTTGTCGAACTCAAGGGTTTCGACAAGGTCGGTGTTCCAAATCAATGACCGGTCGGTGACAGCGATATCAGCCGCGGTGTCATAAACGGCGCGGATCAGCTTGCGGCCTTCCTCAAGCACATCGCCAGTGCGGAACACCGCACAATTGGTTTGCATGGTCTTTTGCATGCGCAGCCTCAGCTCCGCCGTCGGCGTACCGCCGCTGGCGTGACGGAAACGGTCAAGGCGCGCCAGCGCTTCATCCCCCGCGCCTTTTGGCAATTCAGGGTTCGGCGCCTTCGCATCGATAAGCGCGCCACACCTAAGCCCGGCCGCACGGCCGAAAACCACAAGGTCGATAAGAGAATTTGAACCCAGCCGGTTGGCGCCGTGAACAGAAACGCACGCTGCTTCGCCGATCGCCATCAGGCCCGGCACCACAACATCTGTGTCGTCGCCGCGCTTGGTCATGGCTTCGCCGTGATAATTTGTCGGTACGCCGCCCATATTATAATGGCAGGTGGGGATCACCGGTATCGGTTCTTTGGTGACATCGACGCCGGCGAAGATTTTTGCCGACTCTGAGATGCCGGGCAGACGTTCGGTGAGAACCGCTGGGTCGAGATGATCCAGGTTGAGATGAATGTGGTCCTTTAACGGACCGACGCCGCGTCCCTCGCGAATTTCAATGGTCATGGCGCGGCTGACGACGTCGCGTGATGCAAGGTCTTTGGCCGACGGCGCGTAACGCTCCATGAACCGCTCACCCTCGGAGTTTGTCAGATAGCCGCCTTCACCACGCGAGCCTTCCGTAATCAGCACGCCTGCTCCGTACACCCCGGTCGGGTGAAACTGAATGAACTCCATGTCCTGCAAGGGCAGCCCTGCGCGCAGCACCATGGCATTGCCGTCGCCGGTGCAAGTGTGGGCTGATGTGCAGGAGAAAAACGCCCGGCCATAGCCGCCGGTCGCGAGAATCACACTCTTTGCTGAGAAGCGGTGCATTGTACCGGTGTCGAGATCCCACGCCATCACGCCGCGACATTCTCCGCCATCGGACATAATGAGGTCGAGAGCGAAATATTCGATAAAGAACTCGGCCTTGTTCTTGACCGCCTGGCCGTAAAGGGTGTGCAGGATTGCGTGACCGGTGCGGTCGGCAGCGGCGCAGGTGCGTTGAACCTGACCTTCGCCAAAATTCTTTGTCATGCCGCCAAAAGCGCGCTGATAGATTTTACCTTCTTCAGTGCGCGAAAAGGGTACGCCCCAATGCTCAAGCTCGTAGACCGCATCCGGCGCGTGTTTGCACAGATATTCGATGGCGTCCTGGTCGCCGAGCCAGTCGGAACCCTTGACAGTGTCGTACATGTGCCAGCGCCAGTCATCCTCGCCCATATTGCCGAGCGAAGCGGAGATGCCTCCTTGCGCGGCGACGGTGTGGGATCGGGTCGGGAACACTTTCGTGACGCAAGCGGTTTTAAGACCGGCCTGCGCAGCGCCCAGCGCCGCGCGCAAACCGGACCCCCCGGCGCCGACAACAACAACGTCATAAACGTGATCGACGATCTCGTAACTTCCGGTCATGGATTAGCCTGCAAATGCGAGTTGATAAATTGACCACAGCGCGGTCGCCGCGACGGTGAGCGCGAACAGCCAGTTCAGCGCCAGCAAGACAGTCTTGAGGCCGGAATGGATGTAGTCCTCGATCACTTCCATAATCCCGATGCGCATGTGTATGGCGCCGGCGATCACCAGTAATCCCAATGGAATTGCTGCGGCCGGATTCGAGAGCCAGGAAACGGTCTCTTCATAGCTGTCACCTGCATGGAAGACGAGGCTGATCAGGAACCAGATTACCAATGGCAAGACTGCCATGGCGCTTAGGCGTTGGATGATAAATGTTGATGTGCCTTTGTTGGCCATTATGCACCGCCCCGCATGTTCAGGCCTACCCAGAAGATCACCGCGGTCAGAGACAGCGATGCAATGAAAACAAGCCATGCCGTGCGCGTTGCGGTTTTCGGCGCCAGTCCCAGACCACGGTCCCAAAGGAAATGGCGCAAACCGTTCATCATGTGGAAGAGAAGCGCCCACGTGAAACCGAATAGAGCAAATATCCCAATCGGCGACGCCAAAATGTCGGACACGAAAGCAAAAGCCTCCGGCCCCGACGCAGCCGCGAACAGCCACGAAGCGAGCAACGCCGCGCCTGCATAAAGCGCCACGCCCGTCGCACGATGAAAGATCGAAGCGGCCATGGTGACGGTCCAGCCCCAGATCTGCAAATGCGGCGATAGGGGCCTCGCGCTTTGTGCACCCTCGGCCATAAAACCCTCTGTCTTTGAAAATGTTGAGCGATTGAAGCGACCATAATGTCGCCCGTGTTCAAGTCAACGCACAACCCGTTGCGTGATCACATTGCCCTTATTGCCATCACCATGAAGTTGCATGTTGCCAAGCGCGGGTCTTCTCGGCCATGATCATCAAGCATAGAGTGGGAGTGACGGGGTTATGCGGATATTTTTTGGCGCGGTTTTCGCGTTATTGGTGTCTACAGGGGTTCCTGCATCAGCGCAGACGACCGACACGATTACAGTAGATGAGTTAGAGCTAGCGCTCACCCAGGCGGGCCTTGAACCCAAAATGTCTGAGGATGCCGTTACGCGAGCGCCAGTCGTTTTCGCCAAACTGGGAGAGATTTCCTTTAACATTCGGGCTCGGGATTGTGACGGGCCGCCAGTGGCGTGCGGCACACTCGTTTTCTTCGTTAACTTTGATCTGGACCGACAGCTCGTTCATTCGGATTATCGCGTAATCAACAGTTTTAACGAGAAGCAGGTTTTCGGACGCGCCTATATTGTTGAGAACACAAATCAGGTTGGCGTTGATTATGTGATAGAGCTCGAAGGCGGTGTCACTAAAGACCACGTCGCGCGTAACGTTTCGCGCTGGTCGGACGTTGTAGCGGCTTTTCTTGATCGTCTGGGCGCAGGCCAGGCGAACTCGTAAGAAGTAATTTTCTTGGGTCGGCGCCAGGCTGACCTGCGGCCTTATTCAGCTCGACGCCGTCGCTGCGACCACGCCGCCGGTTATCGCGGCTGTGGCGGCGGCCTGTTCTTGCCTTGCTCTATAGGCTTGCAGGGCGGTAATAACCGGCACAAGCGTCGTCATATCATTGCCTTTGTGAAAATCCTTTGTATTCGCTATACGGATGGTATTGACAAAATTCAACGCCAGAGCATCAGCCCTGGATGATTTGAACAGGCCTTTCTTGAACAGCTCGGAATACGCAACGACATCAGCGGCGATCTCTTCCGCGGGCGCATCGGTAATGCTGGCGAGGGCGATGCTGGTTGTATGTCGCGCAGCATTGTGTAATTTTTTTATTTTGAGCGCTTCATGTAACTGGATCATCCAATCAGCGGTCTCGCTTGCCGATATATTTGAAATCGATCCGATTAACGCTGCTGACATAGCATAGCGTGACGGAAACTTCCGATCACGTAATTGTCTGAATAGCGCTGCGCCATCCGTCGTTGCGCCGCTGCCGAATTGAAGCGCCATGGCTAGTGGAGGGAGCGTGTAAGGGCCGACGTTCCAATAATATTTCGCTTTAGGTCACCGACTCATAAACCCGGAACTCGTGTCATCCCGGACCCCGGATCGAGTCCGGGGCAGGCTGTTACAACCGTCCGAATTCCGCAGGAATTCGGCCAATGGTTGTTAGATCCGGGATCCAGGGCCACGGGCGAAGTGCACGCTGCTCTGGATCCCGGATGGCTCAATTCACCAACCAAATCAAAGATTTGGGGCAAATTGGCTTCCGGGATGACGGTTAATGGATATGTGACCTAAGGCGATCAAAAGCGGATTTTAATATTGATAATGAGCCATGGTCGATTGTGGCGCCGCTAAGCAGGATTGTTATGAGGGAGGCGCCTTCATAGGGAGACGTGCGGCGCAATTTCTGAGTCTTCCAAATGTTTCGGCCTGCGCAAAGAGTGTTTGTAAATGCTATGGGGTCATGACCGCCGGTCATTACGGTCGCTGCAATAGCATAACGAATCGGGGAGCGAAGAAAATAAAGGCGCGAATGGTTTTGCTTCAGCGCCTGTGTTTTGCGGGCGCGCTTTCGCACAATGGCGTCGTTATTGGTTATCGGCTTTTATAAACCACACCTTCCTTCATTACGAAGTCGATGTCTTCAAGTTCCGTAATGTCTTGAAGCGGATCGCCTTCAACGGCGACAACGTCTCCAAATTTGCCCGGCCCGAGGGTTCCGAGGCTTTCGGATTTTCCAAGATTATCGGCGCCGGCGACAGTGGCGGCGTAGATCGCCTGCATCGGTGTCAGACCGGCTTCGACGAGGAGTGCAAATTCTCGAGCATTCTCGCCGTGTTTTGAAACGCCGCTGTCTGTGCCAAATGCAATCTTGACGCCGCCATTATGGGCGCGGCGCGCCATGTCGAGCATTTTTGGCCCGACTTCGGCAGCCTTGGCGCGTTGCGGCGGCAACAGAAACGAGTTCGGGTCTTTCGCCCATTCCGCCACTGTCAAACCAGCGAGCAAGGTGGGAACCAGATAAGCGTCATTGCGCTTGAACAGACGGATTGATTCATTGTCCAGATACGTTCCGTGCTCGATGGAATCGACACCGGCGCGCAGCGCCGCATTGATGCCGTTCACACCATGGGCGTGTGCAGTCACTTTCCGGCCCATGGCGTGGGCGCTGTCCATAATGGCCTCGAGTTCGTCTTCGAAGAATTGCTGTTCAAGTCCAGCCGCCGTGTTCGACAAGACGCCTGCAGTGGCGGTCAGTTTGATGTGGTCAGCGCCACGTCGTACTTGTTCACGCACCGATTTGCGGCATTCATCAGCGCCATCGCACACGCCAGCCGAATGGAGCAAATGCGCCACGTCATCGCGATAGCCTTGCGAGCCGTCGCCATGTCCGCCGGTGACGGAGATGATAGCGCCAGCGGCAAAAATTCGTGGGCCGATGACATCACCGTGAGTTACGCCTTCACGCAGTGCGAAGATCGCTTCACTCGAACTTGCGCCCACATCACGGACCGTAGTGAAGCCAGCCATCAGGGTCGTGCGCGCAAAGCCCGCGCCCGCGATCGCCAAGTCTGCTTCTGACATCTCTGCGCGCTGCAGACGGCCTTTGGGATTGTTCTCGCTGGTGATATGCACATGCCCGTCAATGAGACCCGGCAAGACGAACATGTTTTTCAGGTCGTGAATCGTGACGGAGTCTTCAGCGGTCGCCCCGACTGAGCCAGCATCGATATAGCCGGGGATGATTGCGGAGACCTTTCCGTCTTTGATAACGACCGATTGATTTTCAGCAACGGCGCCGCCTGGTTTCGCCAGAAGGCGACCAGCGTGAATGACAGCGTAATCCGAAGCCTGTGCAACGGAAAGTGTTGAGCAAGCGCTCAGCAGGATCCAGATAAATTTCATGAAGCGCCCCTATCATTTCTTTTGGTGTTGGTGATCTAAACAATGCGCGGTTTAGAGCCTGGTGGGTGAGATATCTGGTCGAGCTTAACCTGTCGGCGCCCTTTGGTAACTCTTCTTGTGATCAATATAGAGTCTTTCATTCGCAAAATCTAACATGAAGCTGCGCTCCGTCATCAGGTCTGAGCCAAGAAGACAAAAAGGTTTGTTATGAACGCCAAGTTCTTCGAATATTGGAGGGTTGAAGACAACGAAAGTGCGATGTTTCCAAATTGCATCGGCAATTCCGACGCGCGTTATGCGCACTAGACGCGCTTTTTTATCGTCATCGAATATACTCATCAGTCTTGTGCCGGTTAAGAAACCTGGCTCTGAGTTTCTATTTATTCTGATTCCCGAGAACAATCTTCGCAATGCCGGGTAATTCAGCAGTGTTCCGGATGCGCCGAGATCGAGCAGGCACGAAATTCGATGGCCCTGGATATTGACACGAATGCGGTGGAGATTGTCGCTGTCTTGCCCAAAACCGTCCGGAATGAGTGCTGCATGCGACCATTTTCGTAGGGGTTCGTTCGGTAAGTTTGTAGGGTCGTAAAGTCGAACGGTTTTCGTTTCAGCATTGAACATGACCGCATACCGCGTGAGAAAATCGAGGCCCAGAATACCGTCAGGTGAGCGATGTAGCGGCTCCCAATCGGGCAATACGACGCCGATGTGATCACTCAAGAATTGGTTAGCGATTTGCAGGTCTCCGAATGAATATGCAGGCAAATGTTGAAAGTCAGTCAGACCCAGCACCCTAATCGGCGGGTGATCATTGACCTCAAAATTTTCCTTGATGGCGAGGCTTGTGAAGGCCGATGTGAGCGTTGCACCTGAATCGATGATAAAATCATACGGCCCATTACCATTGACCATAACGTCAACGGTAATCCAGCCGTCATAATCCATACGATAAGGAATTTCCGCGATGGGCTCGCCTGCATATGCACTGAGCGTCGATCCAAGGAGAAATGTGCAAAGTGTGGCGAATGCGGTGTGCAGCCGCTTCATTTGAACCCTTTCAGGTCATAGTAGAGTGGAGTTTAACCACGTTTGGGCAATTATCGAGTCTTCTCGGCTGGCAGGCGGCTCGGATTGTCTTTATTTTGACGGGAGACCAGCGTGAATAGGAGCACTTGAAACGATACTGCCCGTTATTTAGCGCCTCTCGCAGAAAACGTATTTTTGAGGGCTGCAGCGGTGGCATTTATAATCGGCGCGGTCTTTTCATTAAGCTGAGCTTTTTTATATGAAAATTGTCGGGAAGGGATATGGCCCTATTCCCGAAGCCCTTGCATTACGGGGGTTTTGAGCTATAAGGCGGCGCTTCAAATGGCGGCCGGGCTTAATGGGTATGCCTTGGCGGCCGAAATAGCGTCTGCGCAGTGGTTTCGAACCATATGCGCCATCTAACCAAGGACAGCGAAATGCCCAAAATGAAGACCAAATCGGGCGCGAAAAAGCGCTTTAAAATGACGGCCTCCGGCAAGGTAAAAGCCGGCCCCGCCGGTAAACGCCACGGCATGATCAAACGCACGCCCAAGCAAATCCGCCAGAATCGCGGCACGGATATACTCGCTGATTGCGATGCGAAGATCGTCAAGAAATACATGCCCTATAACCGGTAAGGAGCGCCCCAAATGTCACGTGTAAAAAGAGGCGTCACCGCGCACGCCCGTCATCGCAAAATTATTTCTAAGGCGAAAGGCTATTACGGCCGCCGCAAGAACACCTTCCGCATCGCCAATCAGGCGGTCGAAAAGGCCGGCCAATACGCCTATCGTGATCGTCGCGCCAGAAAGCGCAATTTCCGCGCACTCTGGATTCAGCGCATCAACGCCGCTGCGCGCGAACTTGATCTGACTTATGGCCGATTTATTCACGGGCTCGACCTCGCCGGTATCGAAGTTGACCGCAAGGTTCTCGCCGATATCGCCGTAAAAGAGCCCGAAGCCTTCAAAGCCCTGGCGGATCAGGCGAAAGCGGCGCTTGCCTAAAATTTCCCAATAACGGGAATTTGCCGAAAGTTATCCTACAGGGTTTGACCTCCTTTATAGTGGCGGAAGATCAGGGATGGCGTGACCGGTGAAACAAAGTCATGAAGCGTCATCCGACAAACGGATGGCGCTTTTTGTTTGGCGATGAATTGGAGAACTGACGCCGTGACTGAAATCGAAACCCTGGAGCGCGACCTCTCCGCCAAAATCGACGCCGCCACCACCGAAGCCGCGCTCGAAGAACTGCGTGTCGGGGCGCTCGGCAAAAAGGGCGTCATCAGCCAGCAGATGAAAACGCTTGGCAAGATGAGCCCGGAAGAACGCAAGGAAATGGGCCCGGCGTTGAATGGCTTAAAGGACCGTGTCGCGGCGGCGATTGACGCCAAAAAGACAGAGCTTGAAGACGCCGCCCTTGAAGCGCGCCTTGCTTCTGAGCAAATTGACGTGACGCTGCCGGTGCGCCCTTCGCCCAAAGGCAAGATCCATCCGGTCAGCCAGGTTTTTGAAGAGATCACGGCGATTTTTTCCGCCATGGGGTTTGATGTCGCCGAAGGGCCGGACATTGAAGATGACTTTCATAATTTCACGGCGCTGAATTTTCCGCCCGATCACCCGGCGCGCGAAATCCATGACACGTTTTTTCTTGAACCCAAGGAAGACGGCGAGCGCATGGTGCTGCGCACCCATACTTCCCCGGTGCAGATCCGCACCATGAAGAGCAAAAAACCGCCGATCCGGATTATTATTCCGGGCCGCACTTTTCGTTGTGACTCAGACCAGACCCACACCCCGATGTTTCATCAGGTTGAGGGGTTGGTGATCGATAAAGAAACCCATATGGGGCATCTGAAAGGCACGCTTGAAGCTTTCGTCAAAACGTTTTTTGAGATCGATGATGTGAAAACGCGGTTTCGCCCGCATTTCTTTCCGTTTACGGAACCTTCGGCGGAAATGGATATCGGTTACGAGCGTGTCGGTAAAGAAATTCGCTTCGGGCAGGGTTCCGATTGGATGGAGATTTTAGGCTGCGGCATGGTCCACCCCAATGTGCTGACCAATTGCGGGCTCGACCCTGACGAATATCAGGGCTTCGCTTTTGGTATGGGGGTCGATCGCCTCGCCATGTTGAAATACGGCATTCCGGATTTGCGCGATTTTTTCGCCGCCGACGCCAGGTGGCTGGAGCATTACGGCTTCGACCCGCTTGATCAGCCGAATTTAGCGACAGGATTGAGCCGGTGAGTGGCAAAACAGTCAACCAATATCGAGTATTTTTGGTTGACTGGAGCCTTTGTCAACCATATTGGTTGACATTAGCGGCTTGTCACCCGTTTTTGGGAAAAATTGGGTGGCAATAGACGGCGCGGGATTTTTGAGGAAATGGCTAACATGCAACCGTCGCTCAATTTTGCGAATGCAGTCGAGTATCACTATGACGCCTTTCCGCCTGAAAGGCTTGATTATGAATTGCTCTTAAAGCCGTTAGCGAGTGCGACCGACGCTATCGCGCGTTTTGATCAAATGTTAACCACGCTGCATAACAGCGAGATCTTATTAGCGCCATTACGCAACCAAGAAGCGGTAATCTCTTCTCGTATGGAAGGCACAATAAGCACAATAGATGAGATACTTCGGTACGAGGCGGAAGTCGAAAGCGGTGATGAAGATCCAGAGGGCATTCGATCCGAAGTCATTGAAACGATCCTGTATCAACGCGCATTGAAAGCGGGACAGAAGGCTTTGGAGGAAGGTCGACCATTTTCTGAATGGTTAGTTCGATCACTCCATCAGTCATTATTATTTTTTGGCAGAGGCGCCGAAAAACATCCGGGTGAATATAAAAATGAACAAAATTATTTGGCCGGAAAAACCAAAAAGGACATTCTTTTTATACCAATAAGTCCCGAGAAATTGCGGGACGGTATCGATAATCTCTTTAAGTATTTAAATGATTCTGATGATCAAATACTGATAAAGACGGCCATTTTTCACGTTGAATTTGAGGCATTGCACCCATTTGAAGATGGAAACGGACGCGTAGGTCGAATGCTTATTACCCTATTGCTTTGGCATCAGAAAAAAATCTCGGCGCCGCATTTTTATATCAGTGGCTACCTCGAAGAAAATAAAGATGAATACATTGATAAAATGAAGAATGTATCGGCCGTTGGCGAGTGGACGAAGTGGTGCGTTTTCTTTTTGGAGGCCCTTGAAGCACAAGCAAAGCGTAACCTTGAAGTCGCGGAGGCGATTCGTTCATTGTATGAAAATATGAAGGTTGAGTTTTCGGAAACACTTGCATCCAAATGGAGTTTGCAAGCGCTGGATTTTGTATTCGCGAATCCGATTTTTAGAACAAACAAGTTTATCAATTCAAGTGGGATCCCACCAACAAGCGCACGTCGATTTGCAACAGATCTTACGAAAATCGGTGTGCTTGAATGCCTTGAAGAAGCCTCAGGTCCACGAGCTGCGCTTTATGTCTTTGAGCCACTTTTGAGACTGGTCCGCGTGTAATACTGAATAGAGAAAACGAATGAAATTCACTCTTAGTTGGCTCAAAGAACATCTGGAAACATCCGCAAGTCTCGACGAAATTGTCGAGACCATGATCGCGGTCGGTCTCGAGGTCGAAGCGGTCGACGATCCGGCCGAGAAGTTGAAAGACTTCACTATCGGCGAGGTGCTCGAAGCCGAAAAGCATCCGGATGCAGACAAGCTGAAAGTCTGTCTCGTCGCCACAAAAGACGGTGAAAAGCAGATCGTCTGCGGCGCGCCGAACGCCCGCACCGGCATCAAGATCGCCTATGCCGCAGTCGGAACCTATGTGCCCGGCATCGATGTGACGCTTTCCAAGGCAAAAATCCGCGGCGTTGAGTCGTTTGGCATGATGTGCTCCGCGCGCGAACTTGAGCTTGGCGATGATCATGACGGCATAATCGAAGCCCCGGAAACGGCGCAGGTCGGCCAGCCGGTTGTCGAGGTTCTTGGCGGCGATGCGGTGATAGATTTTGAGGTGACGCCGAACCGTCCCGACACCAATGGTGTTGATGGCGTCGCACGTGATCTCGCCGCCGCCGGGCTGGGCAAGTTGATTACGTCGAAACCGCAAGCCGTCAAAGGGCAATTCCCATGCCCGCAAAAGATTGGGCTTCATTTTCCAGCGGGCGCGGAAAACGCCTGCCGGGTATTCGCCGGACGGCTGATGCGTGGAATTAAAAACGGACCCAGCCCGAAATGGCTGGCTGACCGGTTGAGCGCGATTGGTTTGCGCCCGATCAATATGCTGGTCGATGTTACAAATTATTTGTCCTACGACCGGGCGCGACCGCTGCACGTCTATGACGC
>JAJFFW010000124.1 GCA_021776435.1 Parvularculaceae bacterium | reverse complement strand
TCAGGCGCCATATATTTTCAAAAATGCCGACAACCCGGATTCTATCTGTTCATCGATCGCTTGATCAAGGTCGGTAGGCGTTTCGCCCATAACGACTTCAGTATAGAGAGGCTCAGTTATCAAGGCGCCCAATTGCCAGATCGCCGTCTTTGGATCATCGATCTTCAATACGCCGCGCGCTACGAGCCTTTCCAACATGGGTGTGAAGGTTTTTACCATCCAGCGCGGTCCATGTTCGAGATAGGTTCTACCGAGTTCCGGCTTTCGTGTGGCTTCAAAAGTCGCGATGCGTCTGAGTGCAAGCGCTTCCGGTGAGAGGATGCCTTTCACAACTTGATGCGCCATTTGCCGTATGAACTCGATGGGGGGTAGGTTGGCTTCAATGTCGCTCAAATTCACCGGAAGAATACGCCTGCAAGTCTCCATGATTGCGGCGGCGAACAGTTCTTCCTTGGAGCGGAAACGGTTATAGACGGTTCTTTTGGAGACATTGGCCTGGAGCGCGATCGCATCCATGCTTGCACTTTCGAAGCCTTTTGACAGAAACGTTTTTCTGGCCCCTTCAACGATGGCAGCTTCTTTCTCATCGACGATCTCGATCGAATGTGCGCCTCGTCCCTCCGTCATGATTTATCGTCCCCTCTAGAATCGTTCATCCTCGAACGTATTCTCTTTAATCGGCTTCGAACAGTCCGAGTGTAAGGAGAATACGGACTGGCCGCTGTTAATACCTTGTTCATCATCTCTTTACCCTCAAAGGGCAAGAATCCGAGAATGACGCGTTCGCATAAACCCCGCCGCCATCGCGGTTCTCGACCTCCACGTGAGCAGCGCTCACGTCGGCGCTCACGTCGGCGTTCACGGCGTCGCGTCCGTCGGCCGCTTTTCCCAAGGATGGGGAATGTGATTCGGGCTGCTGCGGAGATGAGTGTTTTCTTCTTCACCATCTTGTTGGCCGTTGCGGGGGTGTTCGCCTTTTATGCACGTGACCTCCCGGATACAAGCAATCTCTGGGCCTCGGACAGGACACCTCGGATCACGCTTCTTGCGGCGGATGGATCTCCTATCAAAATTCATGGCGCCAGTCTGGGTGCACCTGTGCGCCTCTCGGCGCTTCCCAGTCATGTGCCGAATGCTGTGCTTTCCGTTGAAGACCGGAATTTTTATCATCACGTTGGCATTAACCCGATCTCCGTGGCGCGGGCGTTTTTTGTAAATGCGATGGAGGGCGAGATTCGTCAGGGCGGATCGACAATCACCCAACAACTCGCCAAGAACCTGTTCCTGTCTTCCGACCGCACCCTGAAACGCAAAGTCCAGGAATTACTGCTGGCGCTCTGGCTTGAACGGCGGTTCTCGAAAGATGAAATCCTCACGCTTTATCTGAACCGCGTTTATTTTGGCGCCGGCGCCTACGGGATTGATGCGGCAAGCCACCGGTATTACGGGAAACCTGCACAAGATTTGAACATTAGCGAGGCTGCTGTGCTCGCCGGGCTTCTCAAGGCGCCATCCCGGTATGCACCTACTCATAACCCTGAAGATGCTGGCATTCGTGCGCGGCATGTCATCGATAATATGGTGTCTGCGGGATTTCTTTCTCCTGCTGACGCAGAAATTGCGCGATCACGTCCGGTTCTCATTGCCGAGCCGCGTTTTTCTGCCGCGCCATATTTTGTAGATTATGCATTGGCGCAAGTCCGCGCACTCACGGGTAGCGCCGACGCAGATCTCATCGTTCGAACGACATTCGACCCGACGCTTCAAGCCGCCGCCGAATATGGTCTTGCGATGGTTGTTGCAAGTGATGGTCTGATTTTAGATGATATGGAAGCAGCGGTTGTGATCATGGACGGTGATGGAGCCGTCCGCGCACTGATAGGCGGTCGTGATTACCAAAAAAGCCAATTTAATCGAGTCGTTCAAGCGAAGCGTCAGCCAGGCTCTGCATTCAAACCTTTCGTATATCTCAGTGGGCTCGAATATGGGTTGCGCCCGGATGATATGTTGATGGATGCGCCAGTCAAAGTCGGAAAGTGGGCGCCAGATAATTATAACAGCCGCTATTATGGTTCAGTGACTTTAAACGAAGGACTTGTGCGTTCACTGAATTCTGCGACGGTCCGGCTCCAGGAAAAAGTCGGACGCAGTGCTGTTCGACGCACGGCGCAGGCTATGGGGTTTGAAGGACCTTTCAACCAAGGACCTGCGCTCGCGCTCGGTGTTGACGCCGTCTCCCCGCTCGACCTTGCAGGCGCCTATGCGCCTTTTGCGAATGGCGGCTACCGTGTCGCGCATCACGTAATTGACTCCATCGAATCTGCGGAGGGCGATCTTCTTTATCGTCATTCCGCCGGTGTCATTGATACGGCTGCGTCCTACCAGAGCATTCAGGATATCAATCGGATGCTCCAAAATGTGACCATCTGGGGGACAGGGCGCGCGGCGGCTTTGTCCAATTTTCCAGCCGCCGGCAAAACCGGCACCACTCAGGAAAGTCGTGATGCGTGGTTTGCCGGACACGCTGGAGGGCTGGTCACGGTTGTTTGGCTGGGGCGCGACGATTACGGTCCAATGACGGGGATCACCGGCGGCGGCCCGCCTGCCGTTATATGGCGTGAGGTGATGGAGCGCGCACTCCAGGGGTTGCAACCGTTTCCAATAGAGCCGCCATTCATCGCTCCTGTGCAAAGTCAGGATCAAGCCGACCCGTTAGCAGACCTTTTGAATGCTCAGGGCTGAACGGCGATCATTGGTGTTATATTTTCTTTTTCGCCATTAGCCCCATACGAATGAAGTTTAGGGCCGTGGATGTTAAACCAATCGCGTGCGAGATCGACGTCAACGTTTAATCCCGAAAGCGTGCGCCAATACGCAGGGGAATGATTGAGGTGCACGAGATGTGCGCATTCATGTGCGGCCACGTAATCAAGAATATTGGCAGGCGCCATGATCAATCGCCAGGAAAAAGAGAGCACTCCGTCTGCAGAACAAGACCCCCATCGCGATCGGGTGTCACGAATGCGAATTGCGCCCCGTTTCTTGCCAAGCTCTGCGCAGTAATAATCGACCTTTTGAGTGAGGGTGCTGCGCGCCTCTCGTTTCAGCCAATCTACAAGGCGACGATTGATATGGGCGCTTTCGCCACCGACCCGGAGTTCTGGAACCGGTTCGGCAAAACGGCGCACCGGTGTCCGAGGTCCCCCATCAAGAAAAATGCGATGTCCCAAACCCAGATAAGGACACAAACCACCCTCGACAAATGGTCTCCCGCGCTGACCTTCATCAAGCTCCGTAATAATCCACTCGGCGCGGGACCTGGCAAAAGCGAGCGCCTCGGGGAGCGCGCGCTTGGAGGGCGCGGTCAGCAATACTCGCCCAGAAATTGAATCAACCTTTATAATCAGACGCTTGGCGCGACGGTTGATTCGCGCAAGAACGGGCGCCATACGATCGCCAAGGTCGATTTCGGTTTCGATCAGGTTTTGGCTTTTGGCGTATCGAGGATTGGGCATGACGCGACTTCTAATCTGCTGAAACTATCCTCGTCCGTTCGTAAGGAAGATCAACCATTTCGAACATCGGTCAGTCGCCCTATAAGAAAACGATCGCTGATGAATTGATCTGATATGGACGCTTCTTCGCCTGACATGCCCGCATTCGACGTCGCAGCCGCGACGCCGATGATGATGCAATATCTCAAGATCAGGCGTCAGTCCGGTGATGCGCTGTTGTTCTATCGTATGGGCGATTTCTATGAGCTCTTCTTCGATGATGCGGTAAAGGCCGCCAAAGCGCTCGACATTACGCTCACCAAGCGCGGCAAACATGCGGGTGAGGACATACCCATGTGCGGGGTGCCGTTTCACGCATACGAAAATTATCTCGCTCGCCTCATTCGATGCGGTTTTAAGGTCGCCATTTGCGAGCAGATGGAATCGCCTCTCGAAGCCAAAAAGCGAGGGTCAAAATCCGTCGTGAAGCGAGAGATTGTACGGATCGTTACACCGGGAACGATCACGGAAGAGGCTCTTCTCGACGCTCGGTCCAACAATTTTCTCGGTGCATTGGCGATTTTAAGGGCCGGTACGGAAGCATCCCTCGCTTGGGTGGATGTATCGACTGGTGAGCTCTGTGTGCGGTCAACAAATCGGGAGGATTTCCGGCTAGACGCGGCGTCGCTTTCAGTAAGCGAGCTTTTGGTTGCCGATACCGACGCACTGCCTGATGGGTGGGGTGAACTTTTATCGGCGGCCGAACAAGAATCCAGGGTTACGACGCAACCTGCTCCGATGTTTGATTCGGGCAGTGGCGAAAGGCGATTAAAAGAGACGTTTGGTGTTGCGGCGCTGGAGAGCTTCGGGGACTTCTCACGAGCCGATTGCGCTGCGATGGGGGCTCTGCTGGCCTATGTGGAGTTGACTCAGGCAGGGAGAATGCCGGCCCTGCAACGCCCCCGTCGCGTCGACCGAACATGCACGATGGCGATTGATACAGCGACACGCGCTTCGCTTGAGATCCACCAAACGCGTGCTGGCATACGCAAAGGGTCGCTCGTATGGGCGGTGGATCGTACGATTACAGGGCCGGGCGCACGCTTGTTGTCGGCGCGGCTCTCTGCTCCGCTTGCCGATCCTGAACCGATCAATGCGCGTCTCGACGCCGTCGGGTATTTCGTGGACGCTCGCGATATGCGCGACAAGGCGCGTGCTATCCTCAAACAAATGCCTGATATGGCGCGCGCCCTGTCGCGACTCTCACTGGGTCGGGGCAGTCCGCGAGACCTTGCCGCGATTCGCGACGGATTGGTCCAGGCGCGTTCATTGGCGCGGCTGATATCAGAAACCCATGGGCTGGATACGCCGCCTGCCGAAATTCAAAAAGCAGTTTTGGTGCTGGAAGCGCATGACGATGGTGGTTTTTCAGCCCTTGTTGCGCTGTTGAAGGAAGCGCTTGGACCTGAACCGCCAGCCCTTGCCCGGGATGGTGGGTTCGTCGCCAAAGGGTTCGACGCCGGTCTCGACTCTGTTCGTATGCTGCGCGATGAATCTCGACGTGTCATTGCGGGCCTTGAAGCGAAATATCGTGGTGAGACGGCGATAAAAACCTTAAAGGTCCGCCACAATAATGTGCTCGGTTATTTTGTCGAAACGCCAGTTAGTCAGGGCGATCGGCTGATGATAGCGCCGCTGAATGAACAGTTCATCCATAGGCAGACACTGGCGAGCGCAGTTCGATTCACAACGACTGAACTCGCCCAGCTCGACGCCAAGATTGCCCGGGCCCGTGATGAAGCCCTCGCGCGCGAGCTCGAAATTTTCAACCGGCTTGTAGAGCAGGTCACCGAACGGTCGGCCGCCATCGCCGCCGCCGCTTCCGCGATCGCAGCCTTAGACGTTGCAGCGGCCATGGCGGAACTCGCTGTCCTTGAGAATTACGTACGCCCTGAGATCGACGCCAGTCTTGATTTCGATGTGAGGGGTGGACGCCATCCCGTCGTTGAGCAATCCGCAAATGCGATTGGCGTTGCAGGGTTTATCGCCAATGATTGTCAATTAAGCGCTGATAACGAGGCGCATCTTTGGCTCGTGACAGGGCCAAACATGGCGGGTAAATCAACCTTTCTGCGCCAAAACGCACTGATTGCCATCCTCGCTCAGGCAGGATCTTTTGTCCCTGCGGTTTCAGTGAAGCTCGGGGTTGCTGATCGCGTTTTTTCTCGAGTCGGCGCCGCAGACGATCTTGCCCAGGGGCGCTCGACTTTTATGGTGGAGATGGTCGAGACGGCCGCGATTCTTAATCAATCCACCCAACGATCCCTGGTCGTGCTTGATGAAATCGGTCGAGGGACATCCACCTTTGATGGACTGTCTATCGCCTGGGCGGCGGTCGAGCATCTCCATGACAAAAACCGCTGCCGGGGTCTGTTCGCGACCCATTACCACGAACTGACGGCGCTTTCCGAACGTCTGCCTAAGCTATTCAATGTTTCGATGCGGGTTAAGGAATGGAAGGGTGACGTCGTGTTTCTCCACGAAGTTGCATCCGGGCCAGCAGACCGATCTTACGGGGTCGCGGTGGCGCGCTTGGCCGGGTTGCCGTTCGAGACCGTGAAGCGCGCCGAAGAAGTATTGGCTCTACTCGAAGCGCAAAAACGTGAGGGCGGTGTTATCGAGGATTTACCGCTGTTCGCTGCCGCATCCACACAGGCGGATACCCAAGCTGAGCCGCTTTTCGGGGATGCGCTGATCGATGCGCTCACCGCGATCGATCCTGATGAATTGACGCCGCGCGGCGCCTTAGAGGCGATCTATCGGCTGAAATTGCTCTTGAGCGCGCGCTGATGTCAGGGTTTGTTTTGATCTGCCATAAAAATACATTCGCCTGTAAACAGAAATCAGAATGTTGGCGGCAGCTGAATCAATTTAAACTGCTTAGCCTGAAAGAAGCTCATAAACTGAGCGCTGCACGGCGCGCCGGGACCTCGTTTTGACCAGTCTGCTCACTGACGCCGTTAGAGAAACAAATTTTCTCTCCGTCGGCGCGATTCGCACGCTACTGAGAGATGCAGCCGCACGTGAGCGCGCCGGGGAGAAGCATGGCGCGATCTTGCAGACATTGAAGTTTGCCCTGGCTGGTTTGCGAATGGCTGCAATCAATAGTTATCCGCGTGGTGACCGTGTTGCGACCCGGCTTGCATCCGGTATGGATGAGGCAGTGGCGGCTCTTTTTGATGCTGGCGTAGAAATTCACGATGACGCAACCCATTCGCTGGCTATTTGTGCAATTGGCGGTTTCGGGCGCAGCCATATGGCGCCTTATTCAGATGTCGATCTCTTGATCCTGCATTCACCGGGCGAGGAAAACCGCATCCGACCGCTTCTCGACTTTATCCTTTACCCTCTTTGGGATGCGGGTTTGAAAGTTGGGTATGCGGTGCACACGCCGGCATCAGCCATAGATTTCGCGAAGAATGACATGACAGCGCGAACAGCTTTTCTCGATGTTCGTTTTCTTTGCGGTGAGCGCACTCTTGTAAATGAATTTCAAGCTTCTTACGAAAAGCTTCGTAAGCGGACAGCAAAAGAATTTGTCACCGCGAAGCTTTCTGAACAGCATATGCGCCATGAGAAATCAGAACAATCACGATATCTGGTCGAGCCAGACATTAAAGAAGGAAAGGGCGGGCTGCGTGATATTCAGACTATCTTCTGGATGTACAAATATGTCTATGGCGGAGATGTTTTCACAAAAAAATCATCAGCATCGAGGGCGTTAAGCGACGACGATTTTCAAGCCATTGCCAAGGCGGCCCGATTCTTGTGGTCAGTACGCATTCACCTTCACAATCTTCGCGGTAGGGCGGATGAAAAACTCACTTTCGACGTTCAACCTGAAATCGCCGAGAGACTTGGCTATGCGGGCCGTTCCGGGATGACGGCGGCCGAGCGGTTGATGAAGCACTACTTCGTCAATGCGGTTGAGATCGGTCGTCTCACCCGCAGTCTTTATTCTCAGCTTGAAGAAGAACAAACCAAACGGCTGGCGCGCATGCCGAAACTATTGCCGCGTATGCTCTTAAAAGATGAAGCGCCGGGTAAACCAAATCTGCGACTGAAGAACGGTCGACTGCATTTTGAAAATTCTGCGCGCGCCCGGCGCAAACCGGCTGACTTTTTTCGTTTATTTCGAGCGTTTTCGAAACGCCCGAAATTTGATTTTCACCCCTCCGCGCTCGCCCTCATCTCTGAAAATCTGGCGAGTATCACTTCAGAAGTGCGCCGCGATCCTGCTGTTGGCGCAGTGTTCAGAGCGATGCTGGTGCACGCGAAGGACCCGGTGAAAACGCTTCGAGTCATGGCCGAGACTGGTCTTTTGGCGAAATACCTGCCCAACTTTGGCAAAACAATCGGGCGTATTGAATATGGATTATTCAGGCGTTTTACACTCGACGAGCATGCCCTGCGAGCGCTTGCCGTATTGTCGCAGATTGATCGTGGCGAGGTCGCCGACGCGCACCCCATCGCAACGGAAATCCTCTCCAGTTCGATGAATCGAGAACCATTTTATCTTACGGTGCTATTGCAGGAATTGATCTGGACCGTGAAAGATCGCTCGATCGAAGACTGTGAGCGATTGGTGGCGCGCATCGCTCGACGGCTCGGTTTAACCAACGACGATGCAACTCTCGTCGGATGGTGTGCGGCGCGACGCCTCTTGATGATGCGAACTGCACAACGGCGCAATCTTGATGAAGTCAGCGCGATTTCGCAATTTGCCTTGGCGGTTGGTGATCGACGTCGGCTCGACATCTTGCTGGTTTTATCGGTCTGCCACTTTCGTGTTGTTGGGATGAATTCCTGGGATGGCTGGACACGCGGTCGACTGAGCGACCTCTATCAATCAACCGTGACCTGGCTCGAAGGTGGAGACGAGGCTCTTATTCAACGGTTTCGCGAGCGTTCATACGAAGCCCGCGCTGAGGCGGAGGAACAGCTTGCAGATTGGCCTAAAGCGGAAAAGGCGCGTTTTTTCTCACGTGCGGACGATACTATGTTGCGCGCGCTTGCCCCTGAAATGATCACCAAGTTGGCCAAGCTGATGCGTGCGGCTGAAGAGAAGGGCGAACCCGCAGTGGTGGCGATGACTCCTGCGGAAGGTGATGTTGAAGCGATCATTTTCACAGATGACCGGGCTGGATTATTGGCGGATCTGGCCAGTGCGGTTACGGCCTCTCATGCAAGCGTGCGTGCAGTGCAGGCCTTTACGACCGATGATGGTAAAGTCATCGATATCTTCACTATCCAGTCCCTTGATGGCGCTGCGCTGGACGACCCGGATGCCATCAAGCGACTTCATGACCGTCTGTTTGAGGCGGCGGTTTCAAAGCCGCCAAAAGGGCCGTCTTTCCATCGCCGCCTTGGTGACCGCCGACATCTATTCCATATCCAACCTGTCGTGCGGCTTGATCTCGAGGCGTCAAAGGATTGTGTTGTGGTGGAGGCCGAAGGCCTGGACAGGCCCGGCCTGCTCTATCAATTAACCTCTGCGCTGTCAGAAATTGGAGTTATTATCATCTCCGCGCATGTGGCGACCTACGGAGAGCGTGCGGTCGATTCCTTTTATTTGCAGGATGCGCCGGGATATAAGATTACCAATAAACGCCGTCTCCAATCAATTGAGCGCCGTCTCTTAGCGGTGCTTTCGGCTGGCGCGTAAGGTCGAACCCCTTTAATCCTCTCGCCACATTATGAGCGATAAAGCTCGGTACTGGTTTCGTGCGTCGCCATTGCAGCGCCGAGCCGAAATAAATACAGGTCCTTGATGAGAGGCAATCTTATTAAATCACTGGCGACAGTTAGCGCCATGACAATGGCGAGCCGCGTTCTCGGCTTTGTGCGTCAGATTCTCATTGCCGGCGTCATTGGTGCTGGCGGCAATCCGGTCGCAGACGCGTTCTGGGCGGCGTTCCGTTTGCCGAATATGTTTCGGCGCTTGTTTGCCGAGGGCGCGTTTCATGCAGCCTTCATTCCGCTCTTCCAAGGCAAGCTGGTTCAAGACGGCAGTGAAGAGGCAAAACATTTCGCCGTTGAGGTTCTCTCGGGGCTGGTATTTGTCCTGACCCTGCTGACAGCCATCGTTGAAATTGCTGCTCCAGCCTTTGTCTATTTGATCGCTTCGGGTTTTGAATCTGATGCCGAAAAGTTCGCCCTGACAACACTCTATACGCGGATTATGTTTCCCTACCTCGCTCTTATGTCGATGGTGGGATTGGCGAGTGGAATTTTAAACTCGCTCGGCCGGTTTGCTGCGTCTGCTGGCGCCCCGCTCGCGCTCAATGTCTGTCTTATCATTGCGATTGTCGTGTTTGCGGACGCTGATACCCATGTCACAGGCCAGGCTGCTGCCTGGGGTGTTTTTGCGGGCGGTGTGGTGCAGCTGTTCATTTTGTTCATCGGCGCTGCCCGTCAGGGTTATTTACCACGGTTGCGACGACCGCGTATGACGCCAGGTGTTAAGCGGCTATTGCGACTTGGGGCGCCAGGGTTCATCAGCGCCGGCGCCATTCAGATCAATCTCATCATCGGCACCAATATCGCCAGTCAGGAACCGGGCGCGGTCTCGTGGTTGATGAATGCCGACCAGCTTTACCAGTTACCGCTCGCTGTTATCGGAATTGCTCTTGGAATTGTACTGCTTCCTTCTTTGTCACGGCGTGTGAAGGAGGGGGATGAGATTGGCGCAGCGCGCACGTTGAATAGATCCGTGGAGGTATCAGCCCTGTTGTGCTTGCCCGCGGCGGCGGCCTTTATCGTCATGGGGGCGCCGATCTGTGACGCCTTATTGCGCGGCGTCGCCACCGATGCGCTGGGACTTTTTGGCGGCCGAAGCTCGGCGTTTACAGTTGAAGACGTTGCAAAGACCGGCATGGCGCTGGCGTTGTTCGGTTGGGGGCTGCCGGCTTTCATCTGGCATAAAGTATTCTCGCCTGCCTTTTTCGCTCGCGAAGACACCAAAACCCCAATGCGTTATGCGCTGATCGCAATCGCGGTGAACACGGTGGTGGCGCTCGCTCTATTCCCGTTTTTCGGTTTTTTGGCGGTGGCGTTCTCGACCTCTCTCGCTGCCTGGCTGCAAGTCAGTTTATTGGCTGTGAGGCTTTATCGGCAGGGGCGTTTCAAGCCTGACGACCGGTTGACAGGGCGGTTCGCCCGCATCATTCTCGCCTCGATTGGGCTGGCTGTGTTTCTGCATTTCAGCATTCAATACACGGATAATATTTCTGAATATTTATGGAATAGAGAATGGATCAGTGTCATCGCCATCGCCATCGCCGGGTTAGCGGTTTATGGGCTGCTGTCGCTCGTTCTTGGCGCAGCGCGGCCGTCTGATTACAAGCTCCTGATGACAGGTGGCAATGGCCGCCAATCGCGCGATAGAACTGAAGAAACTGAGGATCCAAATTCATGACCGGTTATAATGGACCGATGCGGGTGCTTTCCGGCATCCAGCCCTCGGGCGGTATGCACCTTGGCAATTATCTGGGCGCGATCCGCAAATTCGTCGAGTTACAGCATCAGTATGAATGCTACTTCTGTGTCGTCGATATGCATGCCATCACGATCTGGCAGGACCCCGCGAAACTGCGCGCGCAGACCTTTCATATCGCAGCGGCTTATCTTGCTGCGGGCGTAGATCCGGAAAAGGCTGTTGTTTTTCACCAGTCTGGTGTTCACGCCCATGCGGAACTCGCCTGGATCCTAAACTGTGTTGCGCGACTGGGGTGGCTCGACCGCATGACCCAATTCAAGGATAAAGCCGGAAAAGACAAGGAACGCGCCTCGGTCGGTCTCTATACATATCCGGTTCTTCAGGCTGCGGATATTCTGGTCTACAAGGCGACGCATGTGCCGGTTGGCGAGGATCAAAAACAACATCTGGAGCTCTCACGCGATATTGCCGGAAAGTTCAACCATGATTTCAAAGCGCCGGATTTCTTTCCGTTGCCGGAGCCGCTGATCAAGGGGCCGGGCGCGCGAGTGATGAGCCTGCGCGATGGAAATGCAAAAATGTCGAAGTCCGATACTTCCATCAATGCGTGTCTTTATTTGTCAGACGATGCCGACCTGATCACAAAAAAGATCAAGAAAGCGAAAACCGATCCGGAACCTTTGCCGTCTGAAATTGCGGGACTTAAAGGTCGTCCCGAGGCGGCAAACCTGGTCGGGATTTACGGCGCGCTTGCCGGCAAGAGTGACGAAGACGTTCTGGCGGAGTATGGCGGGCAAGGGTTTGGCTTTTTCAAAAAGGTGCTTGCCGAATTGGTTGTCGAGAAAATCAGTCCC
>JAJFFW010000123.1 GCA_021776435.1 Parvularculaceae bacterium | reverse complement strand
CCAGCGTTGAACGGGTGTTTGATCTCCTTCATTTCACTGACGAGATCGGCATAATCGATAAGCTCCGGCTTGGCGCCGCGTCCGGTCAAGATGACGCTGGTGCGTTTTGACCGACGCTTCAGGCCAGCCAACACCTCGTCGATATTCAGATAGTCAAACCCCAGCGCGATATTGATCTCGTCGAGGACAATCAGGTCGTAATCGCCGCTCGCCAGCATTTGTGTTGCGACGTCAAACGCGGTCTTGGCCGTGGCGATATCGCGGGCGCGATCTTGGGTGTCCCAGGTGAAGCCTTCGCCCATGGTATGCCATGTTAATTCATCTGGAAATTTGTCGAAGAACTGGCGTTCACCGGTGGCCCAATCGCCTTTGATGAACTGCACGACGCCGACCTTGTGTCCCCATCCAAGGGCGCGCGCGATGACGCCAAAGGCGGCGCTCGATTTTCCTTTGCCATCGCCCGTGTGAACAAGCACCAGCCCGCGCTTTGGATCTGTCGCTTCTGAAATTTTGCGCGCTTGCTCGACTTTCAGAGCCCGCATTGACTTTTTGTGTTTGGCCGCATCGGTCATAGGGTTTTTCCAAAACGTGTGATCAAGCTGATGAAACCGGCAGGATCACGTTGTAAAAATTGGTGATTCGCAAAACGGCTCATGAGCGCGGCAAGCGTGTAAGCAAGAATGTAAGCGCCGCTTCAACAGTCTTTAGGCGAATGAAAACGCGTGAGGCGGGAGAGAAAAGTCTTCGTTCGGACCATACTGGATGGTCTTTCTGCGCCAGTCCAAACCAGACCAGCCCGACCGGTTTGCCGGCGCTGCCGCCTGTCGGGCCAGCAATCCCTGTCACAGAAACGGCGATGTCTGCATTTGAATGGGCGAGGGCGCCTTGCGCCATCGCTTGCGCCACTTCACGGCTCACCGCGCCGTGCGTGTTTATCAAGGCGCTGGGCACGTTTAGCATCTCCTCTTTCGCCTCGTTCGAATACGTCACAAAGCCACGCTCAAAAACTGAAGATGAACCGGGTATGTCGGTGAGCGCCGCGGCGATCATACCGCCCGTACAGGACTCAGCGGTTGTGACCTTCAATCCGTCTTTCACCGCGCGTTCAATGACTGCGGTAGAGAGCGACTGGATGGACTGTGTTGAACGCATCAAAAACTCTTCAAGTCGATTTGTGAAAGGATTAACGCGCGGGCGGAAACAAGGAATCGCCAATATCGGCATCCGTTAACAAAGCCCGCGCCGCCGATTCTCGATCATTTTCCACTAGAATGCGGCGCGGAAAGACTCCGATCGAACCCTCCAGAATGCTGATATTTTGATCGGCGACCATGTAAATGATACCCGCCCCTTTCAGAAGGGATTCAATAAAGGAAATCAGGACAGGGTCGGTGGTTCGCACGATTTCGCGCATGAAATAAAACCTTTCGAAAAAAATTTATCGGGAGTCCGGTAATGCGATTGTCGCGGTCGCCATCGCTGCGATGCCTTCGCCGCGACCCGTAAAACCTAATTTTTCTGTGGTCGTTGCCTTCACCGAGATGCGCTCGGATGAAATGCTGAGTATTTCGCCAAGCGCATTGCGCATCGCCTGTCGGTGCGGGCCAATTTTCGGGTCTTCGCAAATGAGCGTGACGTCGCAATGGGTGATGAGGCCTTTGCGGTCGCCAACCAGATCGCGCGCCTTTTCAAGAAATATGCGTGATGGCGCGCCTTTCCACTGCGGATCGGATGGCGGAAAATGATCGCCAATGTCGCCAGCGCCGAGCGCGCCCAAAATCGCGTCCGTCAGCGCGTGCATGCCGGCGTCGGCGTCGGAATGACCCTTGAGTTTTTTGTCGTGCGGAATTTCGACACCGCAAAGGATGACAGCCGCGCCGTCTTCAAAGGCGTGCACGTCGTAACCATGGCCTGTCCGGTATTCCCACATCGTTTCATCCCGTTTGAGTAATGTTTCGGCCATGCCAAAATCATCAGCTTGCGTTATTTTCATATTATCGGGTGAGCCGGCGACCAATGCGACGGCGATGCCAGCGCGCTCGGCGACCGCTGCGTCGTCCGTCAGCGCCTCACCCGCCGCGGATCTGTGCGCCGCGAGAATTGGCTCGAAATGAAAGCCCTGCGGGGTCTGCGCCCGCCACAGCCCGTCGCGCGGCACTGTGCCGTTGATGCAAGGGTGATCCGCTCCGTCGCCCTTTTTGATGGTGTCGTAAACCGGCAGGGCGGCAATCGCGCCGTCATGACATTTGAGAGCGTCGATCACACGCGAGATAACGCCCTCATCAATGAATGGTCGGGCGGCGTCGTGGATCAGCACCGCGCCGGGCGCCTCATCGACGAGGCTTTCAAGCCCGAGACGGACCGAATCCTGCCGCTCGACGCCGCCGTGTACCGGCGCCATCAGTTTCGGGTGATCGATCAGCCCTGCCATGGCGGCGTGATAAAGATCGTCGTCGTCGCGATGGATGATGACGCGCACGGCGTCGATCCTTGGGTGATCGAGAAACGCCCCCGCGGTCCGCGCAATCACCGTCCGGCCTGCGAGGGGGCGATATTGCTTCGGGCCGCCGGCGCCGGCGCGCGCGCCGCGTCCGGCGGCGACAATGATGGTGATGGTCTTCAGGTTTTCAGTCATTGGTCCTGCATTGATGCTTTTCTGTATGAGGTTTAACCGCTCTTTTGTGCGGGGGCGAGAGTGCTTTCTTTATCGATTGCTTGCTTAAGGCGCGTTGACTAGGTTCACGGACCATTATGATCAAGATCGGCGACATAGAACTCGAAAATGCAGCAGCGCTGGCGCCCATGTCAGGCGTCAGCGATCTGCCATTCCGGCGCGTTGTCAATCACTTCGGCGCTGGACTGGTGGTTTCGGAGATGGTGGCGTGTCGGGAACTTGCCCGCGCCCGTCCGGATGTGGTGCGCCGCATGGCTGGCGACCTTTCAGAGGATTCTGGCGTCAGACCGTTCGTCGTACAACTGGCGGGGCGCGAGGCGGGCTGGATGGCGGAGGGCGCCAAGCTGGCCGAGGCCGGCGGGGCTGACATCATTGACATCAATATGGGCTGTCCGTCCCGTCAGGTGACAGGGGTGGCGTCGGGATCGGCATTGATGCGCAATCTCGACCACGCCCTGACGCTCATCGAGGCGACCGTCACAGCGACGACCCTGCCAGTGACGTTAAAAATGCGCCTGGGTTGGGATTTCGACTGCCTGAATGCGCCAGAGCTTGCCCGGCGCGCCGAGTCGGCCGGGATTCAACTGGTCTGCGTCCATGGGCGCACCCGCAATCAATTCTTTACCGGTGAAGCCGATTGGGCTGCGGTGAGAGCGGTCAAAGACGCTGTCACCATCCCGGTTATCATTAACGGCGATATCACTTCTATTGAGAGCGCCAGAGAAGCGCTTCATCAATCCGCCGCCGACGGGGTCATGATCGGGCGGGCTGCGATCGGGCGACCGTGGCTTGTTGGGGCGATCGGGGCGGCTCTCAATCATGGTTTTCAACAGGAGGCGAACCCGCCTCTGGCAATCCAGGCCATGGCTGCGTTGTCCCATTACCGCGATATCGGCGCCCATTACGGTGCGTTGCTCGGCGTTCGTATGGGGCGCAAACATCTGGCGGCCTATGTCGACAATGCGCCGATCGACCTTGATCCCACCGTCCGGCGCGCCTTCCGTGCGGGGATCTGTCAGATCGCTACGCCCGCGAAAGTCGAGGATGCGCTTGAGGCGTTCTATGCACGGGATGATCGCTTGATCGAGCGCGTCGCAGCCTGACGCCGGCAAGACTGATGCTTTCATGTCACATTGATGTTGATTTTAAGCAACAATAAGGGCAGCATCCCTGCTGGTTCGCGGATTGCATGGCCCATTTGTGCTGTTCTTGCGGATTCCTCTCTGCGGGGGCGGAGGCGTGTGGGTTTCGATATGGTCCCGGCGGGGTGACGCAGTTTGTGCAGCAGACGATGAACGAAAATTCGGCGCGAGATGGCGGCGCGGTCAAACGTGAGAACAGGCGCAAATTGCCTGGTTGGGCGCAATCTAACGCAGCCGTTGCGGCTGCATTGATTGGGGCTGGCGCCGTTGCATTCATCACAACCTGGATTTTGCTCTCACCAGTCGTCGAAAAAGTTGATCGCGGTTTCCTGATTGCGATGATCGTCGGCAATGTTGTCATTGCGACGGGCTTCGCATCGCTGGTTGGCGCGCGGCTCTGGCATGTCTGGTCTGATCGGCGCAACCACCTGGCCGGGTCGCGCATACACATGCAGCTGGTTGGACTTTTTTCCGCCGTCGCAGCTGCGCCTGCCATTATCGCATTCTTGTTTGCTTTTACAATTTTGCGTGTCAGCCTGAACGATGTCTTCAGTGAACGGATTGATAATTACCAGGAGACAGCGCGCGATCTGGCTAATAGTTTTGTTTCTGAAGAAGCATCGGATTTACGCATCCAGATGGTCGGCGCCGCGAATGATATTGATCGCAATGAAGAATTTGGGGTCGGGTTTGAAGCAACGCCAATCAGTTTCCGGCAATATCTTGAAGATGTTCAAGCACAAGCGCGGGAGTTTGCCGCTCTTTATGTTCTGGACAAAGAAAAACATATCGTCGCCAAAATTGAAACGCAACCCGGTGTCTACCGACTCCCCGGAATTGAAGTGTTCAATGAAGTCGACCAGTTTGAACCGGGTGAGCGATTTTCCTTCGGCGCCAATAATGAACAAGCACTCGATATGTATAGAGGCGTGTTGAAAATTTCCTCCTACGGCGGCGGATATCTGATTGCCTATAAACCCATCAATCCTTCGGTCTCGCATCGCCTGATCGGTGTGCGCGCTATGAGTGAGGACTGGAATAAAGCTTTGCGAGGACGCTCAAGACTGGAGCGCGTTTTTCTTGCTGGCTATGTGGTGCTCGCGATCATCATCTTGTTCGGCGCTGTTTGGGCTGGACTGTGGGCTGCGACACGGATCGTTCGACCAATCGGCCGTCTCGTGCAGATGGCTGACAATGTTTCGTCCGGCGACCTCGGCGCCCGCGTAGAAGTTTATAAGGCAGACGGCGAGTTGGGTGAGCTGGCGCGGTCAATGAATCATATGACTGCGCAGTTGCAGACCCAGCGCAACGATTTGATCGACACCAACAAACAGTTTGATAAACGCCGCCGATTTACCGAGGCGGTTCTCTCTGGTGTGTCGGCTGGGGTGATAGGCCTATCCGCCGACAACCGGATCACAATTGCAAATCGCTCATCAGCCGAACTTCTTGGCGCCGATGCCGCCAGCCTTACGGGCGCCCACATCAAAGACGTCGCCCCTGAACTGATCGCCCTGTTGGGGCGCACCGCGCGCGGGTTCCATCATGAAGTCGGGGATCAGATCAATATCGAACGCAAAGGCCGAATGCGGACCTTGAATGTGCGGATCGTAAAGGAAGAAACAGATGGCGAGCGCAGCTATGTCATCACATTTGATGATATAACCCAACTTATCGTCGCCCAACGGAATGCGGCGTGGGGTGATGTCGCGCAGCGGATCGCACACGAGATAAAAAACCCGCTGACGCCTATTCAACTTTCAGCGGAACGCTTGCGGCGAAAATATCTCAATGAAGTGACGTCGAATCCGGAAGTTTTCGATAAATGCACTGAAACGATTATTCGTCAGGTGAGCGATATTGGCCGTATGGTTGATGAATTTTCGTCTTTCGCAAGGATGCCAAAACCGACCATTGCGCGTGAGGATTTATGCGAGCTTATTAAAGCGGCGTTATTCCCGCAGCGGGTCGCGTTTGCAGATATTGAATTTACCAACGTTTCTCCCGATGCGCCTGTTATCGTCGAATGTGACGGGCGGTTAATCGTCCAGGCGTTGTCCAATCTTTTGAAAAATGCGGCTGAGTCTGTCGGCGCAAGGCTTGCAGAAAACCCCGATACGCAGGTCGGGCGCATCGAAGTGCGGATAAAGACGACGGGTGCAGTCTCACGTGTTGAAATCCTCGATAACGGTGTTGGCTTGCCTAAACATCAACGCCATCGACTGGCGGAACCTTATATGACGACACGAGACAAAGGCACCGGTCTGGGCCTCGCAATCGTCAAAAAGGTTGTGGAAGAACACGGTGGGACACTTGAATTTTACGATACCGATGCCCTGGGGCCGACTGGCGCAAAGGTCACGTTAACATTGCCATCGGCGAGTGCGGTATCCGCTGAAATCATTTCGAGTGCGGCTGCGGCCGAGTAAGCGTAACGGAAGAGAAGACGAGCGATGATAGATATTCTGGTTGTCGACGACGAAATAGATATACGAGAACTCGTATCCGGTATTTTGGAAGATGAAGGGTTTGCGCCGCGCGCGGCGGCTGACAGTCGCCAGACTTTCGCGGCGATTCGTGAACGATTGCCGGCGCTGGTCATCCTGGATGTCTGGCTTCAGGGCTCAGAGCTAGATGGCATCGAAATCCTTGAGGAACTCAAAAGGATACACCCCCAGCTTCCGGTCGTTATCATTTCGGGACACGGTACAGTCGAAACCGCCGTCGCTGCGATCAAGAAAGGCGCTTATGATTTCGTGGAAAAGCCTTTCAACGCCGACCGGCTCGTCCTCGCTGTCAATCGCGCTCTTGAAGCAACGCGACTGAAGCGTGAAAATACGGATCTGCGCTCTCGCACACCCGATTGGGGCTTGATCGGATCGTCCTCAGCAATTGGCTCTTTACGCTGTGTGATTGACCGGGTTGCGGATACGCGCTCGCGGGTGCTTGTGTCTGGTCCTCCGGGATCCGGCAAAGAAGTGATCGCGCGCCTTTTGCATGCCAATTCAAGGCGGGCGGCGCGGCCGTTTGTGGTTGTCAGCGCGGCCGCTATCGCGCCAAACAAGATGGAGGAAGAACTGTTCGGCATTGAAGGTGACGGTGGCTCACCGAAGATGATCGGGCTCATGGAACAAGCGCATGGCGGGACGCTGGTCTTCGACAAGATTGGTGATATGCCGCTGGAAACCCAGAGTAAAATATTGCGGGTCCTTGTCGATCAGCGGTTTAAGAGGGTGGGCGGCGACTCCTCTGTTGAAGTCGATGTGCGGATTATATCCACCACCTCCAGCGATCTTCTTGAAGAATCGGCAAACGGCCGGTTTCGCGAAGACCTTTATCACCGACTCAATGTCGTTCCAATACATGCGCCGTCCTTGTCTGAACGCCGTGAGGATATCCCGGCGCTGGTCGCCTATTTCGTTGACCGGATCTCACGCTCCACCGGGCTTCCCAAACGCCCCCTTTCCGCCGAATCTTTAGCGGCGTTACAGGCCTATCATTGGCCGGGTAATGTGCGCCAATTGCGCAACGTCATCGAACGAACGCTCATCATGATGGCGCGCGACGGCGAAGCGGAGATTACCTGTGAGCACCTGCCTTCCGAAGTGACGGACTCCGGCCTCTCCATTCCGGCTGGCGAAGGATTGGAGCAGATCATCGCTCTTCCCTTGCGCGAAGCCCGGGAGAAGTTCGAACGTGAATATTTGATTGCCCAAATCAACCGATTCGGGGGCAATATCTCTAGAACCGCAACGTTCATAGGGATGGAGCGCTCGGCCTTGCACCGCAAACTCAAAGCTTTAGGAGTGAACGGACAGGCGCGAGCGGAGAGCGCATAAAAAGATCGCGCGAACAAAGGATCGGTGAGAATGAGGGTCATTGTCTGCGGCGCAGGGCGCGTCGGATATGGCATCGCGCGCCGGCTTGCCGGTGAGAGCAACGATGTCACGGTCATCGATAAATCAAAGAATCTCATTCGAATTGTCGCGGAACGGCTCGACGTACGCGGGGTCGTTGGCAACGGATCGCACCCCGATACGCTTGCGGAAGCGGGCGCGCGCGAAGCGGACATGGTGATCGCCGTCACCTATTCCGATGAAGTCAACATGGTTGCCTGTCAGATCGCCCACACATTGTTTGAAGTGCCGACCAAAATCGCCCGGATTCGCGCCCAAGAATATCTCGACACGCGATATTCAGATTTGTTCACGCGCAACCATATGCCCATCGATGTCATCATTTCTCCGGAGAGGGAGGTGAGTGAGTCGATCATGCAGCGCCTGTCCACGCCGAGTGCATTTGAAGTCAAATCTTTCGTGGATGGTCGTGTCTGGGCAGTCGGGGTCAAATTGCATGATGATTGCGCAATCATAAATACACCCTTGCGTCAGGTGGCGGAATTATTCCCGGATCTCAAAATCACCATCGTCGCAGTTATGCGAGGCGAACGGATCTGGCGCACCCATGCTGATGATCAATTGTCGCCCGGAGATCAGATCTATTTTATTGCTGACCGTTCAGACGTTCCCCGCGCCCTTGAAATCATGGGGGAGGCGCAACGGCAGGCGAGGCGTGTGATTATTATTGGTGGCGGCAATATTGGGCAATATGTCGCGAGCGGTCTCGAAAAACTTAGCTCCATGAAGATCCGCCTTATCGAGCGGGATAAAGCCCGCGCTGAGAAAATTGCAGAAACCCTACACCGAACTGTCGTATTGCAGGGGGACGGGCTCGACCGGACGCTTCTGCGCGAAGCAGGGGTCAGTGACGCCGAAACGGTTGTTGCCGTTACGAATGATGATAAGGTCAATATTTTATCAACAGTCGTTGCAAAACGCGAGGGCGCCAGACGAGCGCTCGCCCTCATCAATGACGTTGATTACGGACCATTATCGGAAGCCGTCGGCATTGATCGTTTTGTTGACCCGCGCGCCATTACAATTTCGTCTATTCTACAACATATCCGGCGAGGGCGGATTAAAGGCGTTTATTCTCTAGTGGACGGTCAAGCGGAGTTAATTGACGCAATCGCGCTTGAGACGTCGCCTCTTGTCAATAAACCTTTAAGAGAGGCTCAATTGCCTGAAGGCGTTATGATTGGCGCTGTTTTCCGTGACGACACTGTCGTGATGCCAACCGGCGAGACGGTTATTCATGCGGGTGATCGAGTGGTGTTGCTTACGCTGCGTGACAATGTCAAAGACGTTGAGCAAATGTTTCGCGTCAGCATTGAGTATTTCTAGGCGCCGATTCAGGACCGCCATACCATGTTATATCCAGGAATTCTCCGTGGTTTTGGCGCATCGTTGATTGTGCTCGGCCTCGCTATGCTCGTTCCTTATCTGACGGCCCTGGTGGCGGCGGAAAATGCACCCGGCGCGTATCTTTTCGGGGCGAGCATCACCTTTTTTGCGGGCCTTGGTGCGGTTGTCGCCAGTTCAGGCAAGCATCCGCCAACGGATTTTCGCGGCGCGCTTTTACTCGTATTGATATGGTGGGTAGGGGCGCCGGTTTTTGCGGCGGCGCCTTTTTTTCTGCAAGGCATGTCTTATGGCGATGCCTATTTCGAGGCGATCTCGGCTCTGACGACGACGGGCGGATGGCTTTCTGGTGAGGAAGCGCGATCAAGCGTATCAGGCGCTCTTTGGCGTGCGGAATTGGAATGGCTGGGGGGGCTAGCTTCAGTTTCCATCGCTGCCGTCATTTTCGTGAGGCCTGCTTTTATTGGTATCGACACACTTCTTCCTCCGTTCTCTCTGGGGGAGAGCGAGTCTTATCTCTCGCCACTGCGCGAAGCGATTAAATCATTTGGGATCGTATACGCTCTACTCACATTCCTCTGTTTTACAGTGGTTGCGATTTCAGGCGCCCCGCTTTTTGATGCGGCTGTTATGGCAATGTCGATTGTCGCATCGGGTGGGTTTATTCCACATGAAGATGGACTGGCGGGGTACGGATTTGGGGTCGGTGCGGCGTTATTCCCATTTATAATTTTAAGCGGCGCCAATTTTGTTTTAATCGCGAGGCTGTTACGCGGCGTAACGAGGCGGGCTCGGGATGCGGAAACACGTAGTTTTCTTTTGATCATTCTAGGCGTCGGCATTTTGTTTTGGTTAACGTCCGGCGCCGGAAATTTCGGTCTTATACCTGCTCAGGTTTTCAATGCTGCATCGTTACTGTCTACGAATGGATTTTTAATCGGTGAGTCGCCTGTCGCGGCGGTGGCGATCGTCACGGCGGTCATCGGCGGTGCGGCGGTGTCGACGGCGGGAGGCTTCAAGATCTTGCGCTGGCTGGTCATCATGCGCCGCGCACGCGAAGAAATCCGGCGCCTTGTGACCCCACGGGGGGTATTCGGTGTTTCGCGTATCGCCAATGAGCTCGGTGTGTGGATGCACTTTTTGGTCTTCACGATGACTCTTGCAGGACTGCTTTTGATCATTGCAATGTTCGGACATTCGTTCGAAGAAGCGGCCTTGGTTGCGACAGCAGTGTTAAGCAATACTGGCCCTTTGCTTTTCCTCGCTGAGGGAGGGCACGGTGATTACATGGTTTTCGACGGTGCATTGCGTTGGGTTTTATCTGCCGGCATGGTTCTTGGCAGACTGGAAGCTGTTTTGGGGCTTGCATTGATCAATCGCGCCTTTTGGAGATAGGGGCGCCTTATTCGCATCGTGTACCAAACGGGCGCCCTGCGTGATCCGATTTTTATTCCTGCGTTAATACGAACCCAAACCTTGGAATGCCTGTGACGCCGTTCCCTGGGGGTGGGCGCCTCTGATTGGAATTCGGGATTGATAATCGTCCTGTTGCGAGCAGATATTAGGAATATGGCCTAGCGGTTCTTAATTCACGTTGAGTTGTATAGATTGCAAAAAATAAATACTTGAAAGACTTGCCTTGGGCTGATTGCTGTATAAATATTGGGATTGTGCACCGCAATATCATAAGGTCACCGGGGAGATTCTATACAAATGAATGAGAAAAAACAAAATCTTCAAGATGTATTCTTAAACCATCTTAGGAAGAGTAAGATCTCCGTCACAATATTTCTCGTGAACGGCGTTAAACTCCAAGGGATCGTAACTTGGTTCGATAATTTCTGTGTTTTGCTCAAGCGTGATGACCACGCACAACTGGTCTATAAACATGCCATATCGACGATCATGCCTTCACAACCCATTTCTTTGTGGGATCAGGAGATCGGCGAAACCGGAGAGAACGAAACGGACGCGTAGCGTATAATACTTTGACCTTCCAGGAAGTCGCATTCGTAATTCATCCAGACCATGCGCCGACACGAGGTCTGCGAACGCCGCCGGCACGGCTCGCGGAAGTGGTTGGGTTGGCTGGCGCAATTGACCTCGACGTTGTGTACACCGCAATTATGCGCGTCACGAAACCACGACCTGCGACGCTGCTTGGCGCTGGAAAAGTGGACGAAATTAGGGATCGACTCGACGCCTCGAACCCGCGGCCCGGTCTGGTTATCGTTGATGGCGCTCTGTCTCCGGGGCAACACCGCAATCTTGAAAAAGCGTGGGATGTAAAAGTCTTAGACCGCACAGCCCTGATACTTGAAATTTTTGGTGCGCGGGCTCAAACGAGCGAAGGCAAGTTACAGGTCGACCTTGCGCATCTGACTTATCAACGTTCGCGCCTGGTGCGCTCATGGACACACCTGGAAAGGCAGCGTGGCGGCGCAGGCTTTCTCGGCGGACCGGGCGAGCGTCAAATTGAGTCAGACAGGCGCGCGCTTTCTGAAAAAATCGTCCGCCTCAAGCTTAAACTTGGACACGTAACCCGTACACGTAAGGCGCAACGGGCAAAACGCAAACGCGCGCCCCATCCCGTTGTGGCGTTGGTTGGATATACAAATGCAGGAAAATCGACCCTGTTCAATCGTCTGACCAAAGCGGGCGTGAGAGCGGAGGATCTTCTCTTCGCGACGCTTGATCCGACCATGCGTGAAATCGTACTGCCATCCGGGCTGAAGATCATTGCGTCGGATACGGTCGGATTCATTTCGGATTTGCCAACTCAACTTGTTGCCGCCTTTCGTGCGACGCTTGAGGAAGTGCTTGAGGCGGATTTGATCATTCATGTGCGCGACGCCTCTCATGCGGATACAAATGCACAATGTGCGGATGTTATCAATGTTCTCAAAGAACTCGGCATTTCCAACAAAGATAGTAGACCGGTTATTGAGGCGCTTAATAAACTTGATCTGCTCGATACAGATGAGCGTTTCGCCGCCGAAGGGCTGGCTCGATTGTCACAAGAAGGCGGATCGGCGACAATCGAAGACCCTGTCCGGATCGCAATCTCGGCATTGTCAGGCGAGGGAATTGATAAACTGGTTGCTCAAATTGACAGATGTCTGACGGCAAATCGAAGTACATTTGAAATAAAATTACCCTCCATTGATGGCGCGGCGCGCGCCTGGTTGCATGATCATGGTGAGATACTCAAAGAAGAAAATGACCGCGACTTTCGGATGCTCGTGCGAATGTCACAAAAAGCCAGAGGCCAATTTGAAAAACTTTTCCCTTATCCCTGTCATAATCTTAAAAACGATGATGGGCGACAGCGCATATGAACATTGACCCGAACCGTGTCGCAACTCTTATCGCCGAAATAGCGGCTGCTGAAATCATCCCGCATTTTGGTTCGTTATCCGACGATCAAGTCCGTACAAAAAGTGGACCCAACGACTTGGTGACCGAAGCCGATGAGGCGGCCGAACGCGCTCTTGAAAAAGCATTGATGGAAATCCGCCCTGACGCCGTTTTCATTGGCGAAGAGCGAGCATTCAAAGACCCGGAATTGGCCGAAAAGCTTGGATCAGAAGGCGCGTTCTGGATTGTCGACCCGCTCGATGGAACAAGGAACTTCGTACACGGTAAAGAAGAGTTTGGAACTATTGTCGCTTTTGTCGAAGGTGGGCGATCGCGCATGGGTTGGATTTATGCGATCCCGGATGAGGCCTGCGCTATCGTTGTTGAAGGCGAGGGCGCGACATGGTGCGGATCACCGTTCACTTCAAAACCAGTGCCGTCCACAGGGGTGCGATCCCCTAAACCCGCGGGTCTGCGCTCTATTGGATGGCTCACCGAAGACTGGCGCGAGAAGATTTTTACGAACATGTCGACCAATCTCAAAACCCAGGTGTGCCATTGCTCGGCCTATGCCTATTTGGCGTTGATGCGCGGCGAAGTTGATTTCGCGATCCACAGCAAGATCCACGCATGGGATCATGCCGCCGGCGCACTCTTAATTGCAGAAACGGGTGGTAAGTCGGCGTTTCTCGACGATCAAACTCAATATCATCCGCAGCCTTCGGTCGTGCGGCCGCTTCTCGCTTCCTCATCAAAACTGCAATGGATGGATATCCGAGCTGCTCTTTTAGACTGACTTTTGATAGCAATCCTGCGCTGTTGGCTTTGCAAGCAGGAGCAAAAGCGCGATCATGATGAAAAGACCCGAATCCAGGAGAGGTCAATGACCGTCGAATACGAAACACCGTTTGAGCACGTCGCCAAGATCACACTCAATCGCCCTGAGGCGCTAAACGCGATCTCGACAGAAATGCGTCGCGACATTCTCGATGCAACTCGAACCGCCTCAAGCGATGACGCCATTCGCGCCGTGGTCATCACCGGCGCTGGACGTGCATTTAGCGCTGGCGCGGATATCAAGGACGTGTCCGGTAAATACAATGTCCAAGACATTCTTAATACAGAGTATGGCGCATTTTTGAGTGTCTTACAGACTTGCTCCAAGCCGGTTATTGCGGCGATCAATGGACCGGCGGCGGGTATCGGAATGACGCTTGCGCTATCTTGTGATCTTCGCGTGATGGCTGATGATGCTTATATGATGTGCGCTTTCGCCAATATCGGTCTTGTGCCAGATGGTGGTCTATCCTGGTTGATGACGCGCGAACTTGGCTATGCTCGGGCTTATCAACTCGCCATTGAGGCGGAGAAAATTGAGTCGAACCGTTGTCTGGAATTGGGTTTGGTCAACCGCGTGACGCCATCCTCTGAGACAGTCGAGAATGCCGTCGCATGGGCGCAAAGTCTCACTCAACGAGCGCCGGTTGCTCTGGCGCTTACAAAAAGCGCATTTCGCGCCGCGTCCGAAGACGGCCTTCGCAATGCGATGGCCTATGAGGCGATGCTCCAACGCTCCGCTATCGCCACCGAAGACTGTATGGAAGGGGTCGCCGCGATGATGCAAAAGCGGAGCCCCAATTTCAAAGGCAAGTAAAATGGCTTATAGCAAAATGCAATAAGGTTGAATCGGCATTTTGCTATAGATTTTTGTTTTATCGTATGATTTTGCGAAAAACCGGTTCCCGCTTTTTCGCATCATGCTCTAATCGAGATGACGGAGACTGGGTTGCATTACGTTTACCGGCGCAAAGACCGTCAACCTATTCGTCTACGCATGACGTAGAATAATGGCGAGAAGCGCGATGACCACACCGATGCTTGCGGTCAAATAGGCGCGACCCTTTGGGGTTGCGGCGGCGTGAGGCGTCAGGTGGAAAAGTATAATATAAAAAAGACCGCCTGCGGTGACGCCCAGCATCGCCGAAAGCGGTGTCTGGGTCGCAAAACCGATGAAATACGCAGAGGCGAGGGTCCCGGCGATGGTCGTCAGCGAGGCCGTCACAAACGCCCACCAAGTGGCCCCAAGGGCGTTTTGCCCGGCCTCACGCAGAAGAAAAAATGCGATAACACCTTCTGGAAACTCATGGAAAAACAGCCCGAGCGTGGTGAGCCAACCAGTGAAATTGTCATCGTGAAATGAAGCCACATAAACGGCGCCGTCAAAAAACGAATGCACCCCCAATGCGATGACCGATGCATAGCCGAATGCTAAGCTGGCTCTACTCGCCTCTTGTCTGGGCAAAACCCAGAGAATACACCCGATCAAACCCATCACGATAAAACCAGCCGCCATCCATCGCCATGAACCCGCCGACAGGTCGAGCGCCTGAGGTACGATATGAAAAATGACGGCAACCAGAAGCACGCCAATCGCGAAGGACGAAAAATACGGACTGTTTCGTCGTCCCCAATCGCCAAGCGCGGCCATGGATAAAAGACCCACGGTGCTGATCACTGCCGCGATCATGCTTACCATGAATGCATTCGCGATGTGCGGATCCCCTAACACGTCGACTCTTGCCCCTTCGCACCAGATATGCCTGCGCTCGCCTCTATGATGCGTTGTGCCAGGTCTGTGGGCAAATCATAACAGCTTAAATGTGATTATGTCACTTGTTGTGGGTGTTTTTTGAAGTGAAACAAAAGTTTTTCCGACAGAAAATTCTAACCCCGAAATGATACGCATCAAATTCAGGCGGTGCTTGCCCTGGCGGTGCAGTGCAGCGTATTGTATCCGTCACGGGAAAAACAGTGCCAGCCTTAATGGGTTCATTAAGGCAAACCGGATAGGCGGCGCATGGACCATTGCGGGCATAACCATAGCCACCATGATAATGGCAAAAGACTGATCGCCGCACTGGTGGTGATCGCTGTTTTTATGGTGATTGAGACGGCTGGAGGGTTTTTAGCGGGCTCGCTCGCCTTGCTCGCTGATGCAACCCATATGCTTACCGATGCGTTTGCTCTCGCGCTTGCTGCTAGCGCGCATTGGCTCTCGAAAAGACCTGCCGATGGCCGTCTTCATTTCGGCTATCGACGCGCGCAAGTGCTGGCGGCATTTTTGAACGGCATTGCATTAGTGGGTCTTCTCTTGTGGATTGGTCTCGAAGCGATCCATCGTTTGTTTGTTCCGGTCGATGTAAACTGGCAGATCATGCTGGGCGTAGCCATTTTAGGGCTTGCTGCAAATATTGTCGCATTTGTCATACTCAACGGCGCGCAAAGCAATGATCTGAATATTCGCGGCGCGTTGCTGCATGTTGTCAGCGACATGCTTGGATCGGTTGCGGCGGTTATCGCCGCTGGTGTGATTGCATTCACCGCCTGGTCGCGCATTGACCCCATTCTTTCCTTTCTTGTTGCGATCCTGATTGGACGATCGGCCTATCGTTTAATTCGCGAGACAGGTCACATTCTGCTTGAAGGCGCGCCGGACAATGTTGATGTGGAAACGCTTGTTTCCGGCCTTAAGGAAACGGCGCCCTCAATAAGAGATGTTCATCATGTGCGTATCTGGCAACTCACGCCTGAGCATCCCCGTTTGACAATGCATATGTGTGTGGATCGGGCGGACGCCGCCTCCAACGCATTGGAAAAGACGAAAGCCTATCTGGAGGATCGTTTCGGTATCCGGCAATCGACAATTCAGGTCGAAATTGGCGGCCGGTGTTCGGAATGCATTGATAAATCTGTTGAGGCCGTAATCGGCGCTAATGATTTGTCGGGTGTTCAATCCGCAAATAGCAATCAAGATCCAGAACCCGCCAGGGGCGCGGTTTTCGCCTCGCCCACCAAATAGCACCGTGCTTAGCTGGCCGCGCGCTTTCGGCGTAAGGATGCCGTGCGCATATCGCGAAACGCATGATCTGACGTTCTTTCATTCTTGGGCATCTGGCGGGTGAGGGCGGCGATAAGGGCTATGACTACAAGATAGCCTTCCCACATTTCTATTGATATGGAAGCGCCGCCGACTGCGAAAACAATCAATGAAATTTGTGCATGATAGGCAAAACCGGATTGCCAGGGCGCCACCGCCGGGTCGGATCGTCTTTGATATATTGTTCTTGCACTGAAGAAAGCATTTGCAAATAACATGAGATAGATACCCAAACCGATATATCCAGCGCCGCCAAGAACTTCAAAATAAATACTGTGTGCGGCTCTGGCGCGTTCAGCGCGCGTGAGATCAACAGTCATCGCAATTTTTTTCTGATAAGAATTCCGCAAGCCTACCCCGGTGACCGGATTCTCCGCCGCCAGTTTTGCATTGATGATCCAGGCGTCGACCCTGCCCATGAAAGAGGAGTCTTTGCTTGCTTCAGAAATGGTGCTCATTCGATCGGTCCATTTCGCAGGCATGAACGCGATGGTCGGCGCCATAATCAAAAACAGGCCGGCCAGGATTGTCATTTTCCGTTGGGACCGCAACCAGAAGAAACCGGCAAAAACGACGAGGGCTATAAATGCGCCACGCGATTGTGTGCCGATGATCGCGACGATGGACATCCCAAAGAGCACCAGTAAGCCGCGACGAACCCAGGGCCGTGCTGCTTGAGAGTGCAGATAAAGTATCATGGGCAGTATCGTCGCAGTAGCGATTCCAAAATGGTTGTTATCTTCTAGAACAGTATGCGGCATGCCCATTACGTGATGCTGGCCCAGTGTTGCAACCGTGAAAACCGCACCCTTGGCCGCGAAAAATCCAATTGCAATCACCAAAACCCAAATCAGGGCGTGAAAGCGGAGTTTGTCAGAAGCCATTTGAGAGACCATGAAAATGAAGACCAATGCTTTCATGAAGCGGTCGTAATAGGGGGCGGAATACTCCGCATCGAGGGAGAATGTTTGGGAAATCGTCAACCATCCCGCTAAGGCCAAGATCAAGCCAGAGATGGAATCGAGCCGGAAACGCCAGAGTTCCTTCGAAGCGAAAACAGCAATTAAAGTCACCCCCGCGATGATGGCGTTAACCGGTATGCCGGTGAGGCCAAAGGCAGCTTGATGGGGGGTCATTAAGGTAAACCACGCCCACGTCAAAATTCCAACAAAGGGATAGCGAAGGGTGATGATCAGGCAGATCACCACAAAACTGAGGAGAACCATATCGCGCATAGCTGAATCCGGCCTGTTTTGCGTGTCCCGGTTGGGGTTGAATCTGTCAACGCAAGACTCAGGCCTGTTTGATCACGATGCGTGTCGATTGATTATGGCGTCCCCGACAGGATTCGAACCTGTGACCCCCAGATTAGGAATCTGGTGCTCTATCCTGCTGAGCTACGGGGACTCTGGCGCATCTTACGATAGAGTGCATCCGTGAATGTTGAAACCAGTTTTGCGGGTGGGTGTGCAACAAAAACCGCGCCCTGGGCAATGATGGCGGCATTCGCTTCCTGTCCGCTTGATTTCAACTGGGAAGCACCCGAATAAATCGAGAAACTATCACAGAATCGTTTTCCTTCTGTTGATTAACGGCCATAATTCATAGTCTCAATGAGCGCTTGGGGCGTAGGTTCAAGAGAGGGAGGCAGCGCGCATGACACGCAGCAAAGCAGCGATATTAGCGGCAATTATTCTGGGCGCCTTCGGGTTGGGCGTTTTGCTGGGGCGTGTGATCGCTCCCGGCGGAGAGAGCGCCCTTTTTACCGGGCAACCTTTGAGTGCTTCAGAGACGCGAGAGGATGATACGGGCCTTCAGCGCCGGGCGTTTCAGGAACCCCGCGCCGACGATGCGCGCCGGCCGGCGTCAGAAATCCCTGATGAATTTGCCTATCAGCGCCTGGTCCTGGAAACTGATGGCGAGACACCGCGCGCCTGCTTTCAGTTTACGCGCCCGCTCGATCGGTCGGGAAAGGTCAATTATGCAGATTTTGTCCGCCTGACCCCAGAAGAAAAACCCGCGATCGATGCGGACGGGACGTCGCTCTGCCTTTCAGGACTGTCTTTTGACAAGGATTACCGGGTGACCTTGCGGGCTGGACTGCCAAGCGCCAAGGACGAACGTCTTGCCCGCGCCGAGGAAATCGTTGTCGCCTTTGGCGATAAGCCTGCTTATGTGGGTTTTGCGGGGGACGGCGTAATCTTGCCCCGGCTTGAAGCTGACGGTCTTGGCATTGAAACGGTCAATGTCGAAAAAGTCGAAATCACTGTCCGTCGCGTTTCTGATCGCTCCCTTGCGCGCAAAGAGATGGTCAAAGGGCGCTCAAGCGGTGAAGACGATTATGATTATGTATACGGTGAGGAAAGTGGTGACGATGTTGGCGCTCTTGTGTGGCAAGGCGAAATCGAAACCTCTGGTGAACGTAATGAAACCACGACAACCGTATTCGCGCTTGGCGCCGCGTTAAAAGAATTAAAGCCGGGCGCTTATTTTGTCCGTGCACGCGATTCCTCTCCTGGAGCCGATAACCGCCGTCAGGCGAACACCTGGCGTTGGATCATGTTCACGGACATGGCGCTGACCACCTATTCAAGCGCTGAAGGCATAGACGTTTTTGCACGTTCCATATCAACCGCGCGTCCTCTCGTTGGCGTTGAGTTGATCATGATTGCCACCAATAATGATGAACTAGCAAAGGCCGTAACCAATGCCGACGGGCGCGCGCGTTTCGAAGGTCCGGCGCTTAACGGAGATTATCCTCTGACGCCGCGCATGATTATGGCGTACGGTCCTCAAGATGATTTTGCGGCGCTTGATCTCGATCGCACCCCCCTCGATTTGTCCGATCACGCCATCGCGGGCAGAGCGGCGCCGTCGAAACTTGACGCCTATGTTTATCTTGACCGGGGCATCTATCGACCGGGCGAAACGGTTCACATTTCAGGGTTATTACGTGACGCCGCCGGCAAGGCTGTCGAAGACCGGAAGCTGTCGGTCAGCATCAGCAAACCCAACGGCGTTGAAGCAAAAAATATCCGTATCGAGAAGACAAATATTGGCGGGTTTACATTTGATTATGAAACCCCTCGATCCGCGCCGAGGGGCGTCTGGCGGATTGATGTAGAGGCTGACGGCGCAGGACGGGTTGGCGGAGACTCCTTTTCCGTCGAAGATTTTGTGCCGCAGCGCCTCGAAGTCAAACTGGACCTTGATGAGCAAACTCCGATCCGGCCGGGCGACACCAGACCGATAACGGTCGCCAGCCGGTATCTCTATGGGGCGCCGGCGGCCGGACTGGCTGTTGAGGGGGAAGTGCGGTTACGGCTTGACCCCAATCCGTTCCCGGATTCTCCGGGATATCGTTTTGGACCGGTCAATAGTCGTTTTGACGAGCGCTTTATCCATCTGCCAAATACGGTCACGGATGGGGAGGGCAATGCACAGTTCATTCTACCCGCTGATGAGGCGCCGGTCGGTATCGGCGCGCCTATGCGTGCTGATGTGGTTGTCGGCGTCGTAGAGCCCGGCGGGCGCGTGGTTCGAGAAAGTGCGCGCATTCCCGTTCGGCCTGACGACCATTATGTCGGCTTGAAACGCGCCGGCGAGGGGAGTGGCTTCGGCCGGAACGAACCTGCCGAGATCGATGCGCTTCTTATCGATTGGCAAGGCCAGGCGGTGAAAGGCGAACTCGAATGGCGGTTGGTTGAAGAAGATTACTGGTTTGACTGGTATCGGGATGATGGGGAATGGCGCTGGCGGCGATCCTATAAAGACGTTTTAATTGCCGAAGGGCGTGCACAAACTAAAGCGGATGGAAAGACGCAAATCTCCCAGCGTCTTGACTATGGAACCTACCGCTTGACGGTTTGGGAATCCGGCGCAGAGGCACGGACCGATATCCGCTTTTATGTGGGGTGGCGATCTTATGCGGCTGGCGCTGATACGCCCGATCAAGCGGCCTTGACTCGGTCCGAAACAAAAGTGGTCCCTGGCGCGCGCGCGCGGCTGGTTCTGGATGCACCTTATGCTGGCGAGGCCATCGTGGTCGTCGCCACGGATAAGGTTCACCTTGTTCAACGGCTGAAGGTCGAGAAGAAAAGCCGCGAAATTATCATCGACACGGACCCGTCCTGGGGGGCGGGGTTTTATGTCCTCGCGACAGTCGTGACGCCGCGAGAAGTTGTCGACCAGCCCGTTCCCAGACGCGCCATGGCTGTCACCTATGTGCCGTTCGACATGTCTGACAGTACATTTGAAGTCTCCTTCGACGCGCCTGAGGTTATGCGTCCACGCCAAAAGCTTGACTTACCGGTGACGATTAAGGGCGCGGGCGCCGGAGAAAGAGTGATGTTGACACTTGCCGCCGTCGATGAGGGCATTTTGCGCCTGACAAAGTTCGAATCCCCCGACCCGGTTGATTATTTTTACGGTAAGAAGAAACTCGGCGTTGAAATACGGGATGACTACGGACGGATCCTGCACGCAAATCTTGGCGCCCCAAAACGATTTGGCGGTGATCAACTGGGCGGCGAGGGGCTGACGGTCGTTCCCACGAAATCGGTCGCCCTGTTTTCTGGCGTGGTGACTGTCGGCAGCGGCGGGCGCGCCGTCGTGCCGATCGAAATCCCTGACTTTAACGGTGAGCTTCGCTTGATGGCGGTTGCGTGGAGCGATGAAAAGCTCGGCGCCAAAGCGGATCCTCTCACGGTGCGAGATCGCGTCCCTGCAGAGTTGGCATTGCCACGCTATCTCGCGCCCGGTGATACAGCGCAAGCGACGCTTTTGATCGATAATGTGGACGGGGACGATGGCGACTATGTCGTGACCCTGAACGGCGAAGGACCAATCGCGCTTTCTCAAACACAAACCTTTACGCTTCGAAAAGGCGAAAAACAGACGCAAAGTTTTTCGTTCTCCGCCAACGAAACCGGGATCGGCAAAGTGACGTTAAACGTGGCCGGGGCAGGTGGATTTGCGGTGTCACGAGAGTATCCCATTCAAGTGCGAACGCCGTTCTTTCCGGTCACGGAAGTCCGCACCGTCGCTCAGGCGCCAGGCGAGAGCTTCGCTTTGACCAAAGCGCTGACTGATCGCTTTATCACAGGCTCTGCCGAGGTCAGCGTGTCCTATTCGCGGCTCAGAGGCGTGGAGCCCGGACCGCTGCTCGATGCTCTGTATCGCTATCCGTATGGCTGTTCGGAACAGTTGACGAGTTCGGCGATGCCGCTGTTGTTTATTGATATTCTTGGAGGGGAAGCGGGTCGAGGACCGGAACGCGCGGTGCGCCCACGGGTTCAAACCGCCATCAACACGCTCCTCAACCGCCAGGGACCGGACGGGGCTTTCGGACTTTGGCGGGAAGGCGATGGGTATGCGTCAGCATGGCTCGGTCCCTACGTGACTGATTTCCTCTATCGCGCAAAACTTGCAGGCTACGGAGTCCCTCAAGCGGCGCTCGATCAGTCCTACGAAGCTCTCTCCCAGATCGCCCGCGTTGATCGTTGGATTTCGGTGAGCTACCAGACACGCGCTTACGAAGGAAACAATTCGAGCGACAAGACGGCTTACCTTCGCAAGCGTTCGGCTGCGTATGCGCTCTATGTGCTGGCTCGCGCCGGGCGGGCGGATCTGTCAGACCTGCGTTATTTTCATGACGCGCTCCTGGATGACACGCCGAGCCCGCTGGCTCGGGCGCATATCGCCGCCGCTCTGTCGATGATGGGCGACCGCGCCCGCGCCACCAGTGCGTTCAAAAAAGCCGTGGAGGCGATCGGTTGGGATAATCAGACGGATTATTACCAAACGCCATTGCGCGATGTATCCGGTCTTCTCAGTCTGGCGGCGGAAACCGGGGCCGATGATCTTGTCGAGTCCCTCTCGGAATCGTTCTCATCGATGATGAAAGAGCCTGCCCGACTGCACACGCAAGAGAAGGCTTTTGTGTTGCTGGCCTCGCAAGCTCTATTGAGAGCCGCCGGGCCGGTGTCGATCTCGATAGACGGGGAGGCGTTGGCGAACCTGTCTCCGGCGCCGTCATTTGAACCAAGCGCAGAAGACGTATTGGCAGGGGTCGCCTATCGCAATGACGGCGATGGACAACTCTTTCGCACGGTGACGGTCTCCGGTGCGCCGCTCCAGCCGCCAGCGCCCACTGCACAAGGCTTCTCGCTGTCGAAGAGGATCGTCACCCGTGATGGTCGACCGGTGGATTTAAAAACAGTGCGCCAGAACGACCGTCTCGTTGTTGTCCTGACAGGTCAGGCCACTGATGACCGGTTACATCCGGCCATTATCGCAGATCTTTTACCTGCGGGTTTTGAGATCGAAACCATCCTGCGGCCTGATGATGGCGGCGGCGAGGGACGAACCGGTCCTTACAAATGGATCGGCGCGATCACCTATCCGCGCGTTGCAGAAGCGCGTGATGATCGGTTCATCGCCGCGGTCGACTTGCGTAAGGACCGTTTCACACTCGCCTACATCGTTCGAGCCGTGACACCGGGGGGCTATGTGCTGCCCGGGGCTGTGATCGAAGACATGTACAGGCCGGGCGTTGTTGCACGCACGGCTGCGCGTGAACTGTCCATCGGCGCGGCGCGGTAATGGGCGGTTGGAGACAATATGCGATGCAAGCTCTCGGGCTTGGCGCCTTTATCGCGGTGTCCGTTGTCGCCCTTGATTTCCTGTTTCCGCCTCCTCTGGAGCGGGTTCAAAATATCAGCCCCCTTGTCGTCGACCGGGAGGGCCGATGGGTGCACGCATTTCAAAACCAACAAGACCGGTGGCGGTTCGCGGCTGATCTTGAGTCTATCGATCAGACATTTGTTGAGCGCCTCATTGCAGTCGAAGACAAACGATTCTGGCGCCATCCAGGGATCGACGCGGCTGCGGTCTTACGCGCGACACTCAGCTCAGTGCGTGCGGGGCGGGTTATGTCTGGCGCCTCCACCCTGACCATGCAGACGGCGCGACTATTAGAGCCAAGGCCGCGCACCTTCGGTGCAAAATTTATCGAAATGCTCCGTGCCCTTCAGATCGAGCGCCGCCTGACAAAACAGGAAATTCTGGAGCTTTATCTGACCCTGGCGCCTTATGGCGGGAACCTTGAAGGTGTTCGCGCCGCCAGCCTTTCCTATTTTGGAAAAGAGCCATTGTATTTAACCGACGCTGAACAGGCCCTGTTGATCGCATTGCCGCAAGCGCCGGAAGCACGGCGGCCCGATCGTCACGCTGTGACGGCGAAGGCCGCCCGGCAGGCGATCTTGAACAGGCTTTCGGAAACGGGGATGCTGGATCATCGCCTCGCGGTTGAGGCCGGGGATGCGCGTATTCCTTCATCACGCAAACCTTTTGCCCGCTCCGCCTATCATACGTCGCGTCGCCTGGCCGCAGAATATGGAACCCAGGGGGAAGGCGTTATCTCATCCAGCCTGGATATAAAATTACAAAGACAGGCGGAGACTATTGTCAGAACACATGCGACGCGCACTGATGACGGCGCCACCGCTGCAGCCCTCATCATCGATAATGAAAGGCGCGAAATAAGAGTTGCCGTTGGCTCCTCGGGACTTGATGCGCCCGGCGGTTGGATCGATTTAACACGCGCTGTTCGCTCACCGGGGTCGACCTTAAAGCCATTTATCTATGCGCTCGCCTTTGAAGACGGCATTGCTGGCGCGGACACCGTGATCGATGACATGCCGCGCTCATTCGGCAGCTATACGCCCGAGAATTTCGACCGACTGTTTCGCGGCGAAGTGCGGGTTCGCGACGCTTTGCAACATTCATTGAATGTGCCGGCCGTTCGCACCCTCGATAAAGTGGGCGCACGGCGCTTTGCAGCCATTCTTTCCGCTGCGGGCGTGAAGTTGAAAACGCCAACAAGCGCCAATCCTGAACTAAGTCTGGCGATCGCGCTCGGCGGCGCGGGTGTGACCGCCTACGAGATCGCCTCATTATACGCGGCGTTGGCCGATGACGGTGAAGTGCGACCGTTACACTGGATGACCAACCAGGACAATTCGGAGAGCGAAGGTAGCGGGTATCGTCTGATGTCGGAGGATACGGCGCACCGTGTGAGGGCGATCCTTGCCGGGGGCCCTTCGCTTGCCGGGCGCGCGCCAGGCGCATTGGCGCAAGCGGCGCCGCGTATCGCCTTTAAAACGGGGACCTCATACGGTTATCGGGATGCTTGGTCTGCAGGGCATGCGGGCCGTTACACGGTTGTTGCGTGGGTTGGCCGCGCCGACGGCGCGCCCCGTCCTGGCGTGACGGGGCGAGCAGCCGCGGCGCCGCTTTTGTTCGACCTCTTTGACATGCTCAACCGCAATGACGCTGAGGGCGTTGGTGACTCCCAATTCAATCCGAAGAAAGAAGAAGCTCCCTTCGCTCTGGCGCGGTTTAACAGGCAAGACCCGTTGCCTGCGCCCGAGATCATCTTTCCACGGCATGGAGTGGAGATTTTTGATCGAATGACCCAAGACGAGACGCGTGGTTTTGTTCTTGCGGCGAGGGGAGGCGCGGGCGCCTATCGATGGTTCGTGGACGGCGACCCGCTCGACGTTGAGACCACCAGCGGGCGAACCCTCTGGCGACCTGATGCGCCCGGTTTTTATTCTGTCGCGGTTGTCGATGAAGAGGGCCGATCCGCACAAGCAAAAGTACGTGTGATTTCATCGGGATGAAACGACGCATTTTCCTCGGTGGCGCCCTTGCGGCGGTTGCTTCGCCGGCCGCGAGAACACGCGCTAAAAACGGGCTGACCGTGTTGTCCGGTGATAGCTTTGTTCAAGATGACATCGAATACCGGCTCTCCGATATTATGGCGCCGGCAGTGATCGGTCTCGCCTCTGGTCCGGATCTTTATGCTTATGAGGCGCAGCGCATATTGACTGAACTCCTGACGACCACACGCATCACAATCAATGAAACCGGCCCTCCCGATCGATGGGGGCGGCTGGTCATCAATGCGAATGTGATCGGTGCAGAAAGTATTACGCTTCAAGAACGGTTAATTGGCGCGGGCGGCGCTCGCGTTGCTCCTGAAACCCAAAACACACCGTTCCTGGAGCGTCTGTTAAAATCCGAACAATCGGCGCGTCGTGATCGCCGGGGGTTATGGGCATTGCGCGCCTATAGAGTGCGTGATGCGTTGAGGGCCGATGATGCGATTGGCGCATTTCATCTGGTTGAGGGGGTGGTGCGTCGCGCCATCGCAGTGCGGGGACGGTTTTACCTCAATTTCGGGGACGATTATCGCGCAGATTTTACCGCCAGCGCCACCACACGATTAAACCGGCGCTGGGGAAAAAATAACTTTGTTTTGTCAGCCCTCGAAGGGGCGCCTATTCGCGTTCGTGGCTATGTTCATTCCATTAACGGGCCGTCGATTGATCTTACGCATCCCCAGCAAGTAGAACGTCTCGAAGTCGATGCGTAAGATTTTCAAAAAAAGTTATCCCCGCCTGTCGGGACGCATTTATAATCCCTGTCATCAGCGCCTCGCATCAGGACTCGAGAGGACATTGCTGCGCTCTTTGACATTGTGAATGGAAGTCAGCGGGTCGATGGTATTGGACGCCATCAATGACCAGAACCACGAGCGTCGCCTTATTAGAGCGTTTCCGAGGAAAAGTGGTTCGCGGTTTTCCGATTAAGGAAACGCGCAAAAAAGACTCTAACGCTATTCCTGATTCAGTTGAAACCGGAATGGCGCTAGATTTAGCGACGCCCGTAAAAAAAGATCATTTTGATCGAAGAAGATCGCCGATGCTGTCGATCCGCTTAAACCGGCTGTTTCAGCTGGAGGGTTGCGTCGAGCTCGGCGATCGCATCTGCAAGATCAAGTTTCTTCACCGCAGCCACCTCACGCGCCATCCGATCAATCGCCGCCTCGAAGAGCTGACGTTCAGAATAGCTCTGTTCCGGTTGTTCTGTTGAACGGTAAAGATCACGAACTACTTCCGCCACGCAGATGATGTCACCGGAGTTAATTTTTGCATCATATTCTTGTGCACGGCGGCTCCACATGGTCCGTTTGATGCGGGCGCGGCCTTTCAAGGTGATGATGGCGTCTTTGATCAGTTTTGGATCGGAAAGGGCGCGCATGCCGACAATTTTGGCTTTTTCGGTGGGCACACGAAGTCGCATTTTTTCCTGCTCGAATACAATGACGAACAATTCTATGGCTGTGCCGGCAATAAGCTGACGCTCAACTGCGACAATTTTACCGACCCCATGTGCGGGATAAACGATTTGATCATTAACTTTGAAATTTTGTTTGGCGGCCGTGGCTTCAGGCGATGACTTGGATGCAGAACTGCTCAACCGTGTCGTAGTTTTCGGCGGTAGAGTTGTTGGGTAAGGAGTCTGCGGTGCGCGTACAGACGTTCTCGGCGCCTGACCGACAGTGCCTTTTTTGATCAGTTTTCTGGCGGCCGTGATTCTCTCTTTTTCCGCGATAGCCGCCATTTTGGCGAGGGCTGTTTTTGTGGGCGGTTTCTTTGCCTTGGTTTTGGGTGCAGGTTTTTTTGTTTTTTTAACGCTCGTTTTTTCGGCCGCCGCTTGCTTCACAGTCGTCTTCTTCTCATTTTTGATTGTTGATTTTTTGGGTTTTGCTGTCGTTGTTTTTTTGACGGTCGTTGTCGTCGCCTTTTTTTTGGTAGCTTTTTTTTTGGTGGTTTCTGAGGCCGCCGCCTTCTTAACTGTCGCCGCCTTCTTAACTGTCGCCGCCTTTTTTGCGACTGGTTTTTTTACGACTGGTTTTTTTATAGAGGGTTTCTTCGGAGGCGCTTTGTGTGTAGTCGCCTTCTTGGTCGTGGCTTTTTTGACTGCGTTGGTTTTCTGGGCTCCAGAGGGTGATTTTTTTGTGGTGACTTTTTTTGTAGCAGTTTTCGCCGACGCCTTGGTGGTCCGCTTGACCACTGGTGTCGCCTTCTTGGACTTTGCTGCAGGTTTGGATTTAGTCTTTCCGGCAGTTTTTATCGCCATTTTAGCTCTCACTTTGACTTCGCTAGACTCTTTTCCAACAAAAAACCCATCACCGAATTCTTAGGTGATGAAAATTTTCGCACAGGCTTTTCAGCAACCGCTGTTCGGCATCGCGCGCAAGAGAGCAGGAACCGTTGAAATCTCTCGTGTATGATGAGAGGATGTTAAGAGAAAAACACTTATTTTCAACGAGTTCGCGTATTTCCCTAAGGTGCCGCTTTAATTAAAGCATTATGCTTATACGGCCGTCTAATGTTCGGATTGAGTATAGCATAAAATTTCAACCCATTCCATGACCTTTCCGCAATGCAGCGAGCGCCACATGCGTTGAAAAAATCAAAATCACTATAGCATCGGGCGATAAATCGGGATCGCTCGATGCGATCGTTTTCTTTATGGTCGCGCCGGTTTCGCGAAAAACCGGACCTCATGCTGAGCTTGTCGAAGGGCCACTTTTTCACCCGGCCCGCTAGGACCCTTGGCCCGGCTTTGTACTGAAGAATTTAGCCAGCTTGCCTTTTTCCTCAGTGAATTTGTCCGCTTCGGGCATCTGATCGATCTTGAGAGTAATATTCGGCCATTCCGCGGCATATTTGGAATTGAGTTCAACCCACTTGCCATCGGTATCATCGGTGTCCGGGACGATGGCCTCAACGGGGCATTCCGGTTCACACACACCGCAATCGATGCATTCGTCGGGGTGAATAACGAGCATGTTTTCACCTTCATAGAAGCAGTCGACGGGACAAACTTCGACACAATCAGTGTATTTGCACATAATGCAGGCGTCGGTCACCACGTAGGTCATTGTGAGGCCACTCCAAAAAGTATCACTTCGAGCATTTCATAACTGCTCGGCGGCGGGACGCAAGACGGGTATCGGGAATTCTACGCGCTTGCGGACATTCTCTTGAGGACGCGGCTTCGCGCCGCGCCGCTCTCAGGGTCACCAACATAAATCAATCCGCAAACGCGCCTGATTAAGGCATCCTCATGCGGGTCGCGTTCACCATCGGACAAAACAACTTCCCATAACCGCTCTACAAAAGCGATTTTCTCGGCCGGCGGCATGGTTTTAGCGATTTTCGTAAAACGATGAATATCGTTGGCTTCCGCCTGTGCGGTTTCTCCATCGACGCGAAGAGCGAGGGCTGCTTCTTGCGTCAGGTGAAATTGTGCGGCGAGTATTCCGGTTATCAGAAGGGCTTCATGCTGTTCATACTGGTCATCAGCCCGGGCGGCTTCGACCAGCAATGCAGAAAGGGCAAGCGGTAAAGTGTCGTCCCGTCCGGCTTCAACGGTCGCCGAGCTCGACTGAAAGACGGATAGTATTTTTTTCAACATAAATGCTCTCTCACTTCAGGGTAGATTATCACGTTTTCAGCGCATCCAGGGACCGTCGATCCTTTTTGGTTGGACGCCCGGCGCCTTTATCACGGGTGAAAGACGATTGCCTTATGATTTCTTCTTTCTGGGGTGCGGGCGGCGATAGATCATTGTAAAGGGTGACGGCTTCTTTTGCTGGTCCCCGGCGTACAGCGAGGGCGCAAATCTCGATAATCCGTACCCGCTCCCCCAGAGAAAACGCCAAACGATCACCCGGTCTCACCAGTGCGCTTGGTTTCTCGATCCTCTGCGTAATCTCATCGCGGGTTATTCGGATAGCGCTCCCTGAAACAAATTTTGACGCCAGTGACCTGGTTTTAAAAAACCGAATACACCAGAGCCATTTATCGATTCGCTGGCTGGGGGCGATATTGGGGTCCGCAATGTTTACGCTGTTTGCGTTCACTTCACCTTCTCTGTGGATTCCCCTGGTGGTTTTTGATTTCCTTCCGAGTGGGATTTCGAAAGTTCATCCTTCAACCCTGCCAGGACGGCAAATGGAGAGTTTGGATCCGCTATTTTACGGTGGCGCGTTTGGTCTTGGGGACCATTTGGCCTGGATTTAAAATTCTGCCTGTCGGGTTTAGCATTTTGTCGCGGTTTGCCGCCAGCACGCGCGCCGGATGGTTTGCGCTCCGTTTTATCACCAGACTTTTGAGGTTTTTTGGCTTTTTTATTTGGATGACGACGCGGAACAGGGCGCCACACCGTCACTTCGATTTCTTCACCAGCGCTGTCGGGGCCTTCTTCAACCGGGGCAGCTTCAGTTTCAGCCGAGGCAGCTTCAGCCGCATTGTCCGGCATCGTTAATGAGACGACGGGCTCAGGTTTGGCAGTATCTTCATCCGAAGAGCTCTTAAGCTGTTCTTGAACGGATTCTGCCGATGCCGTTGCAGGGTTCGGCGCTAGTGAGTCCGCCAGTGAGTCCGCCAGTGAGTCCGCATGTGAGTCCGCTGGTGCTTCGGTCGGTTCGACCGATGGCGCGGTGGGCGTTTGTGTATATATGTCCGGCACTGCGCTTGGAGCGTTCAGCAGTTCGACATTATCGTTGACAGGTGACGGTGAAACGCTCTGTGAACTTGTGGCGCCGGTTGGCTCGCGCGACATTTCAGTCTCGGAATTTTCAAGGGCGTTATTGTTCTCTGGAGAAACGGGAGGCGCTTGCGTTTCCATCTGATTGGTCGGTGTTTTTGTTGGCGCTGCACGTTTTTCTACATGTTTTCGAAAACCGAGCGAGTGAAGGATCGATTCGAAATCCTCACCGGAACAACCAACAAAGGACATCATATGCGCCGTCGCTTCAAAGCCGTGACGCAATTCGCGACCTTTGCGAGCATTCCGAATTTCTCCCGCCAGGCGTTCAAGCATATCGATACGCACTGCGCGCACGCCCGACGGACGGTACCCCGAAGCATAGTAATATGCATGCGGAAGAGTTTCAGATATCTGTGTTGACACCAATCCCGCTTTGGGGGGGGTGATTTCATGAGGCCGACGATCCGTCCATAATGCCCAAAGCATTGTCAAAACTGCAGCAGGCATTGGTTTTAAAAGCGCCGGCATGAAAACAGTGTATTCACCAAAGCGCACACCGAGCTGGCGTAGCTTGCTGCGCTCTTCCTGATTTATCTGACGCAGGTCATCGCCAAATTGCTCACGTGAGGTGGCGCCGAAATTTTCGACCAGGCGGAATGCAACCCCTCGCGTCAGTCCTTGTAAGCCATTATCTCCGCCCGCATTTGCAGCGCGTTGCAATCCAATGAGTGGGGCAAGCAAGGCTTCCACTTTAGCGGCGAAAAAATCTGTAAGGCGGTCTTCAACACGTCCGCGCAAGTTTGGTGAAATGGCGTCCAGACCTTTGATGCGCAAATTGGGACGCAATGGCGCCGGCCCCTTCTCCAACCTAGCGACTTGAGCCGTCCGCCACCAGATCGAGCCATCCTCTCGTAAATCGAGATCGGCGCTTTCCGCATTGGCGAGCGCCGCCGCACGCGTGGCCATGATCGGGCGCAGAGCGCGATCCGCGGCAGCGCGCACCGATTTAGCTTCGGCGCCTGACGCCCGCGGGTCGAGGATAAACTCGAAACCCAACAGGCGGCCAACGAACTGGCCTTCCACAATCACTTCTCCGTCTTCGTTGACGCCCGCCAGAAGAGGCGCGTCGTCTTTTAATCGTCTTATCAGGACTGATGTACGCCGGTCGACAAAACGTTGCGTGAGTTTTTCATGCAGCACATCAGAAAGCGAATCTTCTATAACTCGCGTTTTATCCTGCCAATATCCCGCATTTGCAAGCCATGCGCTTCGGTGAGAGAGATACGTCCAGGTGCGAATATGGGCGATGCGTGAAGAAAGCGTGTCGATATTTCCATCGGTTCGATCAAGGGGTTCGATATGATCGGCCAGCCACGCGTCGCTGATACGCCCATTTCCCATCAATTGGCGATATAATTCCGCCAAAAGACGGGCATGTTGATCGGGCGCTGTTTTTCGAAAGTCCGGTGTCTGACAAACGTCCCAAAGCGTGTTCAGGGCAGCGCCGCCTTTCGCCATGTCGCGGATATCGCGCCATTGGGTGAGGCGGGTCAGCGCGATTTCATCGTCATCAGGCCTGGAGCGCCGCAGCAGCGAATGTGGCGGCGAACGCTCGAAGGAATTTAAGAGCGCCGGAAGGGTGGAAAAATCGAGCGCTTCTGAACGCCATTGCAGGTTTGAAACCGGTTCGAAGTGGTGGTTCTCAATCGCATCGACGATGTTCTTATCAAGGTCGGGACAGTCTGCGGTGGTCCCAAACGTTCCGTCGCGGACATGGCGTCCGGCGCGTCCGGCAATTTGCGCCAACTCCGCTGGAAGCAAGTTTCGCATCCCGCGCCCGTCGAATTTACGGGTCGCAGCAAACGCCACATGGTCGATATCCATATTTAAGCCCATGCCGATCGCATCGGTTGCGACTAAATAATCGACTTCCCCGTTTTGATAGAGCGCAGCCTGGGCGTTGCGTGTTCGTGGTGAAAGGGCGCCAAGCACAACAGCCGCGCCGCCGCGCTGACGGCGGATCAACTCAGCAATCGCATAGACCGCATCTGAGGAAAATGCGACGATCGCGCTGCGACGCGGCAGGCGTGTTACTTTTTTCGGACCAGAATAATTGAGCGCGGAAAACCGTGGCCGCGAAATCAAAGTCGCATCAGGGTACAGCTTGCGCAAAACTGGCCAGATCGTATCCGATCCCAGCAAAAGGGTTTCCGACTTACCGCGCGCATGGAGTAGCCGTGAGGTGAAGATTCTGCCGCGTTCGAGATCTGCGGCCAGTTGAACCTCGTCAATGGCGAGAAAATCAACCTCGCGTTCGAGAGGCATCGCTTCCACCGTACAGACCCAATACCGGGGCGAGGGCGGGATGATTTTTTCTTCTCCCGTGACCAGAGCGACTTCCTGGGATCCTCGCTGAGCGATAATGCGATCATACACCTCACGTGCGAGCAGCCTGAGCGGTAACCCGATCATCCCGGAACGATGCGCAAGCATCCGCTCCAAGGCATAATGGGTCTTGCCGGTATTGGTTGGGCCAAGCACGGCTGTTATCGGCCCCGGATTCACGAAGCCTCTGGATGCGGTTTTCTTGGAAGCAAGTGTCACAACATTGAAACTCGGGCGATTCGGAACGCTGATAGGTCTGGTGATCCGGTTTTTTTGTGAAGAAAGCTGTTTCGGCGCGCTTGCACAATATGCGTTGTGCGCTCACCCCACGAGTAAGCGTGAGCTCTTTTCTCAAACATAGAAGAGAAACAAAAATAGAACAAAACCCGCACGAATCACTGACTCGCACCTGTTTCTCATTTGTTCTTTCTGATTTACATTGTCCGGCGATTCTCCTTTTCGGCAAAATGATTTTTCAATGGACCAGACTGCTTGACGCTGTCGCTCGGCTCGCCTATAGCCACGCCCTCTTCAGGGATTTCACGGGTGTGAAAACGCCCCAAAAATAAGGTGACGATCATGGCGCGCCGGTGCGAACTTACGGGCGTCGGTCCTATGACCGGAAACAACGTCTCTCACGCTAAAAACCGTACGAAGCGGCGATTCTTGCCGAATCTTTGCAATGTGACGCTGCACAGCGACAAGCTGGGCCGTCCGTTCAAGTTTCGCATCACTGCATCTGCGCTTCGCACGATCGATCATGTGGGGGGGCTGGATCCCTTCTTAGTGAAAGCGACGGAACAACAACTTTCCTCAAGCGCCTTGAAAGTGAAACGCGAACTCGCCAAAGCTTCATAAGGGCGCGAACGTCCCTGGCGAAAACGGCGTGTATCATGAAAAGCTCGGTCGCGATGGAACAGCGCAGGCCGAATAAGGAACCGCCCCTCCAGCGGTTGAAACGCGAATTTGCGGATTTCGCCGCTTCGCTGGTTCGTCTCCTTTGGTTGTCGGCGTTATTTACGCCAATATTATTACTCTCTTTTCTCACACTAGATCTGCCATATCGTGCATTTGACACTCTTACGGCGCTCGATCCTGCGTTGCATCCAAGCCAATGGTTGACGATTGGCAGAATGGTGATGTCGGCGGCGCCGCTTTTTGCTGTTTTGTTAGCGCGCCGGTTCGGTGGTGAGGAAGCGTCCCGGGTTATTACGGCATCGTGGACCGTGGCGGCGATCGCGACATTCGCGGAAATATCCTATCTGGCGCCCGCTCTGGACTCATCTGATCTGCCAAATGTGCGTTTTGTAATGGGCTTTGTGGCGAGCGCAATGATCGGGCAATATGTTGCGGCCAATATCTACGATGTCATTCGTGGAGGCGGGCGGTGGTGGCGCGCGCCGCTCTATGCGTCTCTGGCCGGGTATGGGGTAGAGGTTTTCGTCTATTTTCCCAGCGTCTACGGGGGGGCGAATACGCCGTGGATCAACTGGATGATCGGCGACTTCGCGGTCAAGACGTTGATCGCATTCCTGTTCCTGCCGATCTACGCAGTTTTTCGCAGAATGCTAAAGCCGCGTGGTGGTTTTGGCGGCTAGAGTGCTGGGCGCGATGACGCCTAAGTCTTTCTTTCCTGCATTTTTGCATCCCGCCAGAAAGCTTCCATCTCGTCGAGCGATGCGTCTTCGGGACGACGGCCCTCTCGGTTCAGGCAGTCCTCGATGTGGCGGAAACGGCGGGAGAATTTCTCATTGGCGCGACGGATCGCTGCTTCCGGATCAATTTTGAGGTGTCGGGAAAGGTTGGCCATCACAAATAACAGGTCGCCGAATTCGTCTTCAATATCCTCCACGTTCGCTGTCGACATCGCCTCGGTGAGTTCTCTGGTCTCTTCGACGACTTTGTCGAGAACAGCTTCCGGTTCCGTCCAATCGAAACCGACGCGCGCAGCGCGCTTTTGAAGTTTGACCGCCCGGGTCAACCCGGGAAGGCCGATAGAAACATCATCGAGAAGGCTTTGTACGCCTTTACTTGCGCGTTCTTCCGCTTTTTGTGATTCCCAGGCGTGAATTTGCTCTTCCGCAGACCGATACTTCGCGCCGCCAAACACATGCGGGTGGCGGCGTATCATTTTGTCGGAGATGGCAACGGCCACATCAGCAAAGTCGAATGCGCCTTCCTCTTTCGCCATCTGTGCATGGAAGACGACCTGAAAGAGCAGATCACCCAATTCATCTTTGAGCGCCGTTAAATCACTGCGTTCGATCGCGTCGGCGACTTCATACGCTTCTTCGATCGTATAGGGCGCAACGGTGCGGAAGGTTTGTTCAACATCCCATGGGCAACCATTATCAGGCGATCTGAGTTTTTCCATGATTTCAAGCAACGCATCAATCTTGGATGAGGTCTTGGAAGATTCTGCGGACATTCACTCGCCCCTCTTTTAAGTCACTTCCATAAGCGGACGTGAAGAAAGGGGCAACAGTGAGGCCTCACGGGCGTGTCTGCCCGTCACCGCGCACGACGTATTTGTAAGTCGTCAGACCTTCAACGCCTACCGGCCCGCGCGCATGAAGGCGGCCCGTGGCAATGCCAATTTCGGCGCCCAATCCGAACTCTCCACCATCGGCAAATTGAGTCGATGCATTTTGCATAACGATGGCGCTATCAACTTCGGCAAGGAATTTTTCAGACGTTCGGGCATTTTCCGTAATGATCGACTCTGTATGGCCTGAAGAATATTGATCAATGTGTCGGATCGCCCCCTCTACGCCGTCAACGACCTTGACCGATATCACGCTGTCGAGATATTCCGTTGACCAATCGCTTTCGGCGGCAGGGCTCGCAGTTGGATAATATGCTCGGACAGATGCGTCGCCTCGCAAGGCGCAGCCCGCCGCTGACAATGCATCAAGAACGGGCTTAAGGTGAGTGTCTATTGCAGCGCGGTCGATGAGCAGAGTTTCCGCCGCCCCACAAATTCCAGTGCGCCGCATTTTAGAATTGACGGCGATTGCAATCGCTTTGTCTCGATCAGCCTCACGATCAATATAAACATGGCAAATTCCGTCGAGATGACTGAGCACGGGCGCACGGGCTTCTATGTTGACGCGCGCCACCAGAGATTTTCCGCCGCGGGGCACAATAAGATCAACATTCCCATTGAGACCTGAAAGCAGATGACCGACGGCGTCTCGATTGATCGTTGGCACGAATTGGATGGCCGCTTCAGGCAGACCGGCTTTACTCAATCCTTCGACGAGACAGGCATGAATCGCCTGCGAAGTGTGAAAGCTTTCAGACCCGCCGCGCAAAATTGCAGCGTTCCCTGACTTTAAGCAAAGCACCCCGGCATCCGCCGTGACGTTGGGGCGGCTCTCGTAAATAACAGCGATGACCCCGATCGGGATTCGCACGCGTTCAATTGTTAAACCGTTGGGGCGGACCCATTGCGAAATGACATCGCCGATCATGTCAGGCAATCGCGCCACATCACGCACTGTATTGATAACACCCTCAACGCGCATATCATCGAGCGCCAGACGGTCAATCATGGCTGTGGAAAGGCCTTTTTCGCTCGCCCCTTCGAGGTCGCGCTTATTGGCGGCGAGGATTTCAGTCTTACGAGAGGCGATTGCGTCGGCTGCGGCGTTGATCGCATCCGCTTTTGCGGCCGGGTTCGCCTGAGCAAGATGACGCGCCGCTTGTCGCGCCGCCTGGCCCATCTTCACCATTTGTCGAGAAAGGTCGGTATCGTGAATGATACTCTCTTTAGAGGTCATGGGGCTTTGCCTTTCAGCCTTACAATGAGCGCCAAGTCATCCCGGTGAATCATTGCTGAACGTCGGCGATAACCGAGGATCGCTTCAATGTCTTCAGATTTCCGGCCGGCGATGAGACGGGCGTCTATGGCGCCATAAGCGCAAAGTCCTTGCCCTAATAAATCATTTTCTGGTCCGATAACGGAGACTGCATCTCCTTTGGCAAAATCACCATCGATCCGTATCACGCCAGCGGGCAGGAGGCTGGCGCCGCGCGACAGCGCCAGGGCTGCACCGTCGTCGATATGGATGGATCCCGCTGGTTTCAAACGCCCGCCGATCCATTGACGCCGCGCACGCTCCGGCGTTGATTGCGGGTTAAAGACCGTGGCGCGCGCGCCGGCTTTGAGCGCGTTAATCGGGCGATCACCGCTTCCACGAGCAACGATGACGCAGGCGCCGGCGGTGGTGGCTATTCTTGCCGCCGCTAACTTTGCCGTCATCCCGCCTGTACCCGCATCCGTTTCGTGGTTGGGGTCGCTCGCCATGGCTTCGATGGCAGGGGTGATGTCATTGACATGGGGAATGTGTTCGGCGTTTTTTACGAGGCGCGGATCGGCCGTGTACAAACCGTCAACATCAGAAAATAATATTAGCAAATCCGCACCCGCCATCTGTGCGGAATGGGCGGCGAGGCGGTCATTATCGCCGTAACGGATTTCTGCCGTGGCGACAGTATCATTTTCATTGATCAATGGGGTGGCGCCGAGATCGATCAAAGTCTCGAGTGTTGCGCGCGCGTTCAGATAGCGCTTGCGGTGTTCTGTATCCTCCAGCGTTAAGAGAAGCTGCGCGACACAGACACCGTGAGGGGAGAATGCGTCTTGCCAGGCTTCGACCAAATGGGCCTGCCCAGCAGCAGCGGCGGCTTGCTTTTCTTCAAGCCGTAAACGACCGCTCAAACCGAGCCGGCGACGACCAAGCGCGACGGCGCCCGACGTCACGATGATGACTTCGGATCCTGCCGCCTTCAATTGCGCAGTATCGGTGGCAAAGCCGCTGAGCCACTTGCGGTTGACTGTCCCATCAGGCCCGATCAGCAAAGTGGATCCAATTTTTAAGACGACCCGTCGAGCAACGGAGAGTCGCTCCGACGCTGTAGGGTGTGATTTTGCAGCATTTTCGTTCATGAAATAATTGAAAGGCGCTTGTTTCTGCTTGTGTCAACCTAATCCATAGCCTAGCATGTTGATACTTAGGTCGGCTGTGAGAAGAAAGTCTGAATGCCGAATGACTTTTAAGATGCAGATACAATGAGACGGAACACGCGGGTGCTTGCCCTCCAGACGCTTGTGGACATGTCGCATATCTTTGCATTTGGAGCGTCGGCAGTACTTTTTGGTCTCTTTCTTCTGAACAACGGGCTTCTTCGGAACGGGTCCTTTCTCAGTTGGGCTCCCTGAGTCGTACGCACATTGTTGTCAAAAGACCCCGTTCGTTGCCCCCGAGCGGGGTTTTTGCGTCTGCCAGCAGCGGCCCATCGCATAAAATAGTTTTGAATTGCCCAAGAAGATTCGACCCACTGCCAAACAGGGTTGTTTCCAGCATTGCGCGTTCAGGAGTTTTTTGCCCCTTGATGAAAGGGTGAACAGTTTCGCAGCGACGGCAGTCAAAGGGCTGGGCAAGTGGTGCGGCCACAATATAAGAGGCATTCCATTCACGGTTCTGGCGACGAGATGGATATTGTTCTCGCCAGCGGCTATGCCTATCTCGATGCGGTCGACCGGTTGATCCGCGAGGATCCCGAAAATGAAGGGCGACCGGGACTGAAACCAATGCCTGAACGCGCCACTCTAGATGTCGTTCGGGTGCGCACATGACTGGAACAGTAAAAAATGCCGATACAAGAAGCTCAATTTATCTGGCGCAATGGGAAGATGGTTCCATGGGCTGAGGCGACAACCCATGTTCTCACCCATGGGCTCCACTACGGATCAGGCGTTTTTGAAGGCATGCGCGCCTATAACACCAAGCACAAAGGTGTCGTGGTTTTTCGCAATCGCGAGCATATCGAGCGCCTGATGTTCTCCTCACGCGTATACAAGATCAACATCGGATATTCTGTTGATGAGCTGATGCAGGTTTGCAGAGATGTTGTTCGCGAAAACGGACTTGATTCCGCTTATATCAGGCCGATTGCCTTTCTTGGTTACGGTGAGATGGGGCCGGCTTCACAGGCGTGCGATACCGATTTGGTCATTGCGGCGTTTCCATGGGGCGCGTATCTGGGAGAAGAAGGGTTGAAAAACGGCATCGACGTCGCCGTTTCAAGCTGGAGGCGCTCGGCGCCCGGAACAATTCCCGCTGGTGTTAAAGCGGCAGGCAATTACCTGTCGAGCCGTCTTGTGTCGATGGAAGCGAAGGATCGGGGATTCGCCGAAGGTATTGGCCTTTCCCACGACGGTTTGGTCAGCGAAGGCGCCGGAGAAAACCTGTTCATCGCCATCAAAGGCCGGTTAATCACGCCACCGGCAGGCGCATCGATTCTGACCGGCATTACCCGCGATACAGTGATGACGCTCGCCCGCAAACTCGGCTACGAAGTGGTTGAACAGGCGATCCCACGCGAAATGCTCTACGCAGCTGATGAGATGTTCCTTACCGGTACGGCCGCCGAAGTGACGCCGGTGCGGTCCGTCGATCGTCTTGCTGTCGGTTCTGGTGAACGTCCCATCACCCGGCAAATACAAGACGCCTTCTTCGGGCTCTTCACCGGTGAGACGGAAGATGAATGGGGTTGGCTCGACCCGGTCGATTAATGTTCCCGCGAGAAGGGGAATAGGCCGAAGGGATTTAGCTTTCCCTTAGAGGACCGAATGTTAAAGGCCCATCTGTCGAGCGGCGAGATCGTTCATAATTTCTTCCGATCCGCCGCCAATCGCCATCACACGCACTTCGCGGTAAATGCGTTCTACGCGATGTCCGCGCATAAACCCTGCGCCGCCTAAAATTTGCATGGCTTCGCGGGCGCAAAATTCCATCGTGCGGGTCGCCTGAACTTTCAAGAGGGAAAGATCACTTATCGGGGACTGGCCATTTTTGACACGCCACGCGCAGTTATCAAGATAGGCCGAGGTGGCGTTCACTCTACGGACCATTTCTGAAAACTTGTGACGAATCACCTGATGCTTCGCGAGGGGCTTACCGAATGTGTGGCGTTCACGGGCCCAGATCGCGGCGTCCTCGATACACACGCGAGCGAATGCAACCGCCTGAGCAGACATCGACAAACGTTCCATATTGAAGTTCGCTACAATGCCAAGAAACCCCTGGTTTTCTATGCCAATGAGATTTTCAACGGGAACTTTGACGTCGTCAAAGTGAATGCTCGCTGTGTCGGACATCCACCAACCCATCTTCTTCAAAGGGGTTCGGGAGACGCCCGGACGATCCGTTTCCACCAACAAAAACGAAATCCCGGCGGCGCCGTCGCCGCCCGTTCGAACTGCAACGGTCAGATAATCGGCGCGCATGCCTGTGGTGATAAATGTCTTTTCACCGTTCACACTGTAGTGATCGCCATCGCGCACCGCCCTGGTCTTCAGATTGGCGACGTCGGACCCCCCGGACGGTTCGGTGACGCAAAGCGCAATGAGTTTTTCACCACTTAGAACAGAAGGGGCGATCCGTCGTTTGAGGTCTTCAGATCCGAGAGCGATGATCGGTGGCAAGCCAATGCCGTGTGTCATCAATCCGGCGACAAGCCCGCCAGCGCCGGTGCGCGAAAGCTCTTCCGCTGCGATCATGGAGTGAAAGACATCAATATCTTCTGATATGCCGCCCAAATCCTCCGGATAACCCACGCCGATCAAGCCAACCTCAGCCGCCTTTTTGTGGAGCGAACGTGGAAACTCTCCGGCTTCGTCCCATTCATTGACGTGAGGCATGATCTCACGGTCGACAAAGGTGCGAACAGTCTGCCGCCATGCTTCATGGGCGGGCGTCAGATGCGGCGAGGCGAGGCGGGTCGTGTTAAAGCCGAGAACTCCAGTCATAGGTTTTTGTCCTCTCCGAGGCGTCGCGCGTCAACCAAGCGTGACAGTTCATTTTTGAAATTGGAGCCGATGCATAGGAACACTTGGAATTCCCTTGAATCGGACTTGGGCTATGGGTCCATTGTCGGTATGCTCCCCCCGCTGAATCACGTTTTAAAGAGGGGCCACATGAAAAACCGGCAGATCATTTTTGCAATTACAGCCACGCTTCTTGCAAGTGCAAGTGCGAACACCTGGGCGGCGGAGCGGATTGAAAAGGGCAATCTCATTCTTGAAAACGTGCCCGAGACACCACCCGCACTGAGCGAGCGCCTTCGCCAATATCAAAATACCCGATCTGCAAGCTTGGCCGGATTTCCGGCGGATGGCGACGGCATTTTTATCTCGACACGCTTTGCTGAAACCAGCCAGATCCATTTTGTCACCCAACCGATGGGCGCGCGCGCTCAAGTCACCTTTTATGACGAACCCCTCGGGGGGATCGCCGCATCGCCAACCGACGCCAATCATTTCGCCTTCACCCGCGACAATGGCGGTGATGAAAACTATCAAGTCTTCCTGTTCGATCGCGCGCGCGGGGCGTCGGAAATGATCTCTGACGGTGAAGGGCGTCAGGGTTCGCCCACATGGTCACAGGACGGCGCACAGCTCGCCTGGTACAAGACGTTGGAGGGGTCGACACGGGGGATTGTCGTTGCTGCCGTTGATGCGCCGGAAAATCGCCGCCTTGCCTTTCAAGGCGATGGATGGTGGTCGCCATCCGGCTGGTCGCCTGATGGTCTCTCGCTCCTTTTATTCCATTACATCTCTATCAACGAGAGTGAGATTCATCTGCTTAATGTAACAAGCGGGGAAACCACTCGCGTTAATCCGTCTAATGATAAAATTGCCTTTGGCAATGCAGAATTTTCCCATGACGGCCAGTCGATCTATTTCACATCAGATGAAGGCGGTGAATTCCTGGACCTCTACCGCTATGACATCGCGAGCCGTGTCAAACAAAACCTCACGAGCGAAATCGACTGGGATGTTGGCGCGATAAGGATCTCTCCTGATGGTAAGTCATACGCTTTCGTCACCAATGAGGCGGGCCGGTCACGGCTTCACATTCGCCGCACACGCGATGACCGCGCTTTACCGGCGCCGGACCTGCCGCCGGGCGTCATCGGCGGGCTCGACTATCGCCCGGACGGATCGCAGATCGGCTTTTCACTGAATGCAGCCGACTCCCCCGGTGATGTTTATACATGGTTGCTTGGTCGCAACCGGTCTGCGCTTGAGCGCTGGACGGAAAGCGAAGTCGGCGGTCTGGATTCCAGCAGTTTCATTCAACCTGAATTTTTCGATTATCCAACCTTCGACACCGTCAATGACGAATCCCGTCAGATCCCCGGCTTCATTTACAAACCAGAAGGCGAAGGTCCCCATCCGGTGATTGTTTCGATCCATGGTGGACCGGAAGGGCAAGCGAGGCCGACCTTCTCTTCAACCTATCAGTTCTGGGCCAACGAATTAGGCGCCGCGATCATCGTACCCAATGTGCGTGGATCTTCCGGTTTCGGGAAAACCTATGTGCAGCTCGATAACGGCATGAAGCGTGAAGACTCGGTCAAAGATATCGGCGCTTTGCTCGATTGGGTTGAAACGCAGGGCGATCTCGATAAAAACCGGATCATGGTCTATGGCGGATCCTATGGTGGCTATATGGTTCTCGCTTCGATGGTTCACTTCAATGACCGGCTTGCCGGCGCTGTTGATATTGTCGGTATTTCGAACTTCGTGACTTTCCTCGAAAATACAGCCGAGTATCGCCGTGATCTGCGCCGGCCGGAATATGGCGATGAACGCATTCCAGAAATGCGCGCCTTTCTTGAGAGCATTGCGCCGCTCAATCACGCGGACAAAATATCCAAACCGCTCTTTGTCATTCAGGGTATAAACGATCCGCGCGTGCCGTATACGGAGGCTGAGCAAATCCTCGCGAAGGTGCGCGCCAATGGCGGCGAGGTCTGGTATATGGCGGCGAAAGACGAAGGCCATGGTTTTCGCAAAAAATCCAATCGCGACGCCATGACCGAGGCGGTGGCATTGTTTATTGAAGATCTGTTTACGGTCGAGTAACGCCAACTTGCGTAAATGTTGACTCATGTGGCGCATATGGAACTTCACCTCTCCCCTTTGGGGAGAGGTCGGAAACGGAGAAGCCGTTTCCGGGTGAGGGGGTCAATGAATCAACAAGCTAGAGCGTTTCCGATTTAGGCTGGTCCATATCCATCTTCTGTGAAGAAGTTTGTGCACTCGTCTGGTTTGAACAGGACACACACTTTTCCCGCCGCCTTCCAAAGATCATCGACAGTTCTTGGCGCCAACCTTTTGAGGT
>JAJFFW010000122.1 GCA_021776435.1 Parvularculaceae bacterium | reverse complement strand
CGAATGGCTGCAAAGCCATGATGACCGCACCAAGCTCGACGGGCTTTATGAGTGCATTTTATGTGCGTGCTGTTCGACATCGTGCCCATCTTATTGGTGGAATGGCGACAAGGGCGGCAAAGATGAATATCTCGGCCCGGCGGCTTTGCTTCAGGCTTATCGCTGGATTTCTGACAGCCGCGACCAGATGACCAATGAGCGTCTCGACGCGCTTGAGGACAAGTTCAAGCTTTACCGCTGTCACACCATCATGAACTGCGCCCAGGTCTGCCCCAAGCACCTCAATCCGGCCAAGGCGATTGCCGAAATCAAGAAATTTATGGTCCATCGCCCAGCGAAATAATGGGCGGCAAGGAGTTGGGCGGCGCTGCTCACCCCCTCCGATACATCGGATCACCTCCCCCGTTTTCGGGGGGGGGGCACCCAGCCAATGTGGGAATGGTGGATCGCTCCCCCGTGTACGGGGGAGGGACAACCAGCATATGTGGAAATGGAGGATCGCTCCCCCGTTTACGGGGGAGCTGCCCCCCGGATTGATCCGGGGGGCTGAGGGGGCAGCGTCGATCCGGAATGATGGCATATCTTGCAGAATCTTTTATTATTTGATATTTCCATAACTATGGAAATTTTAGAAGCCCTCCCCGCCTTCGCCGCGCTGGCGCAGGAGACCCGACTCGAAACCCTGAGCGTCTTGGCGAAGACAGGTCCTAAAGGCCTTTCGGCCGGATCGCTCGCTGGCTGCCTTGGCGCGAGCGCCCCTACCCTTTCCTTCCACCTGAAGGAGCTCACCCGCGCAGGTCTGATCCACTCCCGAAAAGAGGGGCGCAGCGTCATTTACGCTGTCGATTATGGCGGCATGCGGGGTTTGATCGACTACCTCATCACCGATTGCTGCCATGGCGACCGCCGACTGTGCGGTCCCTATATCGTCAACCCGAACGCCGGATGAACACTTCTAAACGTCACGCGATCAGGAGACATTCGCGCCTCTTTATGAGCCGAACATCAAACGCACACGGAAGTGATTTGATGTCGCCCCGACGCCGATCTTGTCTGGTGACGTCACGCACCGTCCGGGTTATAGCTCAAATTATGAGGGGCCCACTTAACCGTTACCACGCACTCGTTGACGAGAACGCGCTTGAAGCCGACCCGGCGCAGGAAGAAGCAGCCGAACGGCTGCAAGGGCTGCATGAGGCGCTCAAATCGCACCACCCACAGCGCAAGGGTTTGTTTTTTCGGTCACGCCGTCCGGCGCCCAAAGGGGTTTATCTTTGGGGCGGCGTGGGGCGCGGCAAGACGCTGCTCATGGACCTCTTTTTCAACAGCACGCCAGTCGCAAAAAAAAGGCGCGTCCACTTTCACGAGTTTATGGCGCAAACCCATGAGCGCATCGCCCAATGGCGCGCGATGGATGAACGGGCGCGTAAAAAAAGCCCCTATTATGTGAAAGGCGCCGGTGATGATCCGATCCGCCCCGTCGCCCGCACCATCGCCCGCGAAGCGCATCTTCTTGCGTTCGATGAATTTCAGGTCTCGGATATTGCCGACGCCATGATATTGGGGCGCCTCTTCGGGGCGTTATTTTCCGAAGGCGTGGTTGTCGTCGCAACATCGAACCGGAGTCCGCACGATCTCTATAAAGATGGCCTCAACCGTCAACTCTTTACGCCCTTTATCGACCTGTTGGTCGAGCGGTTAGACGCCATAGAACTTGTCGCCGCTCGCGATTACCGGCTCGCGCGATTAGCCGGTGCGCCAGTCTATTATCAACCGCTCGGTCGCGGCGCCGATCTGTGTATGGACAAAGCTTGGGAACGCATGGTCTGCGGCGCCAAGGCGCTTCCGTGCGAAGTTCGCGTGAAGGGGCGCAAAGTGACCGTGCCGCTGCAGGCGCGAGGCGCAGCGCGATTCGACTTTGCCGATCTTTTTGAAAAACCACTCGGCGCTAATGATTATCTGGCCATCGTCCGGCGCTTTGGAACATTATTCATTGATCATATTCCAATTATGGGGCCGGACATGCGCAATGAAGCCAAACGTTTCGTCGTTTTGATCGATGCGGTCTACGACGCGAAGACGAAACTGGTCTGCTCAGCCGACGATGAACCGGACGCGTTATATGCTGTTGGAGACGGCTCTTTTGAATTCGAACGCACGGCTTCACGCCTCATGGAAATGCGCTCAGCTGAATATCTTGGCGCGGATCACGCCACTTGATTTTCAATCGCACCGCTTCGGGCTTGCGCCCACATATAATCTCAAGAAGGAGCAATGAGTGTGGACGAGGACGACACAACGGACTATCGGTTCGGTATTCGACTACTTATCAGACACCCCACTATCGATCCGTCTTTGATCAGTAAGAAACTGAACCTGACGCCGCAACATTTTTGGCGGGCCGGCGCAGATAGAAAAACCCCGCAAGGCGATCCGCTGCCAGGCAAATACACCGATACAATGTGGGGCTACAGTTACGAAATAGAGGGCGCGCGATATTTTTTCAAAGAAGTGGCGGCGTTTGCCGAAAAGCTTAAGCCGCACAAAGTGCTGCTTGACAGCATTATTGACACCGGCGGGTTCGTCGACCTTATTGTCAATCTGCCGGGCGATATTAATATTGGTGACAATTTGGATTGGCGAGAATTGCAGAAATTGGCTGAGCTGCGCGTGGTGTTGGGAATCGAAGTGTTTCCAGAAATGAACTAGCAACGTCGAATATTTCAATCAACGCCGCCAAAAAGAACGCGCTGTTTTATGTCTATTCGGCTGCCAACTTTTCGCGAACCACATGCTCTTTATTCGTATTAAAGTGAGAGCGGATGAAGTCACGGACACGCGGCTGGATTTCATTACGCCAACGTGAGCCGTTAAAAACACCGTAATGCCCAACACCGGGCTGAATATAATCGACTTGCATTTCTGAAGGAACATTAACGCAGAGATCGTGCGCCGCCTGAGTCTGTCCAATGCCGGAAATGTCGTCGTTCTCACCTTCAATCGTCATCAACGCAATGTCGGAAATCGCTTCCGGTCTGACCCGGCGTCCGCGATGCATGAACTCGCCTTTGGCCAGTGTGTGTTCCTGAAATATTTCACGGATGGTCTGAAGATAAAACTCCTCCGTCATATCGATGACGGACAGATATTCATCGTAAAAAGCACGGTGTTTGTCGGCGGAATCACCGTCCCCTTCCACAAGGTGTTGGAAGTAATCGCTATGCGCGCTGACATGCCGATCGTGATTCATCGAAAGAAATGAACAGAGCTGTAAAAAGCCGGGATAAACACGTCGAAAAATACCGGGATAGGGCGCCGGCACAGTATGAACCATATTTTGGGCGAACCACTCATAAGAGCGCTGTTGTGAGAGAACGTTCGGAATGGTCGGGGAGCGGCGGGTATCAATCGGACTGCCCATGATTATTAAGGAAGCGGGGCGCGCTGGATCGTTGTCTTCAGCCATCAAAGCCGCCGCCGCTAACAATGCCGGGCCCGGCTGACAAACCGCCATGGCGTGCGCCTGAGGTCCGAGTACGTGCAGAAAATCAACGATATAATCGATAAAGTCGTTGAGATCGAAATGCCCCAATGCGAGCGGTACGGTCCGCGCATCGGTCCAGTCGGTAATATAGACGTCATGCTCGGGCAACATCGCCTCAACCGTACCGCGCAACAACGTCGCATAATGACCGGAGAGCGGTGCAACAATGAGAACGCGGGGAGCGGGTCTGTCGTGCCCGAGAGCGCTTTTCAGCCGTTCCGGATGTCGCTTGAAATGGAGCAGCGTGCAAAAGTCTTTTTGGTGTGCGACCTCAATCTCGATCGGAACGTCAATTCCATTGACCGTCGTCGCTTCAATCCCCCATTCCGGTTTGGGATAACGCCTGGTCATATGCTCGAAGACATCGAGGGCCGCAGCCGTCGAGCGGCCGAGCCATGTACCGGCCATCGGATTAAGTGGAGATCGCCACAACCGCGCTCCGAAACCCGCCGCTACGCGCGCCGGCTGTGCGGACGCATAGCCAAACTCAAAGGCGGAATATAGCATCGACCCTACAAACTCTGAGGCTGAACGCGCCTCTTACGCCAAGCAATCCCCCGAATGGCGGAGTATTCCACCAGTTTATACTGCGATGCAAACTTTCGTTACGCATCGGTTACATAATTACTCCGCCAACTCTGATGTTCAGAGCGTATGGTCTCATAAAAACAGCCTGATAGAGGGTTAACACCTACTTAACGCTTGATACTGCGCCGCAGCACATTCGCAAGGTCTTTCGGGCTGGCGCCGCCAAAAATGGCGTAAATCGGTTGTCCGGTCCGATCGACGATGTAGTAAAACCGCTGATGATCAAACGTATATCCCAGCGCTGAGTCTGGCTGAGCCTGCTTTTGTGCATAGAGCTTAAAGGATCTTCGCGCCGCTTCGACGGCCTCGGTCCCACCAGTCAGCCCAGTGATGCGCTTATCAAAGGAAAGATAGGCATTGAGGACTTGCGGAGTATCTCGCTCAGAATCAACGGTAATGAAGATCGGTGCGACGGCTTCGGCTTTATCTTCGAGTTCAAACAGAGCTGCGCTCAACACACCGATATCACCCGGACACACATCGGGACAATTTGTGTAACCGAAATAGACAATCATCACCTTGCCTCGAAAATCCTCATCACGAACCGCTTCGCCGTCTTGATTAATCAAATCAAAATCTGATGAAAATTGGCCAGAGAGCTCCGTGCCAATGCTTCCCAAGCCTGAATACGATGCATCACGCCCACACGATTCCAGAAACAAACTTCCGCAAACGATCGCAGCCACAAACATAAATCGCATTGTATTTCTCTCTTTGACCGAACCAAGGTGCGGTTATAAACGATCCAGAGACGTATTCGAACCTCAGAAGAGAAACGAAATGAGACACATCTCCGTCATCGGCGATGACGCCCTCGATTGGCTTCACGGTCCCGTCCGACTGCGCACACTGACCGCCCTGCGCTGGCTTGCGGTGGCGGGCCAGACCATTGCGATCGTCATCGTCCATTTTGCGCTTGGTTTTCCCGTACCGCTCGGGCTCAGCCTATCGGTGATCGCCGCCAGCGCCTGGCTGAACCTGTTCGCAGCATTCAGATATTCCCCTCAGAGGATGCTGAGCCCCGAGGAAGCGGCGGGATATATTTGCTTCGATATTGTTGAACTCGTCGCACTCATCTTTTTAACAGGCGGACTACAGAATCCGTTTTCAGCGCTCATTCTCGCGCCTGTTGTCATTGCTGCGAGCGTGCTGCCGCTTCGACAAACAATTATTATCGGCGTCCTCGCCATTGTGGGGGTAGGGTTTCTGGCGCTTTTTCACATGCCTTTGCCCTGGTTGCCTGGCGAAACGCTTGATTTCCCACACACCTTTTTGGCAGGCGTGTGGGTGGCGCTCACGTTGAGCATCCTGTTTTTCGCCACTTACGCCCATCGCGTCGCCAAGGAATCCGAGCAAATGCGGAGTGCGCTCGCCGCGACAGAACTTGTCCTTGCGCGCGAAGAACGTCTCGCCGCCATAGGCGCACTGGCTGCAGCGGCCGCTCATGAGTTAGGCACGCCGCTCGCCACGATTCAGATCACAGCCAAAGAGATGGCTTCCGATCTCAAGGGACAGGGTCAACTGGAAGACGACGCAAAGCTGTTGGTCAGCCAAACCGAACGCTGCCGGGATATTCTTGGCCGCCTGTCGCGTCGCGGCGATGAAGGCGACGTATTTCATGACCGTATTCGCATCGATTCACTCATGAAAGAAGCGGCCGACCCGTTTATCAACCGGCCCGACTCACCCATTTTCCTATTTGAAGTGAGCGGATGCGCCGACGAGACCTCAGCGCCATTGCTGACAAGAAAGTCCGAGATCATTTATGGGCTACGCAATTTTATCGAAAATGCTGCAGCCTTCGCCCTGACAACGGTTCGTGTGAGCGCCGAAATTGGTGACGACTCGCTGACAATTTCAGTTCTGGACGATGGTCCAGGCTTTGCTCCAGAAGTTATCGCGAGACTTGGCGAGCCCTATGTCAGCATGAGAACGCATGCCCATAGTTCCACCGGGCGAAAGAACGGCATGGGTCTTGGCTTTTTTATCGCCAAGACGCTTCTTGAACGCACCGGCGCCAAAGTCCTATTCGACAATCGCCGCCATGCTGAGGACGACACCATTGAGGGAGCTCGGGTTTCCGCCCGCTGGCCTCTCGAGGCAATCGCTGCGGATAGCGCAAACATCAGTTGAAACGTTTGACGTTACCGCGCATTTTGCAGGCTGACGCATGAGGCGTTATGTATCACCTGTCCCGACGGACTCGGACCCAATCTAGGCTGGAAGTTGCCAATGACATCGCCTGACGACACTTTCTCTGATGAGACCTCCCTTCCCGAAGACAAGTCGCTATTGATCGTTGATGACGATGAACCCCTGCGCACGCGCCTTGGACGGGCAATGGAAAAACGTGGATTCATCCCCATGCTGGCCGGCGGCGTCAAAGAGGCAATACAGCTGGTGAGGGAAAACCCTCCAGCCTATGCCGTGGTCGATCTTCGACTCGACGACGGCGACGGGCTCCAGATTGTCGGCGCCCTCCATGAGGTTCGCCATGATTGTCGTGTGGTTATGTTGACCGGCTACGGAAACATCACCACCGCCGTCGCAGCCGTCAAAGCAGGCGCGGTCGACTATTTATCCAAACCAGCCGACGCTGACGACGTAGAAAAGGCCCTGCTTGCGCGTCCTGGAGAAAAAGCTGAGCCGCCCGCAAATCCAATGTCTGCGGACAGGGTGCGATGGGAGCATATCCAGCGCGTTTATGAGCTTTGCGACCACAATGTCTCCGAAACGGCCCGACGATTAGGAATGCACCGCCGCACTTTGCAACGTATTCTCGCTAAACGCGCGCCGCGATAAGGGCGCCCCCGCATCACAATCCATGTGCGTTGCGTTGAAACGATGCTTTTATACGGCGAGTCGATTAGCCGTAACTTGACCCGTTATCCATCGGCGGCAAGGGTGGCGGATCGCTTGGACTTGACCAACACAAACATTGGAGGGGCTCCCATGGGCTTGACCCGAACCGCACTTTTCGCGGCCAGCTTACTCGTTGTTGCACCAGCAATGGCCGCCACACCGGAGATCAACCTACCCTATGAGAAATACGAACTCGACAACGGGTTAACGCTTATCGTCCACGAAGACCGCAAGGCGCCGCTCGTGGCGGTATCAATTTGGTATCATGTCGGTTCGAAAGATGAGCCCGCGGGGAAGACGGGCTTTGCGCATCTCTTCGAACATTTGATGTTCAATGGCTCTGAGAATTATGACGGCGAATGGTTTGAACCACTCGAAGAAGTCGGCGCAACCGACTTGAACGGTACGACCTGGTTCGACCGCACCAACTATTTTCAAACCGTCCCCACGCCTGCCCTTGAGCGCGTATTGTGGATGGAATCCGATCGCATGGGGCACCTCCTCGGCGCTGTGACCCAGGAAAAGCTCGATGAGCAACGCGGTGTTGTCCAAAATGAAAAGCGCCAAGGCGACAACCAGCCTTATGGCCGCACCGAATATTCCACTCTCGCAGGCATGCTTCCGGCTGAACATCCCTACAGACATTCAACCATAGGCTCGATGGCAGATCTGGATGCAGCTTCCCTGGACGATGTAAAAGATTGGTTCAAAGAATATTACGGTTCCGCAAACGCTGTTCTGGTTCTCGCCGGTGACATCGACGGACCGACAGGCAAGGCGCTCGTCGAAAAATATTTCGGCGACATTCCAGCTGGCCCGCCCGTCACTCAGATGAAGGCAAATGCACCAAAACTCCGGGATAATAAATTCGAGACGATGCACGACGCTGTGCCTCAGGAGCGTATAGACCGGAACTGGGTCGCGCCGGGCCGCACAACACGTGAGGCTGCATTGCTTCAACTGGCGAGTGACATTCTCGGCGGCGGCAAAACCTCGAGGCTTTACCAAAAGCTTGTCCACGAGAAGGAAATCGCAACCCGGGCGACGGCCTCGAACCAGGCTCAGGAATTGATGAGCTTTTATTCGGTGACCGTCGACGCCAAGCAGGACATTGATCTCGCCCGTGTCGAGTCTGCGATGGAGGAAGTGATCGCAGAGTTTCTTGCAAAAGGGCCTACCCCTGCTGAGCTTCAGCGCTCAAAGACAAGCATTAACGCTCAAATTATCCGCGGCCTTGAGAAGGTTGGCGGATTTGGCGGCAAAGCAGTCACTCTCGCCCAAGGTGAGTTGTATGCAGGGGATCCTGGCTTCGTTAAAAAACAACTCAAATGGGTCAATGACGCAACCCCCCAAGACGTTCTCGAAGCAGCGCGTTCAGTCATGAGGGCAGGGTTTTACCAAATCACCGTTCTTCCGAATAAAGATTATAAAACCGCCGAATCGACCGTAGACCGCTCAACAGGCATACCGTTGGTGCCGACTACGCCCGATCTCACCTTTCCTGCAGTGGAAGAAGCAACGTTACAGAACGGCATGAAAGTCGTGCTCGCCAAACGATCAACAATCCCGGTTGTTGAAATATCGGTGCAATTCGACGCTGGCTACGCGGCGGACGGCGCAGAGGGAGGCAAACTCGGCGTTGCATCATTCGCAGGCTCAATGCTGGACGAGGGCACAAAACGCCGGACTGCTCTTAAAATCGCCGAAGAACTGGACAGCTTAGGCGCCACACTGAGTGTTGGTTCGAGTCTTGATTCTACAGGCGTTTCTATGTCGGCGCTCAAATCGAATCTTCGTCCTTCATTGGATGTTCTCGGGGATGTCATTCGCAACCCGGCATTCGATACGAGCGAAATGGAAAAACTTCGAGCGCAGTGGTTAGCGAGAATCGCTCAGGAGAAGGCGAATCCCATTTCTCTCGCACTTCGCCTCCTGCCGCCAATGCTTTTCGGAGAGGGCCACGCTTATGGCGTTCCCTTCACGGGATCGGGCACTGTCGAAGCAATCTCTTCGCTCACGCGGGCGGATTTGACCGGTTTCCAATCAAAATGGTTACGCCCGGACAACGCCACTATCTTCGTTGTTGGTGATGCGACAATGGCTGAGATGAAGCCGGAACTTGAACGTGTTTTTGGCTCATGGCGATCGCCTTCAAGTGCTAAACCACAGAAAAATGTTACGACGGTGGCGCTTCCTGCAAAGGGAAAAGTTATCATCGTCGACAAACCAGGCGCCCCTCAATCCCTGATCCTCGCTGGTCATGTGGCGCCTCCTACGGGGGCTCCGAACAATATCGCCATCTCTACGATGAACGATATTCTCGGCGGCCAGTTTTCAGCGCGTGTCAACATGAACCTGCGAGAAGACAAGGGGTGGTCTTACGGTGTTTTTACCTTCATGCAACCGGCGCGCGGCCAGCGGCCTTGGATGGTTTATGCGCCGGTGCAAACCGACAAAACCAAAGAATCCTTACAGGAATTGATGCGTGAACTGACTGAATACAAGACAACGCGGCCAGCAACAGCTGACGAGCTCCACAAAGCTGTTTTGAACAACACGCGCTCACTCCCTGGTTCTTATGAAACATCAGGCAATGTTCTTGGCAGCCTCACTTCAAGCGGACAATTTGGACGTCCATGGAATTACCCGGCGACGCTCAAAGCTCAATACGAGTCGCTAACGGTTGACGCCGTCACCGCCGCGACAACGGAAGTTCTGCACCCTGAAAGCCTGATATGGATAATCGTCGGCGACAAGGAAAAAATCGAAGCGGGCGTTCGTTCGCTTGATTTAGGAGATGTTGAAGTCCGCAGCATGAGCGATCTCTAACAACCATAACCACACAATGAAAAAAGCTGCCGCCATGAATTGGCGGTGGCTTTTTATTATGCCAGGCCTTTACGATCAAACGAAAGGGTCCGC
>JAJFFW010000121.1 GCA_021776435.1 Parvularculaceae bacterium | reverse complement strand
GCGATGAACAGGCCGTGATTCATGGCTGCATGGTGAAACTTCGACATGATTTCAGCGTCTTCACGCACTATAGAAGATGCAGGCGGGTGATCGCTGAAATAGAGGTTGAGACACGACCCGTAATGATTGATCGAAACCGGTAAACCTACATTTTTGATTGCCGCGGTCAGGCCGGTCTTCAACTCTTTAGCAAGCATATGCATGTTGGTGATACGATCAGCCGTCAGTTCACGCACCGAAACGGATCCCGCCGCCATGGTGACTGGGTTGGCGTTAAATGTGCCGGTGTGAAAGACCTTCATGTCAGCAGGATCGAATACTCGCATCACATCGCGTTTGCCGCCGACGGCGCCGACCGGAAACCCGCCGCCAATCCCTTTTCCGATCATCGTCAAATCAGGCTCTACGCCCATGATGGACTGGCAGCCGCCGACAGCAAAGCGATAGGTCAGCACCTCGTCGAGCACAAACAGAGCGCCCACCTTGTGTGCAGCCTCCCTGACGCTATTCAGAAATTCGGCGCTTGCAGGAATAACCCCTCCAGAGCCCAGTACGGGCTCAAGGAAAACCGCCGCGATTTCGTGACCATATCTGGCGAGCACGGTTTTGAAGTCATCAACGTCGTTATAATTCGCAAGATAAGTCAGGGGTCCCTCATTCCCGAAGGAGCCCGTTTCAAATTCCATTAGTGAACCATGATAGCCAAAGCGCGCCATCAGCAGTTTTTGGCGTCCGGTTATTTTGCGCGCGATGGTGAAGGCTAATGATCCGGCTTCGGTTCCAGAATTTGTAAAACGAATTTGTTCGACTGACGGCAGGCGTTCAACAAGTTGTTCCGCTAATCGGTTTTGCATGGGGTTGGCGGCCGACCAACCGGAGCCATTTGCAACCTGCTCTTGCGCGGCCTCGACAATCGGCGGATAGGCGTGGCCGTGAACCATGGCGGTATAGTTATTTACGAGATCCAGATAGCGATGACCGTCGGCGTCCCATAAATAGTTTCCTTGGGCGCGTTCAATCGCCAGTGGGTAAGGCGTCCAATATCCAGCTTGCCGCGAAGTACCGCCGGGCATAACCCGTTTGGCGTCAGCGTGAAGCGACGCACTATAGTGCGTACGGGCACAATAGGACTGCATGATTGGCGAAACTGGCGAAGCAGAAATCGTATTTTCTACACGCGATCGCGATACCATGGCGGTTCTCCTTACCAGTCATATCCCTCCAGATCGGGAATTGCTGAATCGAAGCCGCCGGTGAGATACATTTCCGCAATTGTTTCAAGGTAATCCGTGAGGGGAATGTCAAAATCCAAATAAGGAACTTTCTCTCGGACCAGGGCGTGCATTTTTCGGGTTGCCGAACTGAGTTGGTCCACGCCGCGCAGATCGGCGGCCTGACAGGCGCAAATCAGCTCATAGGCAAGAATGTAGGCGCTGTTCTTCAGGATATCACGGGTGCGCCGTGTGGCAACCAGCCCGAAGGATACATGATCCTGAAAATCACCGGTCGACGGCAATGACTGGATCGATACCGGCGTGCACATCTGACGAATCTCAGCTGTCAGCGACGTCGCCATGAACTGTCCGCCCATCAGGCCCGTGCGCATGCCCGGATTTTCTTTCACCAGGAAGGGCGGCAAATCTCCGTTTAAGCTTGGATGTATTAAACGATTGTTACGGCGGTCGGAGAGATTGCACATATTCGCCAGAACGATGGCCAATTGGTCCATGGCGTTTGAGATATACTGGCCGTGGAAGTTGGCGTTGTGAACAGCATCATTCTCAGCCACCACAATCAAAGGGTTATCGCTTGACGAGTTAAGCTCGATCTCAAGCGTGCGCTGAATGAAACCGATCGTATCCAGCACCGGCCCCATCACCTGAGGGGTCGCGCGCAGAGAATAGGCGTCTTCAATCTGCTCATCGAGGCTGCGTGGCTCGTCCTGAGCCAGTTTGCGCAGCCAAGCCTCAACCTCTGCGTCCTGAATGATCATCTTGCTGTCTGCAAGTGTCGTGTAAATGCAGTCTGCAACTTTGATTTGACCGGGATGCGGTTTTTGAACATGCGGCGCCGGATGGAACGGCATGATCTTGGCCTTCTGCACTTCCAGACTCATACATGTGCCGAGCATATAGGCTTTGATCAGCTGCTTGGCCGTCTCGGTCAGGCAACTTGCCATGCCCGCCATTAGCGACGTGCCATTGATCAGAGCCAAGCCTTCCTTGTAACTCAGTTCCATCACCTCGATGCCGGCCCGTTCCATGGCTTCGGCGCCGGGTATGATTTCGCCTTCATATTTGGCGCGCCATTGGCCGGTGCCGACGAGAGCGATGCAAGCGAGAGGGCTTAAATCGCCACTGGTGCCAAGCGACCCTTTTTCCGGAATGCAGGGCAAGATACCGCGGTTGTACATGGCGACATATTTTTCGAGGTTTACGAGTGAAATCGCAGAGACCCCCCGCCCTAGCGAATTGATCCGCGCCAGCATCGCTGCACGTACAAATCTGTCGTCGAGATAATCGCCAACATTTGATTGAACACAGCGCAGGATGTTGTTTTGGGCTTCACTCGCCATGGAGGCCGGAAGCAACCAGTTCACAAATCCCCCGACGCTGGTCGTCACGCCGTAGATAATGCGTCCGGAATCAACAAACTTCTCCAGCAAGTCCCGTGAAGCTGTAACGCGATCGCGAATTTCTTGTGTGAGCTCTACACGGGTATTGGGATCATCAACTGCGGCGCTCAGCGATTTGATGCTCATGCTGGCGCCATCAGGAATAAAAATGTTCACTTCCGATGGTTCGCCATTCTCCTGGCCGTCCAAGTCGAATGTATTCGTTTGATCGCGTGGTGTGGTTTTCAAGTCCAATTTGAACTCCTCATCGTTCTATTATCAACGATACCCCGCACGACAGCAGAAATGCCTCAACGCGCCCTAATAAGTGACAAGTCGCGTTCTCGTCTTCGCTCTCCAGATGTCATTTTGCGGCGTATATAGAATAGGCTTTAACTGCTAACGTGTGGCGGTCGCCGAAAAATTGATCCAGATCAATTCGCCCCTTGTGAGGCTCTGTCTTTTCATGCCGCTTTCATAACATTTCTTTATAATAATTGAATAATTTCAATTGCTTAGAGTTATTGTCCCTAAAGGTCCGAACGGACTGAAGATCACATGGCTGTGTACTGCCACCCCTCTCTTACGACCTGAAAGGGGTCGTGACTCTGTGGACAGCGATTGGTTGGCGTGGTCATAGCGCATTTCCGGTCTCGATTGGATCACCTCCCTTATCCTGAGGATGAGGGTTAATGATGACCCGGTTTAGGTCACCGACTCATAAACCCGGAACGCGTGTCATCCCGGACCCCGGATCAAGTCCGGGGCAGGCTGTTACAACCGTCCGAATTCCACAGGAATTCGGCCAATGGTTGTTAGATCCGGGATGACGGTTAATGGGGATGTGACCTAAAGTTCTATGCCAGCCCCATAAAATGTCACCAAAGCCAAAACGGCAAACAATACCGTCAACAATTGTTCCTTAATACTTCCAAACATAAACCTTCTCCCTCACGGTACGTATAATCAGCAATTTTCTGCATCGTGGGTAACGATTACATTACAGATTTCTTCAACAGTTGTCGTGGACGCACCAAGACCGTGGCCTCCGGGACAAACAGTACTGTGTGATGCGGATTGGGCTTTGTCATGGCCGCAACTCAGCCGCCAAATGCTTCTCGGGAAGCGGGCTCAGGCCGCGACGGCGCCAAAGAAAATAGACAACAGGAATGACCACCAGCGCGAGGATCGTGGCGCTGATCATGCCGCCAATCATCGGCGCGGCGATCCGGCGCATCACCTCGGCGCCGGTTCCATGACCGTATAGGATCGGTGCGAGCCCGGCGACGATGACAGCAAATGTCATCATGATCGGTCTCAGGCGTCTCAAAGCCCCCTTGCCAATCGCATCCCGCAAATCATCAGTACTCAGGCGCCGGCCATCGGCTTTGGCTTTTGATTCCACCGCTCCAAGTTCCTGCCTGAGATACATAATCATTAGTACACCAATCTCAATGGCGACACCGGCGAGAGCGATAAACCCAACGGCGACAGCAACCGACATGTTGAAGCCAAGCGCAAAAATCAGCCAGAGCCCACCGATCAATGCGAACGGCAAGGTTCCCATAATAATGAGCACGTCGACGATGTCTTTAAAGTTCAGGAAGAGAAGCAGCATGATGATGACCAGCATCACTGGGCCGACCAGCATGAAGCGCTCTTGGGCGCGCTGCATATACGCATACTGTCCGGACCACGCGACCGAATAGCCAGCCGGCAGGTCGACCGTTTCTGCAACGACCTTGCGCGCTTCTTCGACATAGGAGCCGATGTCACGCCCCGCGATATCCACGTAGATCCAACCATTCAAACGCGCATTTTCACTGCGAATGAGCCCAGGCCCTTCCGCAATCCGCACCTCAGCAATCCGTCCGAGAGGAATCTCAGCGCCGCTCGGCGTTACGATGGGCAAGGCGCTCAAGCGCTGCGGCGAGTTCCGCACCTCGTTTGGATAACGCAGATTGATGGGATAGCGCTCAAGGCCCTCAACGCTTTCGCCAATGGTCATGCCACCGATCGCCGTGCGCACCACGTCATGAACATCAGCGATATTGAGTCCGAAGCGCGCGGCCGCTTCGCGGTCAATGTCAATGTCGATAAAACGCCCGCCCGTCACCCGCTCGGCATAGACCGATACGGTACCGGGCACCGGCTGGAGCGCTCGCTCGATGCGGCCGCCAATATCGTTGATCACGTTCAGATCGGGACCGGCGATCTTGACCCCGACGGGGGTTTTGATGCCCGTTGCCAACATGTCCAGGCGGTTCTTAATTGGCATGATCCAGACATTGGTGAGACTGGGAATTTGGACAAGGCCATTGAGCTCAGCCTTCAAGGCATCCATCGTCATGCCCTTGCGCCATTGATCTCTCGGCTTGAGTTGTACAGTGGTCTCAATCATCGCGAGGGGGGCGGGATCCGTCGCCGTTTCGGCGCGTCCTGCTTTGCCGTAAACCGTTTCGACCTCCGGGATTGTCGCAATCAGTTTGTTGGTCTGCTGAAGGACCTGTGCCATTTTGCCGGCCGAGATCGCTGGATAGGCGCTCGGCATGTAGAGCAAATCGCCTTCGTCAAGATCGGGCATGAATTCGTCGCCGAGCCGCATCGCCGGTATGATCGCGCTCGCCATCACAAGCGCCACCAAAACGAGAGTCGCGCCAGGCCATCGCAACACGACGCCGATGACCCGCCGGTAAGCCGCTGTCAGGATGCGATTGACGGGGTTTTGCCGCTCGGGCGCGATCCGGCCGCGAACAAGAAAGCCGATCAGAACAGGCACAAGCGTAACCGAAAGCGCAGTCGCCGCCGCCATGGCATAGGTCTTGGTGAAAGCAAGCGGTGAGAACATCCGACCTTCCTGCGCTTCTAGCGCGAAGATTGGCGTAAAACTCAGAGTAATGATTAAAAGAGAGAAAAAGAGCGCCGGCCCGACCTCAACACAGGCTTCATTGACAATATGCCATCGCTCCTGACTCGAGACGTCCCGGTTTTCAAGGCGCTTGTGGACATTCTCGATCATGACGATCGTCGCATCGACCATGGCGCCGACCGCGATGGCAATACCGCCCAAGGACATGATGTTGGCGTTTATCCCTTGCATGTTCATGACAATGAAGGCGGCGAGCACGCCAAGCGGCAAACTGATCACCACAACAAGCGCCGAACGCAAATGAAACAGGAAGAGTGCGCACACCAAAGCAACAATAACGAATTCCTGAATAAGTTTGCTCCGAAGAGTTTCAACGGCGCGCTCAATCAATCCAGATCGGTCATAGGTGGTGACGATCTCCACTCCCTCGGGCAACCCGGCCTTCAAGCTCTCCAGCTTTGCTTTAACCCGGCCGATGGTCGCCAGCGCATTCTCGCCCGAACGCATAATGATCACGCCACCCACAGCTTCACCTTCGCCATTGAGCTCGCCAATGCCTCTGCGCAGCTCCGGCCCAAGACGGATATCCGCAACGTCCCGCAACAGTATTGGTGTACCGGCATCCGTGACCTTGAGTGGGATACGCTCCAGATCCGAAATCGAATCGATATAGCCGCTGGCGCGGACCATATATTCGGCCTCAGCCATCTCTATGACGCGCCCTCCACTTTCCTGATTGCCGCGCTCGATCGCGCGCCGAACGTCGGCGAGCGGCAGGTCGTAGGCGCGCAACCGATTGGGGTCGGCAACCACCTGATACTGCTTGACCATCCCTCCGATGGTCGCAACTTCCGAAACGCCGTCGAGGGTCTGAAGCTCGAACTTGAGGAACCAATCCTGGATCGCACGGAGCTGGGAAAGATCGTGCCGGCCCGTTCGATCAACCAACGCATACTGAAAGATCCAACCCACGCCCGTGGCGTCGGGTCCAAGTGCTGGCTTGGCCGCACTCGGCAATTGCGGAGCGACCTGGCTCAGATATTCGAGGACGCGCGAACGTGCCCAGTACAGGTCGACGCCGTCTTCAAATATGATGTAGACATAGGAATCATTGAAGAATGAATATCCACGAACTGTCACCGCACCAGGTACAGCAAGCATCGCCGTTGAGAGCGGATAGGTGATCTGGTCTTCCACCACCTGCGGCGCCTGGCCCGGATAGGTCGTCTTGATGATGACCTGAACGTCGGAGAGGTCGGGAATGGCGTCGACCGGCGTCGAGCGCAAGGAGACCATGCCTATGCTAGCCAGAAGCAGCGCGATAATGATGACCAGGAAGCGATTGGCGACTGACCAACGAATGAGTACAGCGATCATTTGCTGTCTCCTGCCGCTTCATTGTCGGCGACAGGGTGCACGTTAAGCAATTCGTAGCCGGTCTCAGTTTTTCGCACGTCGAAACGGATCGCCACGCCCACTTGAACGGTCTCCAGCGGCACGCCCTTGCCCAACTCAAATTCCATTGTCATTGACGGCCACCCCAATTCGGGGATCGGCTCGTGATCGAGCACAATTTTACGCGCCGGTGCGTCAACGGACTTCACTCGGCCAGTGCCGATCGCCGGTTTGGTTGGTTCCGGCATTTCCATACCTGCCATATCGGGCATTGAGCTATTCGCACTGTCTATGGAACTCTTCAGGCGTAACAGCGAGGCATCGAGACTCGCTTCAGAATCAATGAGAAATTGGCTTGCGGTGACGATCCGCTCACCGGCTTTAAGCCCATCCAGAATTTCAACCTCGTCGCCGCTTTCCATTCCGGCAACAACCTGGGCTGGCCGGAAACGGCCTTCCCCAAGAGCAAGGATGACCCGGCCGCCTTTGGAACTGCGGATCAATGCCGACTGCGGAATTGTCAGGACGTCGGGCTTCGTCGCCGCCTCGATCTCGACATTGGCGTACATGTTTGGCTTGAGGCGTCTGTCGGGATTGTCAAAGACGAGACGAACCTGCACCGTCCGACTTTTCGGATCGACTGTGGGATAGACATAGTCCACTGCGCCTTTCCAGATCTCGCCTGGAATAGCCGGTAGCGTCATGACGACCGTCTTTCCTTCCTTAACCCATGACGCTTCATCCTCAAACACCTCGGCCAGAATCCAGACCGAAGATAAATCCGCCATGTCCATGATCATGTCTTCCGGCTTGACGTGATTTCCCTCTCTCACACTGAGTATTAATACCGTGCCAGAATGATGCGCGTAGACATCCGTGAGTTGTCGGATTTCACCACTCTCCGTCAGGTCAGCGATCTGCTGGGGCGCCATGCCGAGCGCCATGAGCCTCGCGCGGACGGCTTGGGTGATGACGTCTCTGCCTTGTTTGCGCGCCTGGAGAAACTCTGCCTGGGCGCTGACAAGATCCGGAGAATAAAATCGAAAGAGAAGATCACCCTTTTCAACTGTTTCACCCACAGTCTTAACGGCCAATTCCTCTATCCAGCCCTCCGTACGGACATGCACGTGGCCAATTAAGTTGTCATTAGGAACGATAAAACCCACAGTACTGATCTGCCGATGAAACGCGCCACGCTTCACAAGATCTGTTTGTACACCGATATTGTTGATCACGGCTGGATCAATTCGGATCCCAGGCTCGCCGCTATCGGATCCTGGCGTTTCGCCTTCATAAACAGGGATAAGATCCATACCCATCGGAGACTTGCCGGGTTTGTCACGTCGAAAATTCGGGTCCATCGGCGCGACCCAATAGACAACCTTGCGCGCTCTTGATGTGTCGCTGCTAACATCCAATTTTGGCAAGGCGGTTTGCGCTAGACGGGCAATTCCGTAACCTGCAGCCAAGCCGATTGTGAGAATGCCCGCGGCGAATAGGAAAAGTTTATTCATGATTCATCTCACTGGTTTGTTGGGAAGGGTCAGGTGATCTTGATAGGTCATCCATTGAGACCCCAACTAAATTTTCGAGCTCCGCCATTTGCCGCATAAAATCGGCTTGCTGGCGATAGAGTGATTGCTCCGTGTATAACTTGTTGCGATCGGCTGTTATGACGTTGAGAAAGTCGCTGACCCTGTTTTGATATTCGGAGATCGATGCCTCCAACGTTTGCTCTGCTAGCGGAACGAGTTGCTTTTCATACAAAGCAACAGATTGAACCGCGCGGTGCGCTCCAGCATAAGCTGCTGCGATATCGTTGAGAATCTGAGCGCGCTCGTCCTCCAGGCGCCAACGCGCTCCGGTTTCTTCCGCTCGGCGTGCACTTAGCTCAGACTTCAATCGACCCTGATTCAGGGGTATGTTGATGGATACGCCAACCATATAGCGCTTGTCATTTGAGACCCAAAGGCTGTTATACCCTCCAGTCACCCGGAAATCTGGGTAGAAGTCTTTGCGCGCATATTCTGCGTCGGCGGCCCGCGCATCAGCATAGTGTTCCAATTGGAGCAACCGTGGATGGTATTGCTGTGCCGTGGCGATCAGAAGGGGCAGTTCGGGTAAAGTTGTCGCCCGGAAGCCCTCTGGCGGCGGAATGAAAGCATCAGGTGCGCGATTGATAAGTGCATTTATGCGCGCTTGAACGCCAACCTTCTCAGCTTGGAGTTGGAGGAGTTGATCTGCGAGAAGAGCTAATTCCGATTCAGCCCGCAAAATGTCTTGTTGAAGCCCCTGACCGGCAGAAACGTAGCCTTCAGCAACCGCGCGAAGGTCCTCAAGAACCGCACGGTTTTCTTCGTTCAGTCGGATCGCTTCATTAATGAAATACCATTCCGCGTACGCAGCCTTCGTGGCGGCGATAATATCCAACCGCCGAACATCGACGCCTGATTCCATGGCGGCGGCATTTTGGCGAGCCGCTTCTTGCCTGGCGCCCAGCTTGCCGGGCCATGGCAGCGATTGACTAAGCTCCACTCGTTGCCCGAGACCCACACTCTGCCCACCGATGGTGCCCGGCGCCAAGCTGTACGATAGTAAGGGATCATCGAGCGCGCCTGCGGGACCAACACGATAAGCGGCCGCTTTTGCTGCTGCTTTCGCTTCCTCCAGGCTGCCATTGCGTCCTGTGACAGAAGTGACCAGTTCGTCTACTGAAATCGTCGGCCCCCAGGACGGGCTTTCAAAGCCTAACTCGACCGCCTGCGCGCTTACGGCCAATACTGAAATCGCGTGAGCCAAGGCTCCCACGGCAAATAACTTATGCATGTGAATCTCGCTAATCTGACTGAAGCAAAAGGTCGTCGCACCACCCGTGCGGCGAGGGTCGCCATCACTCACGTCAAAAGACGCGGCTCAGCTCAGATTCGAGGAGGAGGCAGGTCGTAGGTGGGCGAGACCCCGGCTGTTCGATCATCAGGTGCGCGAGCATATATGTGCGTCCGATAATAAAATGTCAGCGATCCGAACGGCATCGGCAGGCCCATGGCGGCCCCAGCGGAACAAGCCAGCTGACACATGAGACCGCAGCCCGATATGTCGGCATCGTCGCTTTCGCAATCCAAACAGTTTTCACAGTCCATGCGATCAGCGTGTTCGTCATCCATCGCACTTATGGCGATTTCATTGCCCATAGGCGAATCCATCGCATACGCTGACAAAGCAGGTACAGCAGCCAGCACAATTGCCAGCAAGGAAATAAAGAACGATCGCATCATCAAAAAGTCTGTAACCCAATCCGATTTTATTTTGGAAACGCAAGGTTTCTTGTACTGAAAAAAGACACAAAGCGATTTTTTATCATCCGTACCATAGTATATAGTCAAGCCGCCTGAATATCCACCTTCGGGCTAGGCAGAAGTTTCATCAAAATCCGGAAGCCAGACGAAACCTCTCTTCTCTCCGTATTATAGTACGGGGTGCAGATTTAATGAAGGTTAAAGAATATGACGGATCGAACTCTTCGTCGGGAGGCCCGTGAAGCGGGAGTCGGTGTTGAAACCAAAGATTGACTGTCACCGGCGGATGAAAGCGGGAACAAAAACGCCGTTCGATGATTGAACCAGAATATTTTAATCCCCAACTACGAGCAGCGCTACCCCGCCAATCTCCGTGCGTGATTGCAGATAGTCGCCTTACCGTGCGGCGGGTGGCGCTGACTTGTGGTTGCGCATGAAGGCCGATATGAGGACGCCGAGGGTGATAAGCTGCGCGGCGACGCCTTGCCAAGTCGGGTAAAGCCCGAGGATTGCAATCCGCGGCAGGTGGGCGATCAGTTTGACGTCAAGCCAGCCTGCCTCCTGCAGCGCGGCGACGCCTTTCCCTGCCAAGACCACCGCCAACACGGCGATTAAGATCGAACTCATCGAAAAAAATTGCGCGATCGGCAACCGCCGACTGTAGCTGAGCAACGCCCAGGCGACGCCGCCCAGAACTGCTGCGCCGACTCCGGCGCCTGCGAGAATTGCCAAGCCGTCACCTTGGCTCCACAGCGCCAGGAAAAACAGGATGGTCTCGAACACTTCGCGATAAACGACGATGAAGGCCAGGAGGAACAAGAACCAGGAGGAACGCTGGGAAAGAGCGTGCGACATTTTTTCACCGATATATTTTTGCCACGCATCACCCTGGCTTTTGCCGTGCATCCAGACGCCGACCGAGACGAGAACCACGGCGGCGAGAAGCGAGCCGATGCCTTCGGTGATCTCCCGGCTGGCGCCGCTGATCGTAAACAGATAGGTGGCCGAGACCCAGGTCAGCGCGCCAGCGGCAAGCGCGGCGATCCACCCGCCATGGACATAGGACAGAACTTCCGGCCGCTCAGCCTTGCGCGCGAAGGCGATCATGGCGACGACAAGAAGGAGAGCTTCAAGGCCCTCGCGCACGAGAATCGTAAACGCTCCGACGAAGCTCGCGCTGCTGCTGGATTCTTCTCCGTCGAGTGTGACGGATGCGTCGTTGAGAAGTTTGAGGACCTCCTGGGTCTTTGTTTCGACTTCATCGACCGGGGCCGCACGTCCAATGCTGACCCGCAATTCGATCATGGCCGTTTCGATGCTCCTCATCAGGGCGCTATCACGTGCGGCGAGCGCTGGTTCGATCGGTTCGAAGCCGTCAAGATAAGCCGACAGAGCGAGATCAGTCGCACGTTGATGATCATTGGCGCGATACGCATCAAGGCTCTCTTTCAGCTTTGCCCGCGCGATGTCGAGTGACCCATTCGCAGCAGGGGTTACAGCCTCAGGGTGACGACGCAAATAAGCGGTGAGCGCGAAAGCCTCAGCCTCGCCATGCCGTTCAGCGAGAGCGGACGGGGTGGTTTGGACAATCGCCTCTAGGTCAGGCATAACAGCCCGCGACGCCGGATCGGCCGCCCACAGACGTTTACCTTCGTTCGCCTCGTCATCGCTGAAGGCGAACGCGCCGGCATGGAAAGCGAGCGCCCAGCGGTCTTCGTCAGCGAGCCAATCGAAACTCGCCATAGAAGTTCCGTCGAGTCCTTGCCCGATCACCTGATAGAGCCCGAACAGGCTGCGCTCACGGGCCCGGCTTCTGTCGGTGAAGTCGATTGGCGCGGGATCGAGACCGACCGAGATTGGGCCGTCTCCGGCTCCACTCGCGCCGTGGCAGCTTGCGCAATGCTCGACGTAGAGCGTCGCACCGTGGGCCAGATCCGGCGGCGCCGTTGGCGCCAGCGCGACCGGATATGCGGCGAGAACATCGCTGGCCAGTCCGCGCGCATGGATCGCCACTTCGTCCGGCAGAGCGCGGCGCCCGATCGCGCTCTTCAGCTCTTCGGCCTGGCGGATCAAATCGGATTGCGCAGCCACTGGCGGAAGGGCCGCAAGGCGAGTCTCTACGGCGTCGGCGAACTCCGTCATTTCCGTATATTCCGTTTCATTGATTACGCGGCCCGCCTCAACAGCGCCCGCATAATCGACGGCGATATAATCAAGCAGGCGCCAGACCGTTTGCGCCGGTGCATTCTCCGCCGAGACGGGCGTCAGGGCTGCCGCGCCGCCAAGCAGCGAAAAAATAAAGACCAGCCGGATCGAGAGCGTTCTTATCATGTTTTTCAACCTCAGAATTCTGTTCAAGCGCCGCCAGACGCTCATGTTTACCGTCACCGGCAGAAATTTTTGGCCCGGGAGAGGACCCCACCAGAGTCGCTCACTGCCCTATTTAGAGAGAACCACGCGGCTCACACGACATGCAATATCTGTAGAAATGTCAGCACCGATTCTACTTGTTCGGAAAACTTTCAGGGAGCAACCTACACCTTATGCAAATGCGTCGCAATAACGCAAGTGTCGCACCCAGCCAATGATCGCCAACTCCTCAGCCGGGATATAATGCCTGACGGCGCCCCCTAAACGATTGTCGGAATATTCTCGTTAACCATAAAGCCCTTGCTCCAGGAATCGAACATGGCGTTATAAGTCGCTGTCTGCGTTAACCCGAATGGAAATAAATATATGAGTGATTCATTGCCCTACACGCCGCCCAAAGTCTGGAAATGGGACTCTGAGAACGGCGGCGCTTTTGCAAACATCAACCGCCCCATCGCCGGTCCGACGCATGACAAAGAGTTACCGGTCGGTCGTCACCCCCTTCAACTCTATTCGCTTGCGACGCCCAACGGCGTGAAGGTCACCGTGATGCTCGAGGAGCTGCTGGCTCGTGGAATTTCGGGTGCTGAATATGACGCCCATTTGATCAATATCAGCGAGGGCGACCAATTCGGTTCGGGCTTTGTGGACATCTGTCCGAACTCGAAGATCCCGGCATTGGTGGACCACAGCACGCCAAAGCCAACCCGCGTCTTTGAGTCCGGCGCCATCCTCTTATACCTTGCCGAGAAATTCAGCGCGTTTTTACCGGAGGATTCAACCAAGAAACCAAAATGCCTATCGTGGCTTTTCTGGCAAATGGGCAGCGCGCCGTATCTGGGCGGCGGCTTTGGCCACTTCTACACTTACGCGCCAGAAAAATTCGAATACCCCATCAATCGGTTCGCGATGGAAGTGAAGCGGCAATTAGACGTACTCAATCGTCATTTGGCGGACAATCAGTATATGTGCGGCGATGAGTATACGATCGCCGATATGGCGATTTGGCCCTGGTACGGCGCGCTTGTTTCAAACAAGGTTTATGACGCTGCAGAATTCCTCGAGACGCATGCGTATTCAAATGTCAATCGGTGGACGCAAGAGATCGCCGCACGAGAACCGGTGAAGCGCGGGCGTATGGTGAACCGGGCCTGGGGAGAGGCGTCGGAGCAACTCCGCGAACGTCACGAAGCCAGCGACTTCGAGACCAGCACATGGGATAAAATCGGCGACGACGAGACGTAATTGCGGGCCAGTTATAGGCACGCATCAAGGTCCATCCCGATCCGGACGATCTCTGACTCCGAAAATACCGATGAGACTTGTTTCGACAAGAATCGCGCATAGAGTCCCGGCGGCACGCTGATGTCTGCACAGTACAGTTCGCCGATATTTTTCGCGGCGCGCGGATCAAGAAGCCCGGTCTTCGGCAGCGCGAGCGTCATTGTCGCCGCCGCTTCAATCGCGGGCTCAAATACATCACCACTTCCTGCGTCAACGCCCGAGGGCGTATCGAGCGAAACAATTGGAGCCCCGCTTTTGTTCGCCCGCTCGATCAGGGCGGCCGCAGGACCAACGGGCGCACCCTTCAGGCTGTAACCGATGAGGCCATCAATAATGACGTCTGCCCGGTCGAAACCACCGAATTCCGTACACTGCCCATCCTGCGTCGCGATCCTGACGCCCATTTCGACAAGGATGCCGAGCTGGTGTTCGGGAACCGGGGTCATGGCGTCCCGCGCTTGCGCCAACATCACGGTCACCTCTGCGCCCCAATTACACAAGTGGCGTGCAGCGACAAGTGCGCCACCGCCATTTCCTCCCCTCCCCGCAAGCACAAGGACAACGCGTTCCTTGACGCTGCCGCCAAGGAAATTTGACCTGGTCAAAGACGCCAAAGATCGGCCCGCATTTTCCATCATGCGCGGCAGGTCGATACGATACTCTTGCATCATCGCGCGGTCGACTTCGATCATCTCCGCCGTCGTCAGTGATGGAATATCACGTGCAGAAACGACAGGGATCATGAGCCGTCCTCGCCATGAAACATTTCGCGCGTGTCTACTGTCGATTTCTTGCCAAGATGATCATAACAACCCGCAACCCACTGCTCTGCGGTGTCGCGTCCGATTTCGAAGAGATGTTCCAGAAACGCCCACTCCGCGTTCACCTTGCTTGATGCGCCGAGAGGCAAAAGCGCCTCATCAGCCGAAATGACGTGGACGTAAATTCTCTTATAGTCGTCTTCATTGAGGAGCCCGTCATCGATAAGGCGTGAAACGAAATCAATCGCTCGGAATTCCTTCAGGAGGCTATTATTGAAGGTAATCTCATTGACCCGATTGAGGATATCCCGTGCCGTTTTGGGCGCACCTTTCCGAATGATCGGATTGATTTGAACGACTACAATATCGGGCGAGCTGCAGTTGTTAAAGAATGGAAACAACGCCGGGTTGCCTGCGTAACCGCCGTCCCAATAAGGCACGCCGTCTATCTCGACGGCTTGAAACATAAACGGTAGGCAAGCTGACGCCATCACCATCTCGCTTGTCAGCTTCGTCCGATCAAAAATTCTGACCCGGCCGGTTTCCACATTTGTCGCCGAAATCAACACCTTCAGCTTGTTGCAACTTCGCACGAGCTCGAAATCGACATGGTCGTTCAAAAGATCCCTGAGCGGATTGATATCAAACGGATTGAGCTCATAGGGCGATGCGAAACGGTTAAGCATATCCATCCAGAGATAACCGGGCGACTGGTCGAGGTTCCAATTGCCGACCAAAATATCCCACATCGACCGCTGGATGGGGCTTATCTTTGCAGCTTCGCTCACCGCGCGCCAGAAATCGCGTAACGCGGCCCGGGCGCCGTTCTTACCGTCCTTCATGAAGCCATGAGCGAGAACGACGGCGTTCAAGGCGCCAGCGCTCGTGCCGCTCAACGCTTCAATTTCTATATATGGGTCCTCCAGAATGCGGTCGAGAACGCCCCATGTGAAGGCGCCGTGAGAGCCGCCGCCCTGAAGTGCGAGGTTGAGTGATTTCACCTTCCGTTTGAACGTCGCACCGCTTGCGCCCGAAGCCGGCGCTAATGATGTTTTGTCCCCCGCTATCGCGGGTTTCTTCGCGGATGCCGGACGTCGTTGTGATTTTGAAACCGCCATTATTGTGCTGTCCACCCGCCATCCATCGCGATCGCCGCCGTTACCTCACCGGCATCGCAACCAAGCCCTGATGGTATCGTTTCAAGACGCTTTCACATTCGCCTTCGCGCAGGCGCCGGCGAATTTCTGCGCCCACTCATCGCCATAATGCGACCGGACAAACGCAACGAAGCTATCGACAACCGGATCGTCGAGCCGAATTTCCCAGGGCGTATAAAGAATTTCCAGAAGATCCGGAAGGTAATGCTGCGGCTCACGCTCAAGCAGCACCGCCCCAATCATGGTCCGTTTTTGAGTCGAATAAATTTTCTGATCCGGCCACAGATAGAACAGATAAAACGGCCCGCGATTGGTGTGCTTGTGGCGCTCGATCCCGCACAAATTGAGGTCATGCATCGCCACCCATCGCCCCTTTTCGATAAACGGAAGAACGCTGATCATATCGATCGTCGCCCATGGGTGCATGTGGTGGGCGTCGATAAACGCAAAATCGACCTTGCCGACATCTCCCATAGCCTCGAACGCCACCCGGCCAGTGAGCAGATTAAAATGCGTTTGGAGTTCCGGCGTCACTTCACTGACGGCGCGCCCGGTCGGTATCGATTTATCGAGATAAAACTCCGGAAACAGATCGATGCCGCTAAGACGAAATTCCGCAGCGCCCGTCGCTTTCAAAGAGTGCAGCAACACCGCCGAACTCCAGCCGCTGGCGACGCCAATCTCGACAATGTTCTGCGGCCGCACATGCTGGACCAGACCGGACAGAAAAGCGCAGTCGATATGCGATATCTGCCCGCCAATCCAGGAAGGACGGCGATCCAGAAATGCGCCGTCGATTAATCCTGAACCAACGCTTTCCAGTACACTGGTATCAATCATCAATGCAAAACCATCCTAGTGCCAAGCATGTGCGAATAGTCGATTTCGTTGCAGTCCCTCTACTGTAAAACTCTAGTACTACGTGTAACTTTTACGGTGACACTCGGCAGAGGGGCGTAAAAAATCCCCGAATCGCTCAACGCCCCTTACCTCTTTAATGAAAACAGGCGCTAGGCGTCAGGGTTACGTAGCACATCGATCACACGGCGGATACTATCATGGGTGCGGCCGAACAATTTACCATAAAGCTTAAGCGCCAAGCGGTCAAACCCACCAACCCTCAGTAATCTGAATACAGGGTTTCTTGACGGCAGACGCTGGGGCACATCCAATCGCTGCAACGCAATTGCGAGACGTTCTGACGCGGAGATCCCCGGTAAATGTGAAGGGACATTATTTGCGGCCGTCGGCGTCGTAAGCCCGCTCGCGCTCTCCCCGGGTTCGGGTCGATCAAGTTGTGGAGCGTCTAATTTGAGTAAGTCTTCTGCGGAGTCCGCAATAAGAATCTCTCTTAAATAAACGCCAAGCTGGCGCTCATCTGTACTCAACCCAAGTTCACACGGAGAAAAAACGTCCGGAACAACAAGCTCGACCACAACCGATCTGTTTCCATGATCGAAACACTCACAGGTTTCGATAGATAGATCTATATCAGTGATCGACTCTCCAACCTCGATCTCATGCGGGACATTATGGTTACAGAGGAAAATTACCTTCCGTGTCTTCCCGTCGCCTCTTGTCAGGGCGGAAAGTTTAAGGCGCACGGCGACACATCGATCTACGCCATCATAATTAAACGCGATGGTGGCCTTCTCGCCAATTGGCCGGGTTTGTGTATTCGGCAAAGTCACCAAAATATTCACGTTCGGAAGAGCGGTCGCTCAGCACAAGAGGCGTTCCTGCGGCGGCTGCCTCAAGAGCCGCAAGCGGCGCGCCCTCCGCCCAGCTCGGCAGACAGAAAACCTCTGCTCCAGCGAATGCAGACGATAACAATGGATCCGACGGGTCGATTCGCGAAATGAACAAAGTGTTTGCGCCTCCTGTCTGCCGCACAAGGTCCATGTAACTTGGATTACCCTCGTGGCCGATCAGAACAAGTTTCTTTTTCAATCGCTTAGCAGCATGCGCCAAGACTAATTGATTCTTCCGCGGCTCGATGCGACCGACGCAGAGGATGTAGTTTTCCAAGCCATAAGTCTTAGCGAACAAACTAGGATCTGCACGGCCAAATTTGTTTCCGTCAACGCCATTGCGAACCAATGACCAACTCTTCATCTTCGCGCCGATGTGATCGAGACAACGTTTTTCATAATCGCTAAGACAAATTACATGATCAGAGGCAGCGATGCAGGCGCGAACACGAGCGTGATAGCCGGGATATGGTTCCCTAATCGGAAGGTTATCTTCCTCCTCAATTTCCTGAGCGATCATCTTCAGGGAAACATCAAGATTCCTCCCATCGCTTTGTAGGCTGAAAATCTTTGGGATAGTCTGCGAGTAAAGCTTGCTGTTTGCCAGGTTTAAGTAAATTGGCGAAAGAACGACTTTTTTACCGACGGCCTTCGCGCGGGTGATTGCCGTAAAACAACTTTCAACTGGCCAAACATTGAAAATATGCGCAATTTCGCCCACTGCAAAATTGTCATGCGCGTTCTCCGGCACGGTCGCGTTGACTCCCAACAACGACAGTTCGGAGGCCGTTCGAGGGACACGGACCGTTGGCCCCCCCCAGAGTCCTCTCCTCACCGCCATGGCTGACTAAAACAACATTGCACGCCGATTCTATACTCGGTTTATTGAGATTGATGCCGCCCCCCCTCTTCGGGGCGAGCCGGTCAAACAGTTCCAGATGCGCCTGCGCCCAGGCGTCCCAGGTGCGATGGGCGACACTTTCCCTCAGCTTCAACCTCTCATTGACGAGCCCTTCAAGCACGGCCCGAAGAGAGCCGGCGTTTGCGTTCTCAAACGGGATGTGGGGGTATTCTTTCACCCAGCCGACATCGGAGGAAATCACCGGCACGCCGCAGGCAAGTCCTTCGAGCACGCACATCGGCCCGCCCTCGTAATGCGAAGGCGCCAGCACATAGTCGAGGCCGTTATAAAAGTCAGCCATCCCGCCGTCCGGCACGTGGGTCGAGGGACCCGGCCAGCCGGAACCGGTAAAGCGCCATTCAATGCCCGGAATATCCATCATCTCGGCGACCAGCGCTTCGCCCTTGCGGCCGGTGTGATAGGTGCGCCCGACAACGCCGATGCGGACCTTCGGCTTGAACGCGTCAAGATCGACGCCAGGCGTAATCGTCGTAACGTTCGAAACGCCCGCCTCGGCAAGCTCGTCGGCGTATCTTTTTGACATGCACACGCTGTGATCGACATCGCCGGCAATCTCAAAATAGCGGCGGCGGGCGGTCTCGTCGTGTTCGGAATGCGTGAAGAAGGCGATCTCCACCGGGCTGACGCGCTGACGGCGGGCGGAATAATTCATATAATATTGGATATCCGCAGCCGGGTCGGGGTCGGGTCCGAAACTTACCCGATTTGACTGTGCTGCGATTTCGCCCGCCAGCTTTTCAAGGATCCAGCCGCGATCGGCAATCTTGATATGAATACGATACGCCATTTCGAGCTTTCTCTCTCTTCGCCGAAGCCGTTGCGATAACCAATGCGTCGCCCCGCCGCCCGGTGATGCTTCTTCACCGCGCTATGTAAAAACCAAAACGTGATCTCTTTCGCGCCCGGTTTACCCTAGAAAGCAAGCACGCCGCATTCGACCCGCTTAATGTCAGCCCGCACCATCATGTCGACGAGGCCGTCGAGATCGACTGTTCGCCGCCAGCCGAGCTGCTTTTCCGCCTTCGACGGATCGCCAATTAACAGCTCGACCTCAGCTGGACGATAGAATTTTGGATTAACGCGAACCAGCACTCGCCCAGACTTGGCGTCACGCCCGAGAGTATCAACACCCTCTCCGCTCCATTCAATCGTCCAATCAAAAGCGCGCGCCGCCGCCTCGACAAAGGAACGGATTGTATATGTCTCGCCGGTCGCCAGCACATAATCATCCGGCGTTTCCTGCTGCACCATGCGCCACATGCCCTCGACATAATCACCCGCAAAGCCCCAATCGCGCTTGGCGTCCAGATTGCCGAGCTCCACCACATCCTGTTTGCCGACGGCGATCTTGGCAAAGGCCAGGGTGATTTTACGGGTGACAAATTCAGACCCGCGCAACGGGCTTTCGTGGTTGAACAAAATCCCCGACGAGGCGTGCAAGCCGAAACTTTCACGGTAATTCACCGTCGACCAATGGCCGAACAGTTTGGCGACCCCATAGGGGCTTCGCGGATAAAACGGCGTCGCCTCATTCTGTGGGATCGCCTGCACTTTCCCGAACATTTCAGAGGTCGAAGCCTGATAGAAACGGGTCTTGGCCCCGCTCGACCGGATGCACTCCAGAAGCCGCATCACGCCCAGCGCATCGGCGTTGGCCGTATAGAGCGGCTGTTCAAAAGACACGCCGACAAAGCTCTGGGCGGCGAGATTGTAGACCTCGTTCGGCGCAGCCTTGTCGAGCACGCGCTGGATATTCGTGACCTCGAGCAACTCGAAATCATGAATCTCGATATCGTCCTTCACACCAAGTTCTTCGAGCCGGCCAGTGCCGATCACCCCGATGCGCCGCACGCCGCCATGCACCTTGTACCCCTTATCAAGCAGGAGCTTCGCAAGATAGGCCCCGTCCTGGCCAGTAATACCCGTAATGAGTGCTGTTTTCGTCATAAGATGAGCCCCTTAAATATTACGACTTTGGTGAGGAATACAACCAATGGTGTGTGGAGGCGATTCGTTTAGCAGAGACAGCAGACGATGGCCAGAACACGCCATGCGTAATTGTACTGGCGCGCTGCACGATCATGCAATCACCGCCCGGTCTGTTACCCGCCGCCAGTTGGTTCCATCGGAAAAGGCCAGGACCGCGCCGCCGACCTCATCGGAGATGTAGATCATGGCGCCAGCAAGGCTGGTTGCAGCGGGCGCACCGGCGACAGTATAGCTCTTGACCTTGACAACGCCTTCAACATCCAGCTTTGCATTCGCGACTGCTGTTTTTCCAATGCCGACATTGCCGGCCGAGTCAATCCGCATCCGCTCTGTCAGATTGGTGGTATGGAAGGTGATCCTTGAAGGCATTGAGCCAACGCCTGGCGTTCCTTCAACAGCCATGCGTATGCCAGAGGCGTTGATATAATCGGTTCCGTCATAGCCGCGCGCGAAGAACGAAAAAAGGAAATCATTGTCAGCGACAATCGCCGGCGCGGCGAAACTGCCGCGGCTTTTATAGCCGACAAAACTGGCGTTGCCGTTATCGGAATGCGATCCGATCGCGCCTGCGACGAAGCCGGAGCCGTTCACCTGGAAAGCCGTACCGGTCTTGATCGGTGTCGCCTCACCGATGCGCAATTGCGGCACAGAGTGAACGACGCCGTCATCCTTATCGACGATCATCGCGTCATTCCACGCAGCGCCGTCGGCGGAGACCTTGAGGTGAAAATCATCATCGCCAGTCAGACCGAACTCAGCGCGTCCAGAAAACCCGGTTTGGAAAAGATGCGAGGCGGTGTCGGCGGCGGCTTCTTTGTTAAGTTTTACCTGAACATCGCCAGTGCCGCCCTCCGCGACATCAAGCGCGTCGAAAAGGACGGCGTTCGATTTGACCGAGAGTTTGTTGGTCGCGTCGGCATTGACGCCGACCCCGAAACGCCCGGGCCCGGTCCAGGAGGCCCCGTCATGGAAAAGGAATTCGTCGGTGTCGGCGATCCAGGCGCGGAAGCCTTCGATTGGATTGATCTGGACCCATGCGCCGTCCTGCCATGCGGCGATATTCAAATCCGTGAACGTCGCCCACACAGCGCCGGTCTTGCCGGCCGGCAGAATATAGGCGTCGCCGTCGGCGGGTGATGCGGGTTGTGCAACGGTGGTTCTTGAAAGAACGCTTAATGAAACAATTTGATCGAGTGTTCGAAGCGCTTCGTTTACAGTCACATGCTTTTGGGCTTGCTGAGGCAGGATCAATGGAAGGTTCAGATTTGGCGTAGACTCGCTCATGGTGAAGGACTCCTAAAATTACGCAACCGCCACCATGATAAGGGCGTCTGAAAGGGGTGGGATAACTATGCCCATTTTTTATTCAATTCATTGTTTTTAAAAAATATTCCGCCTCCCAACATCGCCTATGCGCCGGTCAGGGCCTCACCGCGTAACAACGCCGCCATTCTCAAGCCGATGATTTGAGGATCGCAAATATCCGCGATCCGGCGCCGGGCAACAGCGCCTATGCGTTCGGCTAATTCCTTGTCAGCCGCGAGGCGCGCCAAAAGCGCTGCGGCGTGATCGACATCCGGTTCCGCCCATTGGGCGTCGTCGTCTCTATAAATCCCGAAGGGGTCATTTACGCGAACCAGTTCATGGTTCACGAGTAGGCTTGAATCTGCAGTCATGAACGACATATTGCCTGACCAACCTGTTGCAATGACAGGTTTACCAAGCGCCATCGCCTCTGCCGGACTGAGCCCGAACCCCTCCGCGCGATGCAGCGATACGAGGGTGTCGACCGACGCCAGCAGCGTCCAGCGTTCCTCGTTTGTCATTGCTCCATCAAGGAGACTGATATTCGTCGCGCCATCTATCGCTTCGTTTAGGGCGGAGAGGGCTTGAGGCGATGATTCAATATTGCGCGTCTTAACAATCAACTGAAATTCAGCGCGATCACCAAACGCAGTGCGAAAGGCGGCGATTGCGCCTAGTGGATTCTTGCGACCGAAGGACGAGCGAGCATCCGCCATCGTCAAAACGACGAATGCCTCATTTGAAAGCCCGAATCGCGCACGATCGGCAACGACATTTTTTGGGAGTGTTATCGCAATGGGCAAGCTGTGAATTCGGGGCGCGCCAGCATCGCGTTGTAGAGACGATGCTGTAAACTCGCTTAAAGTCCAAAGCTCACTGACAAGACCGAATGCCTTGTTCCACCCCTCGGGAAATGTCGGCAGCTCCCACGCCCAGTATCCAATCACCCGCCATTTCCGGCCCCGTAGAAAGCCCAGCGATCGCAACGCCGGTTCAGTTTCCGGTCCGTTCACATGCAAAATCAGCGTGCCACGACGATCTTTCGGCAAGGCTGACAGAGGAATTCCGGTCTCGATGTCCGCAATCGTAATTGCATCGGTCACATCGACCGCGATTGGCGCCAGGCCCGCGGCTCGAAGGGACCAATAGGTCGCTCGCGCCGCTTCGCCAAGACCGTTCGCCGAACGAAAAAGTCCAGCGATCACGATAGGCGCGTCCGGCGGCGGAATTTTTCGACACGGATGATAATTTATCAAAATGCGTAGAGCACGGTCTCGTAGTGGATTGACCATCAGCCAAAACCGCCGGCGAACCGATTCCGGCACACTACGCCATACCTTGAGAAGAATACGCTTCAACATCAGACCTGTCCCTTCCGAAAACTCGATTCTTGCGTATTCGTGATGCACTCCGCCGAGATCAGAAATCATCGAATGCGTCCGACAGATCCACTTCGTCGAAAGATGGGCGCATCCTTCTCAAGGCTAAGATTGTTCGCGCCTCATCGTAATCGCAAGCATAAGCACCAAGATGTCCGTCATCAAATGAAATAGCGCAGCTCCTGGTTTGAGCTAGAACATGATGCGAAAAAGCAGGAACCGGTTTTTCGCAAAATCATGCGATAAAACAAAAATCTATAGCAAAATACCGATTCAACCTTATTGCATTTTGCTATAGGTGTGTCTCTGGTTCATCTGTTGGTTCAATTTAAGTCGCGGCTTTGCGATGTCGCAATCGCCAATCGGCCTCATGATCACTGACGGCTTACAATGCGCCCAGCCGGCATCGAAGCCGGAGACTTTCTGATCCGTCAATAAAGTCCAGACAGATCCCCCGCCTTTAGCTGATTGACGATTTTTTTTACGTCTTGAGCCTTGTCACGACGCGCGACGAGAACGCCCTTAGGCGTTGCGACGATCAACAGATCAGAAACGCCAATGGCCGCAATCTTCGGTCCGTTCGAGACCGTCAGCGTATTGTTGCTGTCAAGAATAATCGCGTTATTTCCGCTGTTCGCATTGCCATTTTCGCATTTTTTTGAAATCTCCCACAACGTCGCCCACGACCCGATGTCGGACCAGCCTACATCCATCGCAACAACGGCCGCCAGATCCGTATGTTCCATGACCGCGTAATCGATCGAATCCTCGATGGAATTGGCGAAGGCGGTTGCGTCCAACAATATGGAACGATCGTCGCGCTCTCCTGTGTCGAGGGCGCGCTCGACGGCGTTGAGGGTTGCCGGACAATACTTCCGCATCTCTTCAATCATGACGTCTGATCGAAACATGAATATGCCGGCATTCCAGAAATAATCTCCTGACGCGACATATTTCTCAGCGGTTTCAAGGTCTGGTTTTTCTTCGAAGGACAAAACCACGCTGGCGTCTTCACTCAACTTTTCGCTGCCCCGAATGTAACCATAACCCGTTTCCGGCCCTGTCGGCGTGATACCGAAAGTGACGATCCTGCCCTCGACCGCATGCTGAGCCCCCCTCAGGAGCGCGCTACGAAAACCGGCTTCATCACGGATCGCATGGTCTGCAGGCAAAATGACGAGGACGGCGCCGGGTGAAACGCTTTCTGCGGCGAGTGCAGCAGCGGCAATTGCCGGCGCTGTATTTTTCGGCGCTGGCTCCAAAATGGTGAGCGCCGGGCGGACGCCGATCGCGTCCATATCTTCCAACATCAGGGTCTTGTGAGCAGCGGCGCCAAGGATGATCGGCGGCTCGAAACATTGATCTTCGCATGTGACGCGTAAAATCGTTTCCTGAAAAAGGCTGATGCCAGACGTCAGCCGATGAAATTGTTTGGGGCGCGCCCGGTGCGAAATCGGCCACATACGAGTGCCTGAGCCGCCCGAAAGAATGACGGGATGAATTGCATGCGGTTTTTTCATTTAATAAATCTCAAATTTTTTTCAAACTTGCGCATCGACCATTATTAGATAGCGTTTCCAATCGCTTCAACAAAAGTATAGGAAAGTCTGCATATATTTCGCTGTTGTGATCGCAGTCAGGTAAAGATGTCGGCGTGGTGAGTAAATAGTGAAGCACGTAACTATGAAGAGTGGGGCATGTACCTGTGAAGAGCAAGAATGTTTTTGAGGAAACCCGCAATTGGATGTTTCATAGCGCCCTTCCCTTCTGGGCGGACCATGGGCCGGACAAAAAATATGGCGGTTTTATCGAGGAACTGGATTTCTCCGGGAACGACGCCGAACTGCCTCATAAACGCACGCGTGTAACCTGCCGTCAGGTGTATGTTTTCTCTCACGCGAAATTGCTCGGCTTTGAAGGTGTCGACGCCCTGATTGAACGCGGCGGCGACTATCTCGCTAACAGGGCGTGGCTCGGTTCGGACGGCGGTTTTGCAAGACGGCTGACGCGGCAGGGTGAAGTCTTGGATCCGACACCTGATCTTTATGACCACGCCTTCGCTCTGTTTGCATTTGCCTGGGCGTATCGTGCAACATCCGAGGCTGAATACCGCGTATGGGCGCACCGGGTTCTCGATTGGATTGAAGCACACCTGCGCGAGGGTAACGGAGAAGGGTTCTGGCACGAATTGCCGCCGAAGGGGTGGCGTCTGCAAAACCCCCATATGCATTTGCTTGAAGCCTGTCTCGCTGCGTTTGAGGCGACTGGCGATACGCGTTTTGAAGAGGTCGCTCGGGAGATCGTTCAGCTTTTCCAAAATCGTTTCTTTAACCGCAAAACTGGGGCGTTGACGGAGTATTTCAATGACAACTGGGTTATCGCTGACGCAGAGCGCGGGCGGGTGACTGAGCCTGGGCATCAACTGGAATGGGCATGGATTCTTAAAAATTGCAGTCGGTTGCTCGACGTCAATGCGGATGACGAAATCCGTGCACTTGTCCGCTTTTCTGAGACATACGGATTGAATGCGGCGACCGGAGCGGTGATGAACTCTGTGCGAGACGACGGCGTTCCAATTGATCGAGGGTCCCGGATCTGGCCGAATACGGAGCGGCTTAAAGCCGCGATCGCACTTTACGAGCTTGACGGGGCGGACCCGCGTCCAGTGATTACTGCAACTTGCCGCGTTTTGTTCAACCACTATCTGACGTCGTCGCCGGAAATAGAAATTCCTGGCGGAACCTGGATTGACGCTTTCGATGGTGATGGACGACCGCAGGCCGAACGCATACCCGCTTCGACGTTTTATCATCTGTTTCTTGCGTTCGCCGAAATCCTTCGAGTTGAAGACGGACTGGTCAGGGCAACGTGAAAAGGCGCTTAGATTGTTCGATGAGAGATCCCGCACGCCTTCACGATCGCTGATGTTCATGCTGACGACGCCGTTTGTGCGGTCGTTGATCCGTGTTCGGCAACCACCGCGCGGGCCAGTGGCGAAAATTCGGGCGTGCAGGAGGCGGCGAAAGGAACCGCGTGTTTCCACGGGATCGGCTGGCGGTGGAAGCCGTCATCGAGTAATATGCTCACAAATAATGCCCGTTCCTCAGGCGACTGCTGATGGTTTTTTTAGTTTTCTCTTGCATGACTGAACCTCTATTGATTCGCTCAGTTTATTATTTCAACACGCTTCAGCTAAAGGGACCCTGTAAAACGAATAATGTGCAATCATGTCATTTTGGTTAGCCTAGTTCGACCCTTGCAACCAAATGGGGGACCGTGCCACGTAATGTAAATGAACAATAATTCAAAACAGCCTATCTCAGTTTCATTTGAGCGTGTCACGCCGCTGCTCGAACAGGCGGCCGCGGCGGGTATAGACATAGATGAGTTGTTTAATTCTCTCGGCCTTCCTGATGCCTTGAACTCTCATTCCACTGCGGTAACCATTTCTCTTGCCGATTATTATCGCATTCAAAACCGCCTATCGATTTTGTTTGGCGACGAAACGCTACATCTATCGTCCCGCCAATTATTACCTGGCAGCACGGACTTTGTGCTTCAACATGTAAGTGAATGCAAAAATCTGTTTGAAGTGATGCAAATCGTCGCTAAATCCTACAATCTCCTGCATGGGGGGCAATTTAACGCCATTATCAAACGCCGCTCCTCAATTGATTACAATATTGACGACCGGCAATTTCCCTATGCGGACAACCTATCGATGGAATATATTTTCTTCTCCATCGAGTGCATTTTGATATTTTTGCATTGTATACTGATGATCATATCTCCAACTGCAAAAGACGCGATCACCAGTTTGCACCTGCGGCGTTTGTCGCCTGGTGGTGATTGTGATCATCTTGGTTATTGGGATGCGCCAATCAAATTTAGCGCCGAGACATATAATGTCTCCTTCAATCGCGACATTGCGCTCACGCCAATTACCATGCCGCCGGCAGAGGCGCTGACGTCTAACGCGGTTTATCAAAAAATTGTCGAAGTTGTTGCTGGCCGACACGCTAAATATAAAAATATGCAATTTATATCCGTCCTAGTGCGCGATGCTTTGGCGCGCGGCGTCGTCGAGCAATCTGATGTGGCGGCGCAAATGGGGATCAGCGTGGCGACCTTGCGTCGGCGGTTAAGCGACGAGGGGACGGGGTTTCGCGAGCTGCGCCAGGCGGTGCTCAATGAGAGTGCGCGGCGCCTGCTCTTGTGTGAAAAATCGGTGGCTGAGGTTTCCGAGCTGCTTGGCTTTTCAGAGTTTCGCGCCTTTAACCGCGCCTTTAAAGGCTGGAACGGTGTGACACCTAAAGCCTTCATCCGTAACGCGAAAAAGCCCTAGCGCCATTCCGGTTCCAACTGAATCAGGAATAGCGCTAGAGTCTTTTTTGCGCGTTTCCTTAATCGGAAAACCGCGAACCACTTTTCCTCGGAAACGCCCTAGTGTGGTGGATTTGAAGTTCGTTACATAATTCGCAGCTTGCTCACAACGAATTTCAAATCCACCACACTAGGGCTGCTCCCAAAAGAGCACAATTTCGATCGACTCTTCGGCGGTATGAGCGAAAAAGTACACTATTATTGAGCCAAGCCGTCATTATGCTGCCTATTCAGATCGCCTAACGTGACGCCATAAACAACAATTTCGCGCACTGGGAGGCTGCAAATGGCGGGTACCATCAACACCAGATTTTTTAGATCGACAGGCAAAGCAGGGCTTTTGGCCTTTTGCTCAACCCTGTCGCTTTGTGCCGGCGCCGGTTCTGTGCTGGCGCAAGAAGCCGGCACATCCGAGGCCAGTGAGGCCAGTAGAGACGAGATCATCGTATCGGCCCGCCGGCGCGATGAATCGCTTCAGGACGTGCCGATCGCGGTCACGGCGGTGAGCGGCGAGCAGCTTGAAAAAGTCGGCGCGCAGGACATCACCTATCTCACCCAGTCGGTGCCGAACACGACGTTGAAAGTCTCGCGCGGCACCAATTCGACGCTTACCGCCTTCATTCGCGGCGTCGGCCAGCAGGACCCTGTCGCCGGGTTTGAAGCCGGCGTTGGCATCTATGTCGACGACGTTTATCTCAACCGGCCGCAGAGCTCCGTGCTCGACATCTATGACGTGGAGCGGATCGAGGTGTTGCGGGGGCCTCAGGGTACGCTCTACGGCCGCAACACAGTGGGCGGCGCGATCAAATATGTGACGAGGCGTCTCGGCCACGAACCATCGCTAAAATTGCGCGCCTCGGGCGGCACGTATGGACAACGCGAGGTTGTCGCCACCGCCGCGCTGCCGCTTACCGATATTTTCTCGGTCGGCGGCACGGTCGCCTATCTGGCGCGCGAGGGCTATGGCGAGAATCTGACGACGGGGCAGGAACATTACGACAAGGATGTTCTCGCTTTCCGGGCGAGCGCCGAACTTGACACCGGCAATCTGTTTGTGCGGTTGAGCGGCGATTATCTTGACGATGATTCCAATCCGAAATCTGGCCATCGTTTAATCCCGAGCCTTTTGACGGGCGCGCCGGTGCTTGACGACGTGTTTGACACGCGGGCCGGCATTTCCGGCAAGAACGAAGCCCAAGCCTATGGCGGCGCGCTTCTCGTCGAACTCAAACTTAACGATGAGTGGACGATCAAGAACATCGCCGCCTATCGCGAAGACGACAACATCCAGCAGATCGACTTCGACAGCCTGCCATCTGCGGACGTCGACGTTCCGGTGATCTATGAGAACGAGCAGTTCACGGAAGAATTTCAGATATTGTATGAAGGCGACGCGGTCGCCGGGGTGGCTGGATTCTATTTCATAGACGCCAGCGCAAAAGACACGTTCGACGTCGTGCTGGACGTGGTTGGAACGTTCATTGGCTTGCCGGGGCTCAACGCCAATACGTCAGGCGATATCGACACCAGTTCGTGGTCGGTGTTCGGCGATGTGACGTTCGATCTCGAAGAAATCATCGGATTGCCGGGTGTCGAGCTTGCGGTTGGCGGCCGCTATACCAGCGACAAGCGGACGGCGCACGTGCTGCGCAGGACCTTTATCGGCGGCAACACGGAGCCCTTTGGCGGCTCGCCAACCTTGATTGCGACGACGTCGGACTTTGACGGATCGAAGACATTCACGGACTTCAACCCGCGCGTATCGCTTTCCTGGAGCCCGAATAATGAGCATAATTTCTATGTCTCCTATTCCCAGGGCTTCAAGGGCGGCAGCTTCGATCCGCGCGGTCAGACAAGCGCGGTGAGTGTCGACTTCGACGGCGATGGCGATGTCGACGCCGACGACATCTTTCAGTTCATGCTCTTTGAACCTGAGGAAGTCGATACGATCGAATTGGGGTGGAAATCGACCCTTATGGAAGGCCGGGTGACATCGAATTTCGCATTTTTCTATAGCGATTACTCGAATGTACAAATCCCCGGCTCGCAGGGCGGCACGGACCCGATCACCGGCGCGCCGACCTTTATCGGCGTCACCACCAATGCCGGCGGCGCTGAATTCTTCGGCATTGAATGGGAAGGCGCGGCCCTTCTCGCAGAAGATATTCTCGGCGCTGGCGACAGTTTCTCGATGAGCTGGGGCGGCGGCTGGATCGACGCGGATTATACCGAGTTCCTGGTCGGCACGGTTGACGTTTCTGATGATCGCGTCGTTCAGAACACGCCTGAATTCTCCGGCGCGCTGACGACGACCTACAGCCATCCGATGGATGTGTTCGGCCATGGCGGCGAGACGTCGTTGATTACGACCGTGTCCTACAAATCGCGCACGCATCAGTTTGAGGTGCCCAACGCGTTTCTCGATCAAGGCGGATACGGCCTCTTCGATGCAAGCCTTGTTTGGACGTCCGACGACGGGCGGCTGCAAATGGCGATGCACGGCAAGAATCTGCTCGACCGCGAATATCGCGTCGCCGGCTATAACTTCCTCGCGCAGAACCAGGACGGCAGTTTCGTTCAGCCTTTGCGCTCGACGCTCGGCGCGGAGGGCGTCGAGGCGGCGTTCTTCGGACCGCCGCGCACGGTCACCGGAACAGTTCAAGTGCAGTTCTAATCCGCCCGAAATTGCAGTAAGGGGGATCCTCCCAGGCGGCGACGGGCATAATGCGTCGCCGCCCAGCCGTTATCTAACGCACAGGATGAACACATGTTCAAAAAGACGCTCGTCGCACTGCTTATTATTGTCCTTGCGGGGGTCGCTATCATCGGTGGGCTCACCTGGAAGGCGATGCAAGGCGAAAGCGCTACGGGCGTCGAGGCGACATATCTGACATCAGCGGATCGCTTTATTGATATTGCCGGCGCGCGTGTAAGGGTAAGGGAAGAGGGCGACGTAACCGCACCGCCGCTTATTCTTATTCATGGCTTTACCCATAGTCTGGAGACCTGGGATGCGTGGGCTGCGGCGCTGAGAAATGACTACCGCGTCATTCGTTATGATTTGCTCGGCCATGGCCTGACCGGTCCCGATCCGCGCGAGCGCTATGCGCCGCAAGAGCGCGCCGCCTTTATCGGCGATGTTATGGATGCGCTCGCCATTGAGCGCGCGTCGATTGTTGGCAACTCCCTTGGTGGGTTGGCGGCGTGGCGGTTTGCATCGGACTCACCTGAGCGAGTTGATGGGTTGATCCTGATATCGCCCGGCGCCTTTCCGCTCAACGGCGCTGGCGACGAACCAGCAGAAATTCCCGCGGCGATGAAGGCCTATCTGTTGACTGCGCCGGAAGCTGGAGTCCGTACGAGCATGGGATATATTTATGCCGACGACGCCAAAATCAACGAAGAGCGCCTTGCGACGATGCACGATATGATGCGCCGCACAGGCAATGGCGCCGCGATGCTCAAGTCGCTAGAAGAGTTTACATTGCCTGATCCGACAGATGCGCTATCGCGCATCACCGCTCCTACATTAATCCTCTGGGGCGAGGGCGATATCATTATACCCATTGAGCAGGGCCGTCAGATCGCGGCGAGCATTCCCGGTGCGCAGATGATTACCTATCCAGGTGTTGGTCATGCCGCGCAGGAAGAAGCGCCAGCGCAAACGGTTGCCGACGCCATCGCCTTTTTGGAAAGACTACACGCAGAACCAGGCACGGGTGCGCAATAGATGAGCGCAACGTTGCCTTCAACATCGTCATCGGCATCTCCTTTATACCGTGCCTACGTCCTGTTCATACTGGTGGTCGTTTACACTTTTAATTTCATTGACCGGCAGATCGTCGGCATTCTCGCAGTGCCGATCAAGTCGGAACTGGCGCTCACCGATACACAGCTCAGCCTGATGGGCGGGCTTGCTTTTGCGCTCTTTTATACCTTTCTCGGCATTCCTATCGCGATGCTCGCTGATCGCAAGAGCCGCACATGGATCATGACCATTGCACTTGCCATCTGGAGCGCGATGACGGCGGCAAGCGGACTGGCGCAAAATTTTCTACAGCTTTTTTTGGCGCGCCTCGGTGTTGGTGTTGGCGAGGCGGGCGGCGTTGCGCCAGCCTATTCGCTGATATCGGATTATTTCCCGCCGAACCAGCGCGCCCGCGCCCTCAGCCTTTATTCTTTTGGCATTCCGATCGGCTCGGCGTTTGGCATTTTGCTCGGAGGTGTTTTGACGAGCTATCTTGGCTGGCGCTCTGCGTTTTTTATTGTCGGGCTTGCGGGGCTTGTTATCGCGCCGATTTTTTGCCTGACCATGCGCGAGCCAAAGCGCGGCGGCCTCGACGGCGCCAACGCCCAAACCAATCCCGCAAAACTTTCTGAGGTCGTGCAAACGCTCATTCATAAGCCGAGCTTTTGGGGGCTGTCTTTTGGCGCTGCCAGCTCGTCTATGATGGGGTACGGTTTGATCTTCTGGCTACCATCTTTCTTTGTACGGAGCTTTGGCGATGCGCTGCCCGGGTTTTTCGCCTGGATGCCGGATTTTCTTGTACCTGCAAACGCCAGCGACTTGCTTTACGCGTCCTATTTTTACGGCGCGGTCTTATTGATTGGCGGCGTTGCCGGTATCTGGCTGGGCGGCGCCATGGCGGACCGCTATGGGCCGAATAATAAAGCCGCTTATGCGCTGGTGCCGGCGGCGGCCTTCCTCGCGACCATACCGTTTTTTATTATCGGCGTGCTGGCCCCGTCTTTGTGGGTGGCGTTCCCGGCGTTTTTGGTGCTGCAAGCATTAAGTCTCGTTTGGCTCGGGCCTGTGCTCGCCGCTTTTCAGCATCTTGTGCAACCCAATATGCGCGCCACTGCATCGGCGATCTTTTTGTTCATTAACAATCTGATCGGCATTGGCCTTGGCAATCTTGCGATCGGTGCAATATCGGACGGTCTGACGGCGGTGTTTCACAACGAGTCGCTGCGTTACGCGATCCTCTGCGGCATCATCTTTTATATTATCGCCGCGGGTTTGTTTATCTATACCGCGCCGCGCCTGAAACACGATTGGGCGTCGTAATACGTTGCATTCAATTTTGCGGGAAAGATTTCCGCAAAAAAGGCTACGGTAAGCGGCGACAACAAGGGACAGCCCTGATGGCGTTCCGTTTTCGTCTCATCGTTCACTCCTCAATGGTGACGATGAGCCAAATACCCTCTCTTACGCAAATCCCTCATTTTGTCCCAGAGGCGCTGATGCCGGACATACCGGCGAAAGGTCGCGTCCAATGTATCCGGTGTCCGCGAATGCCAGAAATTCTTATGGATCAACAATGAAACGGTGATTGCCGCGCCGCGGTTATGCTGCGGTTATTTCGTCTCCTCAACATCGAATTCCGACAAGTTCACTTTTTGCACTTGTGGATTTCTGAGCCGCCATGATTCAATCAGGTCGCCAGCGGGCGAATACGTCTCGCCGCCGATCGGGAGCAATCCGTCAAAAGCGGATAAGTAAAAGAAGAAAAGCTCGTCGCTCATTTCCGCGGGAACGGTCGGCAGGTTGAGGAAATCGCCGAGCGCCTGAAACGCGACCGCAAGCTGGTCGCCGCCGGTGATTTTATTCGTTGGCGCAGCCCAGATCACATGGCTGCGTAATTTGTCTTCATCAAATACGTCAAACCCCTTGGCAGAGGGTTCATCAGCGAGAACGAGTTGCGGATTATGAACGATTGCCCGTGCGACCGCGACGCGCTGGCGTTGCCCTCCCGGAAGGCTATTCGGCATTTGACCGGAAACGCCGGCCTGTTTCATGGCGTCGGCAATCATCCGCCATTGGGCTTCGCTCATGCCGGGCGGGGTTTTGTCGCCAAATGACGGCCCGCCGCTTTCCCCGTCAACGGCAAAGACTGACCCGTCGGTTTGTTTCACGTAGAGCGTGCCTTTGGCGCCGCGATCCGGTCGGAAGATCATCACGTCGCCGCTGTCCTCGCCGTCGGAAGAGGCGATACCGATCTTCAGATGGCGCCCTTCCACTGCCGCCTCAACCCAGTCGGTTTTGGGCGGGCTCTGCTCGTGATCGGTCGTTTCTACTTGAAACGCGACGCCGGCGGCGGCGGGCGCCGCTGACAATATCAGCGCCGAGAACGCCAACCCGCCCAATGTTGCTGCAATTGCTTTGTTCATGCTGGTTGCTCCATGTAGCGGATTTAACGTTGCTAAACGAACGCTTCAGCCGCTTCAAAATCCAATCCCTAGAATATTTTTACTGCCCGCCCGGATTGATCAGGCCTTGCAGACCGTTGGAAAGATCCGGCCCGTCAGTAATCGGCACATTTTGGTAAAGCGTGTAGTTGGCATCGGCGCCGCCATCGCCTATCGTTACGCTGACCGCCGTCGTCGTATTCCCCATAATGCTTTGCTCCAACATCAGGCCATTATCAGTAAGGCAAACCGTTCCCATTTGCGGGGCGTTGTAAACATTGCAATTATTTTGGGCGATGGTCTTTGTTGCGCCCGTCTGGTTAAAACCCATGGCATTGATGAAGGCGGCCCCCATTTCGTCCGGGCTCTGATTGTCTAATGCTGAAACAAGCCCGGCATACATTGGGTTTATTGTTTTTGTTCCGGTATTTGTGGAAAGATCAATCGCGTAAATCGTATCGCCAATTGTAATGTTGTGCTGGTTTTGCGATTGAGAGAAACCACCAAAACCAATCGACATATTCTGGATCTCATATTGTTCATAGGCGTAGTCGCGATGGCACCGTGTGGTGGTTCCGTTCATCATTTGACCGGTTAATTCATATTCTATGCAGACTGCTTCAACGGGGTGTAATACTGGCGTACCATCATTAGCGATGGTTGGCCCTGAGCAGGCTCCGGCGAGGATGACCGGCGCAAAGATTTTTACAAATTTCATGACATTCTCCCTTTCAAACATTCTATTCGTCCAATTTGTGTTTCAGCATGACGGTAATTGTTTCGTGGGGGACGACCACGATCTCCTGCTCAACCGCGTCGCTGCCCGAAGCTCCACCCTTAACACCATACCGCCCGGGCAGGAATTTCTTCGCATTGCCCGGCGTCATGTAGCCGCTCAGAATCTCCTGACCATCAAGTGCATAGACAGAGGCCCTGTCGGGCTCTGCCGGCCAATTATCAGAAGGCGAATAATTGACGATAATTTCACCCAAAGGCTTCGGTTCGAACCCGTCACCGCCCACCACGCAGTCCTCTCCAATCAACAAGCGTATAGCCCGGGTCGATGACTCGTAGGGCGGGTGGAGGTCGCAAGCCGATACCCGCCATCGGAGCGTGCGGTGATCTCTGAATGGCGGGTTTCGCGAAACGCTCAACCCGCCCTACGCTTGCTTTTAAAAGCTGCCCAATGACGATAAATGACCGGCCCTGATCGTCGGCAGCGGCAATGCGTAGCGCGTATCCTCGACCTTGATCGACGGGGTTTGGCTCGCCGGCCGGTTCGTCAATCGCTTCGCTGGCTGCGTTAAGGGCTTCTGTAAAGCCATCAGCAGAATCAGCATCAAAATACTTCCCACCGGAAACATCGGCGATGCACGCCATGGCGCTTCGTTCGATTTCGGTTAGGCCGACACCGACGACGAGCACGCGGATATTCACATTTGAGTTTTGCCATTCCTGCATTAACGTGCACGGATCAATATCGCAGGTCTCTATGCCGTCACTAATCAGGAGGATGTCGCCGGCGCGACTGTCAAAGTCCTTCCTTCCCTCACGCAAACTATAGGTGATCGGTGTTTTCCCCGTAGGGAGAATCGATGTGACCGCTTTCTCGATAGAGGCTTTCGCAGTGGCTGCGTCGGAGAACGGCGTCACCAGCTCGGAGTCGCGGCAATCGGTTTTGCGGCGATGGCCATAGGCACGAAACCCGATCTGGCGCGCGCCGAACTCGGTATTTAGAAACGTCGATAGCGCATTTCGTCCCGCCTCGTATTTTCTGGATTTGTCCGATAGCTCGCCCCACATCGAATTTGACGAGTCATAGACGATGAGGACCCGACCAGGGGCCGCCATGTCTGATGTGGTTTGCGCCCGTAAGGCGGCGCTCACAAAAATGAGCGCAAAAAAGACTGCCATTCCCCAATAAAGACGATGCAGCATCTGTGCTCCCCCGTCCCGCCTGCGCTGTTGCGGACCCTCAGACTGGTCACTTTCGGCGGGTGCGATCGCCGCGCCAACCTGTACAAATGTACTAGTGACAGGCATCCACGCGCAAGCATTAAAGCGTCATCAATCCTGTCCTTAGCTGCACATTAGCACATCCGCCCTAGTTGAATCGAATCGGCGCTGGGTTCTTAGGTAATTTGGACAATTATAATGGGAGACAAACATGTTACGGAAAGTCATGGCCGTGTCGGTTGGCGCGATTGCAGCATCAATGTTCGCAGCTCCCGCGTCAGCGAGTTACATGGAGACCTGCAAACAGTTGATCGGCGCCGGTCGTCCTGACTCGCCTCGCAGGGGAAACTTATCCGACACCTTTTGGCCTGTCGTAGAATGGGCCGATGAGAGTGTTTCTCCGTTCGCCGGTTTTCTTAGCCGTCATCCCGGAAATCGCACAGCGACTATCCGGGATCCAGGGCTGCGGGCGAAGTGCACGCTATCCGGGATGACAGGGTAATGAGTTTGTAACCTGGATTGAACCTAGAAACATCTAGTCAGCGCCGGCGCCTGCCACCCAACCAACACATGTCCCGATATCATTTAACCCGTGCTCGCCGAGGCAGAACGCTTCTTCATAAGGGGTGCGTGTGGCTGCGATGCATTGACTGAGGGTGAGCGAGGCCATGGAAAGGCAGCGCTCGCTACGATCATTTTTTGCGTATACTTCAATCAGTTTATCGTTCACGCCGGTGACGGCATAACGCGCCGCCAAGTTTAGCACGCGATCAATGATCACTTGTGCATTGGGTTCGCTCATGCGTCCGCCATCGGACGGCTCCCCCCAGTTCGGCGACCAGTTTGCATTGGCGCTCGCCAATACGGGCGCCGTGACGCCAAGACGGGATGCGCTTGTCAGCGAGGAAGTCGTAATGGCGGGTCGGCTATTGGCGAATTGGGTTGCTTCACTCAATCGTTGTGAGGCAATGGCGATGCGCTGCTTGCCCCATTTCGTCTTCTGCATGGCGTAGGCTCGGGTTTTGAAAACTTCGCCGAGCGCCGTGAAGCGCGTGGCGTCTTGAGCGGTCATTTCGAGCACAGCGTGAATCGCCTGATCAGCGCCATTCAGCTTGCGCGGGTAGGACGGGTCAGCGGCGAGCTTGGCCATGAAGGCGTCTTTGCCGGTGAGGGCGCCGCGTTTTTTCCGCTTTTTCGAACCAACTTCGTCTTGAAGTGATTTGGCGAATGCCGGGGTGTCGGCCGCGACGAGTGCTGCGTAAGCCACCCAACCCCCCGAAAGAGCAAAGGAATCATGCGCGGCAAGGCGATTATGGGCGTTCCGAGTCGCATCGGCGCTCTCAAAGGGAGCCGATTCGATGGCGGTGATATCTTCTCTGAAGCTGATATAATCGGCGGCGCGTCGTTCGAGCGGAGTCAGGCGCGGCGGCGTCAGGGTATTGTCTGAACTCCCGGCGGCGCCATTTGCTGCGACACTGCCGGCAAGGCCGACGCTTATGAGGATTGCCGCAACACCGGCGCGACGGCCGTATCTATGGCGGTGACCCGGTGAATTCTTACGCAACATATAATTTTCTCCGGTCCTGACTTCAAAAATCCACGAAGGATTCGCTATTATTATCGGCCCCCGTTTAAGACAGGCTTGGGCATATTAGCGGCATTCGAAATAAATTCGATCATTGATTCGCCCCTAACCCCCCGAAAAAGCGCTTAAATACAGGCGTTCAACATTTGTTAACATTGGCTGAGCCATGGTTAGGATGTGTTAATCATAGTAAGAGTTACGTTAACGGCCAGAACATGTTGAAAAACCTGCTCACCAGTTTATCGAAGTGGATCGCGCGTCCGTCAGCGGAGCCGACCTGGCCTGCCGGACCGGGCGAGATGATCCTGACTTTAGATGCTGAGGGGCGCATCCTTTCAGCTTCGAGTTCCGCAAAGACTTTGTTGTGGCGGACCCCGGACGAGATCCAGGGGCGGTTGCTGTCGGATTTCGTCTGGCGCAGTGACCATGATGACTTAAACGCCGCCCTGAAAAACGTTGGCGAGCGTGATGCGCCGACGGCGACGGCATTCCGGATCCATCATCCTAACAAGCCAGCGCTCTGGGCCGACGCCACATTCCGTGTGGAACCCTCAGGTCGGTTGTGCGCTCTGATCCGCGATCGCAGCGGTATTCACGCCCGAGAACGGGTGCTGCGCCAATCGGCGGAAGTGGCGCAGAGCGAAGCGGCGGCGCGCGCAGATCTTTTGGCCGATCTCAGCCATGAAATGAAAACCCCGCTGAACGCCATCCTCGGCTTTACCGATACGATGCGCGAGGAGACCTTCGGTCCTCTCGGGCATGAGAAATACGATGAATACGCCGAACTCATTCATGCATCCGGCAAGCATTTGATGGAGTTAATCACATCAATTCTCGACTTCGCCAAGATCGAAGCGGACCGGTTTATCGTACAACCGGAAATCGCCAATGCCGGAATGCTGGCGGTGGAATGCGCCGAGATGGTTCGTTTAAGTTCCGAAAAAGCGGGCCTGAAATTGGTTCTCGATATTGACAGAAACCTACCTGACAGTCTTCTGGATCCACGCGTGGTGCGCCAAATTTTACTCAACCTTTTGTCGAACGCGGTGAAATTCACCAGCGACGGCGAGATAACGATCTCGGTTCGCACTGAAGCCGAGGCTGTGCTGCTTACGGTGAAAGATACGGGTGTCGGGATGAGCGCGGAAGAACTGGCGCAGCTTGGCGGCCGGTTCACGACGGTGCAGGGCGATGGCGTACGCGGCGCCAAGGGTACCGGTCTCGGTCTTTCGCTGGCCTTTGCTCTCGCCGAACTTCACGGCGGCGCCCTCGTGCTTCAAAGCGCGCCCGGTGAAGGGCTCACTGCGCGCCTGCGCTTGCCTTTGCGAGGGGCAATCGAGACAGACGGTCAGCGTGTGGATGAAAAGCCAACTGACAAAAAAATAAATATTCTGCGGTCAGACGATTCGAACAATTCGAAACTGACAAGCGGGGGGGATATTCTCACCCAACTTGAACGCATCGACGCTTTTCGCCGTGAGGTCGCTACGCGCCGTCGCCGTGAGGACGCCAGCGCCGCATAGGCCCTTTCGGTTCTCTTTTGTATTTTGCACCGGTAACCGGTCGGAGACGTCACGCCGATGCATGAAACCCCTCCGCGTTTAAAAACGGAAATCTGGGTGCAAGCCCATATTCGCCGTTGCGTGACCGAGGGCGCCTTCGCCACGGTCGCCCGTCGCGGCGACCCGGATGCCGGCGCTATTGCCTTGAAGATTTATCTGGGCGGCGCCAAGGCGCGGCTTTTTATGCAGAGTCGTGATCTTGATGGCGCGCCAATCTGGCATGAACCGCTCAACGAGACGCGCGATGAAACAGAAATCGATGCACGGCTGACAAAGGAATGCGCCTTCGACCCGGATATCTGGATCGTTGAAATCGAAGACCGCGACGGGCGGTCCTTCCTCGACGATGGCGCCGGCTAAGTGCGCCGCGCGAAAGTCTTCAGTAGAAGGAGGTTTTCGCGTTAAACGGCGCGAAAGTCTTCAGCATGAAGAGGCCGTATGTTTCGGCGGAATGATTGACTGTTATACACTCAACAGAAGACAATTAGCGATATTCATCAGTCACACTCGAAATCGTCTTTGCCGCCATCTTTTGAGACAATGGCTTTGCATTGCGGCGGGAAGCCGTGCTTGCGCCAATATTCCGGCAGGCGCCAGTAGCGCATTTGCGATTTGCGCCACCCTGGCTTCAAAAACCTCAGATCGCCGCGATACCAATGGGTGCCGTTATTCTCAAACGCGCGGGAAGCCCAATCATCGTCTCCAAGGAATAAACCCGCCTCAAAATCGGAACTGGAGGCTGAAACGGACCGCAACAGCGCCAAGGCTTCTTGCCGGTCTTCATTGCTGAATGATGGGTCGGTGAGCGCCCTATAAAGCGGCTGGATCAACAGCGGCTGACCCGCGTAGGACTGCGCCAGCAAGGCGAGAGCGGCCCCACGATTTCCACTTGCGGCATAGGCAGCCGCAAAAAGCAGGTCCCGGTTGAAAAAGGCATGCTCTAACCCCAGTTCGAACAGGCGCAACGCCTCGTCCGTACGACCCTTATACAAATAGGCTTGCGCCATCCATCGTCGACAATTCTCATAGGCCGGGTCGAGATCAAAACACTTCTGCATGTCGTCGATCGCCAAATCAAAGTAACCAAGATTGGAATAGAGAATCCCACGCCAAAAATAAACTGTCGCATTCTGCGGATCTCTGGCGATTGCTTCGGAAATGTTCTTGAAAGACCCCTCCCAAGTCCGGCTCGCATCGACGGCAAGAAGGTTCGTGTTTGCCAAAGCGCGTGTGGCGTATGGTATAGAAAGATCCGGGTTCAGCCGCAGCGCTGCATCCGCCGCGTCCAGCGCCATTTTGGTGTAGTCGCGATCATAGAGGCCCCAATCCGATGAGATTACGTACACTGCTGATAGGACTTCCAAGGCGCGGGCGAAATCGGGATCGATTGCGATTGCGTTTTCGAGGGTGCTTGCAGCCGCTGCGAGGTTTTCTTTGCCGCGGGCGATAAACAGAGCACGTCCCTTCAGGTAAAGCTCATAGGCGTCTAGATTTTTGGTGTCAGCCTCTACTGAGATCGCTGGCGCCCCATCTTTGCCGCCTTCGATGACAAGTCCCAGCTTGCCCACAATAGCGTTTGCGATTTCATCCTGAATGGCGAAGATATTCTCCGTCGTCAGCGTGCGGTCATAGGTCTCAGACCACAAATGCTGATCGGTTTGCGCGTCGATCAACTGTGCGGTGATGCGGATGGTCTCGCCGGATTTGCGTACCGAGCCCTCCAGCACGTGACGCACATTCAATTTCTCCGCAATCAACGGAATGCCAAGCGCCTCTTGTCCCTTGAAGCCGAATGAGGATGTGCGCGAAGCGACTTTGAGGCTGTCGACACGAACCAGAACGTTCAAGATTTCTTCGGCCATGCCGTCGGAGAAATATTCCTGATCGCCGGCGGGCGAGAGGTCCGTGAAGGGAAGAACCGCGATCGAGGCGGCCAACGGCGCCTCCTTTGCTCCCTCACCCTGAGGAGCCGCCGAAGGCGGCGTCACGAAGGGTTCGGGCATCATCCGGTCGGCGACGAACATCACTGCAATCAGCCCGATTCCTGCGAGGATCGCGTAATCAAGTTTGCGCCCCGTCTTTGGCGCGACGCTCTCGCCCTCGGGGACGCCCTCTGTACGCTTCATCCCCTCCGGCGTCATCTCGAACGCCCAGGCGAGGAGGAGGGCGAGAGGAAGCCCTGCGAGCACGAGCACGATGAAGAACGTGTCGGTCCACGCAGGCAGACCGAGCGGCGCTTTCACGGCGACGATTACCTGAATCAGCAGCCAGCCGATGACGGCGTAAACCCCGGCTACGCGGAATACGTTCCGTCTACGGAGCTCTGTGAAAAGTTTATTCATTGCCATTCTCCTCCGCCGGGCAAGCGAACGGGATTGCTTCCACCGGTGGACGAACAATGTTCTCACGGGCCAGAATGTCCCGAAAATTCGGATATGGTTCGGGATCGAAATACGGATAATATAGCCAGGCGCCGAGTAAAATTGGCGGACTAACCCGGTCGAACCGGGCCAGTTCCTTAACCGCGCCCTCTTTATCCCCCAGCAATTGATGGGCAAGCCATTTTGGGCCGGCCTCATCATCGCCGAGCTGGTAAATTTCTTCCGCAAATGTCTCTGCATTCGCACGATCACCATCAGCGCAGGCCTGGCGCACTCTGACCAGTAGTTTTCCTGATGCGCGCATTTGGCCCTCGTAAAGTCTTGCGGTTAGCGCCCGGGCCTCATCAGTTTCCCCGGCCCACAACAAGGCCCGATGCGCCTGATACAGCAAATTCAGATTATCGGGATCAAGCGACAAGGCCCGCCTCGAAGCCTTGGCCGCCGCCTGAAAATCCCTGGCCCAAATATAATTGAAAATAACGCTAAGCGCACGGAACGTATTATCACCCGCCAGTTTTTCGGCCTCACTATTGGCAATCCGGGCCGCATCATATCTGGCTAGCCAGGCATTAGTATCGGACAGGTCACTCCAGGCCTCAAAATCCAGCGGTGCCGTCTGCAAATATCGTTCAAGATATTGCACCGCTTCAGCGAGACGAAATTGCAGGCGCACCTTGTCTGCACGATAGCGCAATTGTTGCGCCTGACCGTCTGAGGCACGAATGGCCGCATCAATGCGCGCCATATATTCACGGGTGTTTTTATCGACCTCATCAATGTTTTGGGCATCTGTACCACTGGGCGAAAGATTGCTTGCCCAGTAATTGCTGGCTCGAAAATGGGCATCAGCAAAACCGGGATCAAGGGTGCGGGCCTGTTCAAAGGCGTCATAGCTGTCTTTGAACGTGAGATCGCCCCCCGCCAATGCCAAGCCTTGCAAATAGGCTTCATAGGCGGGGACAGAGCGTGTGCCCGCCCTGGTCATTTTGGCTAGGGCAACCGGGTCCATAACGGTTTTTAGCGCCGTGGCGATATTGACCGCCATATCTTCCTGAATGGCGATCACATCATTCGATGTGCTGTCATAATTCTCCGACCACAGATGAAAGCCGTCGGCGGCGCGAATAAGCTGCGCCGTAACCCGCAGGCGATCTCCACCCCGGCGAACCGAGCCTTCCAACACATGGGCAACACCGAGTTTCCTGGCGATCGCCGGGATTTCTTCCTCGGTGTTCTTGAATTTGAATGATGAGGTGCGCGAGGTCACCAATAGGTCCGGCGTGCGCGCAAGGGCGTTTAATATTTCCTCGGTCAGGCCATCAGCAAACCATTCCTGGTCTTGGGCAGAGGAGAAGTCCGCAAATGGCAATACGGCAATGGATTTTGACTTATCCAGCGCGGGTACGGTGGGGTTTGGGTTTGCGTCCTTCGAGGCTCGCTGCGCTCGCGCCTCAGGATGAGGAACAATGTTATCGGCAATCTTTCCAACCTCATCTTGAGGTGTGAGCCCGTCAGGGCGAGCCTCGAAAGATGGATTGCGTAAGCCCTGCCAGACCACCAACGCCGCCACCAGCGTGAGACCGGCGATAATAACGTAATCGAGCTTGCGGCCTGTCTTCGGCGCAATGCTTTCGCCCTCGGATACGCCCTCTGTTCGTTTTACACCCGTCGGTGTCATCTCAAACGCCCAGGCGAGGATCATCGCGATCGGAAATCCGATGAGCAGCAAGCTGACCACCATGGTGTCAAACCAAGGCGGCATATTGAGCGCGTTTTCAAGTGTCGCCGACACCTGCGCCAATATCCAACCAGCCACGGCGTACACCCCCGCCACGCGGAAGATGTTGCGGCGCCGAAGTTCTTGAAAAAGTCCGCCCAAGGCCTCCCCCTATTCTCAATCGGGTATGGCTAGCACAGATTGAATAATATGTCAGATTTCTCCAATGAAAGCCCCAATCCGTTGCTTTTAGTCGAAGGACCAATGCAATCTTAAGACCCCAACTTAAGACTCCAATTTCGATTATGCCTGCCAGGCGTTTTGTTGGGGTTTTCGGGATCGCGCCGGTTGACGCGAAAAGTGTTGCACAGTTTTCGCTCGACGCTCCGGCGACGTTTCTTGCGCGCCCCTCATCACCGCCATATTTTTCATCTATACGATGTCACGCTAGGGATGAGCGGGCTGAACCGCCAGCCTCCCTGACGCTCTTGTCACTCCACAAGCGGGGAAGAGTGTGCGAAAATGGTGTTGCGGTTTGATGGAGGATGTGTCGTGGGATTGAAAAAGTTTGCGGTGGTGGCGGCCGTGCTTGTTTTGGCGGGGTGTGAAACCTTGCCGACGGGGCGGGGTTTTGGCGCCGAGCGCGCAAATTTTGCGGCCGGGTCAACCTTGGGCGCCGATCTACAGCGCCGCGATATCGAAGCCCTGTCGACGACATTTTTATCGGCGATTGAGACGGGGCAGACCGGCGTACAAAACCCGTGGAGGGGGAGTGAAGCGCGGGGCGTCGTCACTCCCGGAGAGTATAGAATCGCCAACCTACGCTCCAATCCCAAAATGCTTCTGGCCGGGCCGGCCGGGCTCGACATTCGTCACGTTGTTGAAACGGAACTCGGGCCGTATGTTTTGACGCGCAATTCAAACATTCGGTTGGGGCCGGGAACGGACGCCGCGATCGTCGAAGTGCTGCCGTCGGGGACGGGTGTTGACGGGGTCGGGCGCGTGATTGACCGCCCCTGGATGTTGATCGCGTCGAAGGGAACGGTGCACGGCTATGTATCTCAAAAGCTGTTGGTCAAGGCGCCAGGCGCCGAACTGACCCTCGCCGGTGGGCCGCGTCGCAAGCCCTATCTCTGCCGGGCTTTCACTCAACGC
>JAJFFW010000013.1 GCA_021776435.1 Parvularculaceae bacterium | reverse complement strand
CATCTGGAAGGATGGGAGTAAAAATGATGCTATCAAAGCCGGCGACGCGGCCAGCGCGCCCTTTTTTTTCATCCGGGCCCTGCGCAAAGCGTCCCGGATGGTCACCTGGCAATTTTTCGACAGCGGTTCTCGGACGCTCACATCGATCGAAAATCGGTAAGGCGCGCCTCAAGGAGGCGATAGACCGAACGCGTGCGCTTCTCGAAATCCCCGATGACTATCGCATCGGAATCGTGCCGGCATCCGATACCGGCGCGGTTGAAATGGCGATGTGGTCGATGCTCGGCGAACGCCCGGTCGACATGATCGCTTTTGAAAGCTTCGGCGAAGGCTGGGTGACGGATGCGGTCGAGCAGCTTGCCCTCGACGCCCGCATCATACGGGCGCCCTATGGCGAAATTCCCGATCTCGCCGAGGTCAGCCCCGCCCATGATGTCGTCTTCACCTGGAACGGCACGACCTCCGGCGCGCGGGTTCTGGATGCGGAGTGGATTTCCGCTGATCGCGAAGGGATTGTGATCTGCGATGCGACGTCGGCGGCGTTCGCGCAAAAGCTCGATTGGGGCAAGCTCGATGTCGTCACCTTCTCCTGGCAGAAAGTGCTGGGCGGCGAAGCGGCCCACGGCGTGCTTGTTCTCGGCCCGCGCGCGGTCGAGCGGTTGGAGACCTTCACGCCGCCGCGGCCCTTGCCAAAAATTTTCCGTCTGACCAAGGGCGGTGTTTTAAACGAGAGCCTTTTTGAAGGCGCCACGATCAATACGCCGTCCATGTTATGCGTCGAGGATTATATCGACGCGCTGAAATGGGGTGTGAGCATCGGGGGTCTCGACGCCCTGGTAAAACGCGCCGATGACAATCTCGCGGCGCTATCATCCTGGATTGACGCGAGTGGCTGGGCCGACTTCCTGTGTCACGATGAGGCTTTGCGGTCGAATACGTCGGTTTGTATTAAGATTGTTGACGGTGATATCGCCGCTCTGGATGACAGTGCGCAGCGTAAGTTTGTCAAACGCATGGAACAACTTCTTGAGGCCGAAGAAGCCGCCTTCGATGTCGGCGGTTATCGTGACGCGCCGCCGGGCCTGCGCATCTGGTGCGGGGCGACGATCGAGCGCGATGATATCGACGCGCTGTGTCCCTGGCTCGACTGGGCCTTTGCGCAGGCCAAAGCCGAGCTTTCTTAACCCCCCATATTTCCCGCCGCCTCTCAACGCCGGAGTGATCCATGCCCAAAGTTCTGATTTCCGACGCCCTCAGCGAATCATCCATACGGCTGTTCGAGCAGCGCGGCGTTGACGTTGAATATGATCCAGGTCTTGGCAAGACCCCCGACAAACTGCGCGCTATGATCGGCGAATTCGACGGCCTTGCGGTGCGCTCGGCGACCCGGGCGAGCGCAGACCTCATCAATGCCGGAAAAAACCTGAAAGTGATCGGCCGCGCCGGCATTGGCGTCGATAATATCGACATCCCGGTTGCGACGGCGGCTGGTATCGTCGTGATGAACACCCCTTACGGCAATGCGATCACGACGGCCGAGCACACTATCGCGATGATGTTTTCGCTGGCGCGGCAAATTCCGCAGGCCAATCAATCGACCCATGAAGGCAAATGGGAGAAATCCAAATTCATGGGGCTCGAATTATACAGCAAAACGCTTGGTGTTATCGGTTGTGGAAATATCGGTTCGATTGTCGCGGACCGGGCAATCGGATTAAAAATGCATGTCATTGCTTATGACCCGTTTTTAACCGAAAAGCGTGCGGTGGAGATCGGCGTCGTAAAGGTTGATCTTGATACGCTTTTGCGGCGCGCAGACTTCATTTCACTGCACACGCCGCTTACCGATCAAACACGAAATGTTCTGAATAGGGAGAATATCGCAAAGACGAAAAAGGGTGTGTTCATTGTCAATTGCGCAAGGGGTGGATTGGTGGATGAGGCCGCTCTTTTGACCGCTCTTGATGAAGGTCACGTGGCTGGCGCGGGTGTTGATGTCTTTAAGGAGGAGCCTGCGACGGCGCACCCCATGTTCGGGCACCCGCTTGTTATTGCGACCCCGCATCTCGGCGCCTCAACACGCGAGGCGCAAGAAAATGTCGCCATCCAGATTGCCGAGCAGATGGCGGATTATCTGATGCGCGGCGCCGTTACCAACGCGCTGAACATGCCGTCAATCTCCGCCGAAGAAGCGCCGCGTTTGCGCCCATTCATTACGCTGGCTGAAAATCTTGGCCAGTTCGCCGGTCAGCTCACCGAAACCAGCATCAAGGCGATCGAGGTGGTTTATGCGGGCGGCGTTGCAAAGCTCAACACCAAGCCGTTGACGGCGGCGGCGGTGGCGGGTGTGCTGAAGCCGATGCTCGAGGAAGTCAATGTCGTCAACGCGCCGCTGGTCGCCAAGGATCGCGGCGTCGCCATCGCCGAAACCTATCGCGACGATGCCAACAGCTATGAAAGTGTAATCCGGTTACGGATTGTGACGGAGCGCCAGCAAAGGTCGATTTCCGGCGCCATGTTCGGTCCGACGCCGAAGGTTGTTGAAATCAAGGACGTAGAGATGGAGGCGAGTTTCGCGCCGCATATGCTCTATGTCACCAATGAAGATAAACCCGGCTTTATCGGTAATCTTGGCGCGACACTTGGTGAAGCAGGGTTGAACATCGCAACATTTAATCTCGGCCGGTCGGGACCGGGCGGTGACGCCATGGCGCTCGTGGCCGTCGACGAGCCGGTGAGCGAGGCGGTGCTCGAAAAGGTTCGCGCCCTGCCGCATGTCACTCAGGCCAAGGCGCTGAAGTTTTAATTTATACTAGAGCATCAGGCGATCAGTGAGGGCTGTCAAAAACGCGGTCTTGATTCGCGGCGCAAACCGCTATGACTTCACAAGTCTTCTGCCGCGCCAAAGGATGCTCCAATCGACTTCCGCGCACAACTGGCGCCGCGCTTCGCGTCAGGCTAGGTTGATGGATATGCGCACCGACCTCGATCATCTGCCGCTCGCCAAGCAACGCGAACTCGCCCGCGTGTTGGAGATATTGCACGCGGAATTCGCCGATGCGGTGAGCATGGCTTCCTCGAAGTGGAAGAAAGAGGGGCGGATCCTCAAGATCGTGCTGTTCGGGTCATACGCCCGGGGCGGCTGGGTTGACGAGCCTCACACCGCCAAAGGCTATCTCAGCGATTATGATCTCTTGATCGTCGTCAATCACGAGCGTCTTATCGATTTCGCCGACTATTGGTACAAGGCCGAAGACCGGCTGATGACGGAACCCGCCATCAAAACACCGGTCAATTTCATCGTCCATACGCTGGGCGAGGTGAATGACAAGCTCGCCCATGGGCAGTATTTTTTCTCCGACATCGTAAAGGACGGCATCGTCCTTTACGAGCTGAAAGGCGAGAAACCTTTCGTCAAACCGGGGCCGTTGACGCCGGAAGAAGCGCTAGAGGTCGCACAAAAGTATAACGAAAAGTGGATGCCGAGTGCGAGACGGCGGCTGGAGGCATTCCAGTTTGAGATGTCCAAGGCAACAGAAAATGGAAATTGGCGCAATGACGCGGCTTTTACCTTACATCAAGCGGTTGAACGCCTCTACACTTGCCTACTCCTAGTGCTGACCAATTACAGTCCGTCAACACATAATGTGAAATTCCTGCGCTCCCTCGCCGAACAGCTCGACCAACGCCTGATCGACTTGTGGCCGCGCGAAACAAAATTCGACCGCCGCTGTTTCGAAATGTTAAAACGCGCCTATGTGGAAGCGCGCTATTCCGAACATTACAAAATCACCGAACAAGAACTCGCCTGGCTTGGCGACCGCGCCGCGGCGCTGCAGGTCTGCGTTGAGACGATCTGTACCGAACGCCTTGCGGATCTGGATGCGCAGGTTTCGTAGAAAATCACGGAAACTTAAGCGATGTCAGCGAACGACACCAAACCGATTTTCAAGTATTGACTGCTCGATGCTCTAATGCATCGTGCAATTAATCGGACGTAAACAGGGTGAAAACTCCTACTCCCGCCCATCCCTGCGGAAGCAGGGATCCAGCCGAACACCCGCTTCTGGATTCCCGCTTTCGCGGGAATGAACGGAGGATGGAGCGTTGCGTTTTGATTCCGAATTAACGCGCTTTACTATAGTGCGAGATCCGAATCGAGATTTCGCGATCAGTGTAAAAAATAATTTCCAATAGATCGTGACGGGCGTTCGGCGCGCGAGACGGCGCGCGAAAAGGTTCGCTCCCTGCCGCATGTCACCCAGGCCAAGGCGCTGAAGTTTTAGGGTGCGCGGGGTGGGCAGGTTCGCGTTATACCAACTTGTATTGATCCCTGACCCATGCGGCGCGTACGGATAGTCACCTCTCCCCATCGGGGAGAGGTCGGAAATCGCGTAGCGATTTCCGGGTGAGGGGGAGGTGAATTAGAGGAATTCACTGGCGCGTCTTCCCCCTCATCCGGGCCTTCGGCCCACCTTCTCCCCGAAGGGGAGAAGGACGTTATATCGCCTGATGCTTTACGCTACCGCCTCGCCGTGCTTCCAGGCGCGCCGCCAGGAGAATAATCCGACGCCGGAAAGCGTCAGGAAGACCGCGTAAAGCGCCGCGGTCGGGTGCAGGTCCTTGACCCAATAGAGCCCGATCGCCAGCACATCGACAAGGATCCACAAAATCCAGTTTTCAAGGCGCCGGCGCGCCAGCAGGATCTGCGCAATGACGCTGAGGACCGCGATCGAGGCGTCCCAATAGGGGAACGCCGCGTCGGTGAAACGCGCCATAAATGTTCCGAGCATCGCGACGCCCGCGACAGCGGCGCCGGCATAACCGAGCGCCTGACCGCCGGTCAGGCGTTCGACGATCACAAGCCCGTCGCCACCGCGGCCCTTCAGCCAGTAATACCAGCCGTAAAACTGCACGACGAAAAAGAAAAACTGGAGCAATACGTCGCTGTAGAGCTTGGCGCCGTAAAAAATCCACGCATAAAGGCTGACCATCACAATGCCGAACGGGTAATTCCAAATGCTGCGACGAACCAGCAAGCTGATATTGATCAGCCCAAGGACAACGGCGGCGATCTCAGTCGGGCGTTCGCCGACCATGGCGAAGAAGAAGCCTACAAGCTGATCCATCGGCGTGCTTTCGGCCTCTCTCTATCGCCATTCTGACGGCGCTATCTCTCAGTGTTAAACCGCGGCGTGGCTTATTCCCGGGTTCCATCCATTTTGTCGTTGAGCATGATAGGCGCGCCAAACCCCAGCGCTTCCAGGCGTTCTGCCTGAGTTTCAGCGTCACCGACGATCACATAATTCATGGCCTGAGGGCGGATAAGCTGGTCGGAGAGTTCCTTGATCCGGTCGACCGTCATCGTCTCTATGACTTCGTCTTGATGCGCAATGTAGTCATGGGGCAGGCCGTAATCAGCGATAGTTTCGAGGACGCCAAGTTTCGCGCCCAATGTTTCAAAGGCGCGCGCTTTGCTCTTTAAGAGAAACCCTTTCGTGACTTCAAGGTCTTCACCTGAGAATGTCGCGCCATAGTCTTCCATGATCGATTTGACGAGCGTGGCGGCTTCGAAGGTGACATTGGTCCGGATATTGCTGCCGATTTGAAAATCGCCGTAACGGGCTGATCCGCTAAAGCCAGATCGGATTCCATAAGTATAACCCTTGCTCTCGCGTAGTTCCTGGGTCAAACGGGAGGCAAAACCACCGCCGCCGAGGCGGTAGTTTAAAACAGTGGCGGCGTAAAAATCATCGTCCGTGCGTTTGAGCGCCGGATGTCCAAAGCGGAAGACGGACTGTTTCGCGCCGGGAACATCGTAGAAGTAAACAGCGCTCGTTTCAGGCGAGAGTGGGGGGTGGTTGTCTTGATAAACAACCTCACGCGGTTCCCAACCGGCACCAATGCCGTCGAGTGCAGTGAGAACCTGATCTTTCGAGATTGCGCCAACAACCCTGAAATTGGCGGCAGAAGGCGTCAGGTTTTTTTCATAATAGGTCTTGATATCATTCAATTCCAGGGCGCCGACAGAGGGTTCGTCGCCCTCGATCGCGGTTGCGAGAATGTGATCCTCTCCAAAGCTGACGAGCCGATAGGCGCGCTCAGCGATCGTCGGAGGTGATGCGCTGCTGCTTTGGATTTCATTAATCACGCGCGCTTTGGCGAGGGCGAATTCCTCTTCGTCCCATCTTGGCGTGAGAAGCATTTCGATAAGTAGATCTATTGTCGCTTCGAAATTGCGTGACAGTGTGCGCCCTGAAATGACAAACCGTTCATCGTCGGCCCCAACGGAAATCGTTGTGCCAAGAGCCGCGATTGCTTCTTCAAGTTCTGCTGCGGTGCGTGTGGTGGTGCCTTTGTCCAGAATTTCCGCAAGAAGGTTCGCCGCGCCAGGTTTTTCCGGATCGTCCAGATAATGCCCCCCTTCAAAGGAAAGTTCGAATTGAACGAGTGGCAATTCGCGATCTTCTACACCGTAGAGATGCAGCCCATTGGTAAGGGATCCTTCCCAGATCGATGGCGGTGAAACAACAGGCTTTTCGCCGTTTGGAGGCTCGGTTGATCGATCAAAACTCGATTTTGTGGGTTCATACTGAGCGATAATCGATGCATCGAACGCGTCCTCCGCACCCTGCACAATGGGTTCTTCAACGACGTCCGCGCGCACTGAATTTTCAAGCGCCAGCTCGACCGCGCCTTTCGGAACAAAACTGGTAGCGATAAATGGCTTGCCTTTGATGTATTCTTCGTAGACGCGCATCACATCTTCGGCTGTGACGGCTTTGATGTTCTCGATATCCTGATTGATGAAACCGGGGTCGCCCGCAAAAATTTCATATTGCGCCAGGCTGAAGGCTTTTCCGAGGACGCTTTGAATGCCGCCGTAAAACGCCACTTCTTGCGTTGTCTTCACGCGGTTGAGGTCTTTCTGGGCGATCCCCTCAGCCTCAAAACGCGCGAATCCCTCATCAAGCGCAGCTTTGATCTCGTCAAGATCGACCCCTTCAAAGCCGCGCACGCTCAAGAAGAGCTCACCCGCAAGTTCTGAATTATATCCGAAAATATCGACGTTGGCGGTGAGCTTCTTCTCGTCGATCAAAACTTCGTTTAACGGTGCGGTTTTTCCGACGCTTAAAAGGTCGCCGAGAACATCAAGCGCATAGCCGTCGGGATGGTATTGCGGCGCCGTCGGCCAGTCGAATGTCAGTTCCGGCAGTTTCGCAAAGTTATCCTCGTGAAACAGCCGTTGCGACTGGTTGAGTATAACCGGTTGTTTGGGTTGCCGGGTGATTTCCGGCCCGCGCGGGATCTCGTCGAAATATTTATGCACCCACTGGCGCGCTTGCGCCGGGTCGAAATCGCCAGCAACAACGAGCGTAACATTGTTGGGCGTGTACCATGCCTGGTAAAATTCTTTTACGTCGTCAACGGTCGCTGCATCCAGATCCGCCAGAGATCCGATCACCTGCCAGTTGTAAGGGTGATCTTCTGGGTACAGCGCTTTTCCAATAACATAAAAAGTGTGTCCATAGGGTTGGTTGTCGACGCTCTGGCGTTTTTCATTTTTGACAACCTGTTTTTCTTTGGCAAGGACCGGGTTGGTTACTGTATTGATGAAATAGCCGACTTTGTCAGCCTCCGCCCAGATCATTTTTTCGAGCGCATCTTTGGGCACAGTCTGAAAATAATTTGTACGATCACGGCTGGTTGATCCATTCGCGCCGGAGCCGCCAATCCGTGCGCTCATGGCGTCAAGGCCGCCCTTGCCAAGATTTTCGGATTCGAGAAACAGGAGATGTTCAAACAGGTGCGCAAAACCTGTGCGCCCTGGCTTCTCTCGCGCTGAACCCACATGGGCGGTGAGGGCGACAGCGACGACTGGATCTGAACGATCGACGTGAAAAACGACATTGAGGCCGTTATCGAGCGTAAATTCCTCGAAGGGAACGAGCACCTCAGTAGAGGGTTCTACGGCGGAATCGGTTCTGGCGTCGGTTGGAATTTCACCGGACTCCGGTGAGCATGCCTGCAGTAGTGTCAATGCGCCTGCGCCTAAAAGCGCCAAATTGAAAAAATTCATGATTTCCCCATTCCAGTTTCTGTGTTGGATTATTCGGCAGCTTTTTTCTTTTTGTAGATCCCCGTGAACCAGTCAGTCCATTTTTCTTTTGCGCTATCATATTGCTGGAAATATTGACGCACCGAACCGTCGCCCTGGAGCGTCCAGGTTCCGCGGAACGGCGCCGAGATTCCGTTCGGGTAGCCGATCGTTCCTTCGAGAACCATTTCGCCAGCGTCGTTCAACCCGCCTGAGTAATCGGTCGTTGCCCCCTTGGCTACCCATATCTGACGCCATTTGCCCGAGGCGTGATCGACAAAATTATAGCTCTGACCCGTACCGCCGCTGGCTGCTGTCCAATGTTCAACCAAAAGGCAGCCATATTCCTCGACTGTGATCGTATTCTCACCGGCTTTTTTGCCTTGAAGGCCGAAGACCTCCCATTCACCGACCCAGAAATCGAAGTGGTGAAAAATTTCATCCGAGCACGGAGGGGGTGGCGGCGGCGTTTCGGTTTGTTGGGCGCTGCTCTGCGCTCCGGCCAGTAACGCAAAAATAGCTGCTGCGCTAAATATTGACCTCGAAATCTTCATTTCGTCCTCCCATGGCGTCCTATCCCCTGGTCCGCCGATGGCGGTCGCAGGTCTCTAGGCGAGGATAACCACCTTTCGGCTCAGGTCCAGACATCGGTTCTTGCGCCCGGACGTGAAACGTTTGACCTCACCCGCCAAAGGCCTAATGTGCGCCGGATTCCTATCAACTGCGGAGATATTTCATGACCGATGTGGCTGTCATCGGCGCCCAGTGGGGCGACGAAGGGAAGGGCAAGATCGTTGACTGGCTGTCAGCGCGGGCTGACGTGGTGGCGCGCTTTCAGGGCGGACATAACGCTGGCCACACGCTGGTTATTGACGGCGAAGTTTTCAAACTGTCCTTGTTACCTTCGGGGGTGGTGCGTCCCGGCAAGCTCGGGGTTATTGGCTCTGGCGTTGTGGTCGATCCCTTTGCGCTGATCGCCGAGATTGATCGGATTGAGCAACAAGGCGTGAAAATCACACCGGAGTCCCTGGCGGTCGCCGAAAACGCGACATTGATCCTGCCGGTGCACCAGCAACTTGATGCTATGCGTGAGGGCGCCGCAACGGGCGTCAAAATTGGCACCACCAAACGCGGCATTGGACCGGCTTATGAAGATCGCGCTGGTCGGCGGGCTCTGCGGGTGATTGACCTGGCCCATCCGGAAAGTCTACCGCCAAAAATCGAAAACCTACTGATCCATCATAATGCGTTGCGGCGTGGCTTCGGTGAGGCGGAGATTGACGGTCAGGCTTTGCTCGAGAATATCCTGGAGATTGCTCCGCGCATTACACCTTACGCCAAACCCGTTTGGCTTCTGCTCGATGACGCCCGCCGGGCGGGCAAACGGATTTTGTTTGAGGGCGCCCAAGGGGTTTTGCTCGACGTCGATCATGGCACCTATCCCTATGTGACGTCGTCGAACACGGTCGCTGGACACGCTGCGGCGGGAACCGGGCTTGGCCCGCACGCGATCGGCTATGTCCTCGCCATCGTGAAAGCCTATACCACGCGGGTTGGCGCCGGGCCGTTTCCAACTGAACTTGATGATGAGGTCGGGCGTATGCTTGGCGAACGCGGCCATGAGTTTGGCACGGTCACCGGCCGCCAGCGCCGATGCGGCTGGTTTGACGCCGCGCTGGTGCGCCAGTCATTGAGGATATCCGGGACCGACGGCATCGCGCTCACCAAGCTCGACGTGCTGGATGGATTTGAAACGCTAAAAGTCTGTGTTGGTTATGAAATCGGCGGGAATCGTTTTGATTATCTTCCGGCCGGCGCCGATGCGCAGGCGGCCGTTGTTCCGGTCTATGAAACGATGTCCGGCTGGTCTGGCTCGACCGCAGGCGCGCGCTCCTGGGCCGACCTGCCCGCCGAAGCGGTAAAGTATGTTCGCCGCATTGAAGAGCTGATAGAGACGCCGGTGGCGCTGGTCTCGACCAGCCCGGAGCGCGAAGACGTCATCTTGATGCGTGACCCATTTCGGGACTGACTAAGGAATTCAGCCGTTGGCGGGCGCTCTGCCTCGCGCAAGCGTGATGGTGCTTACCTTTGATTTTCATTTTTCCAGTTTAATGTAGGGGCTAGTAATAGAGGTGGACGATGAAGCGCTTAAAAGACCTGTTTTTTACAGCCATTGTGATCATTGGCGGCATCTTGTTCTTCATGAGCGGATCGGCCCCGGTGACGGCAAATTCGGGTGTTTCGGGCCGCGAACCAGAAGTGGTGGCGGCGACTTTTTCTTCGTCCTGGTGTTCGGCTTGTAAGATTTTGAAACCGAAGCTCGCCAAGGTCATCCCCGATTTCGAGTCAAAGCCCATCGAGTTTATTGAATTTGACTATACGCTCGGCCGGCCGAAGGAGTATCGGAAAGTCGCGATCGAGTACGGGTTTGGTGACGCCTATGACCGCTATGAAGGTGGTACAGGTTTTACATTGCTGATTGATCGCGAGACCGGAGAAGTCATCGATATGTTGACGATGAGTTTTTCGAAAAGCGCCATGCGCGCAGCAATTGCACAGGCGATCACCGTCTCATCTGAGTCGTAAATTGGTTTAATCAGAAAATAAGAATCTGTAGGCTGACGAAACACTTCAAATGTTCTGTTTTGTCGCGGCGTGTGTACGGCTGCAACAGCTCTTCTCGAAAGCGTTTGCGCTGGTATAGAGGGCGTTCGCCATTGAATGCGAAATCTGTAGCACAGTTTTCTCTCGCTGTTCTGAACCCGCGTACAACCCAAGCGGCATACCAATCTCGACCGGATCTATTGCGATCGACCTGTTGGGAAGACCATGAATAATTGCGTTTTTCCTTGCTCTAGGCTCGGATTCGCTGCAGAATACCAGCGTTCCGAGGGGCGTCCCTCCTATCGCCATTGGACGACAGCTCGTGCGACGCGCACCTCTCTTTAAAGAGAGCAATGCACGCCAAGGAGCCAGGGTAAGGGACTGAGAAGCACTCTTCGAACCTGATACGGGTCATTCCGGCGTTAGGGACGGAACACAGTCGGTATCCTCATCGTTGGTGCCCAAAGGCAATTGCTGCGATGAGGAGACGGCCGCTGTCGTTGCATGCGTGCGTGAGTCGGTAAGTATGCGTGGCTTTGAAAACGGGTCCGGGGTTCGCTCCGTCAGTCTTCCTGTAATCTGACAACCTGCAATCTGTCTGCAATCTGCCTGCAATCTGATTGTGAGTCGTCTGGAGAGGTTGCGTTTATGCTGTCGATGCCTATGTGCGTGCCGGTGCAAATGTTGCCGTCGCCCGCATCGCTTTGAGTCAAATTCGCGCTGACTCATTTTCCTAATGCAAACACCCGTCGTGCATTTCCTGACAGGAACAGCGTCTTGGTTTCTTCATCAAGACCAAGAGTGTTGAGCTGACCGCGGATATGGTCCTTCGTCGACGCTTGCCCTTCGCCGTAAACCCGCAGCGACAATGCCGCGATCTCCGACACATCAGATAGCGACGCATTTCGGACGATGAGCGTCGGCTTGGCTGCTGCAGAGTTTAGCATGAAATTCCTTGGTTTAGGACGCGCCGGCCATTTTCACTCACCCAGCATATGCCAATTACAAGCGTTTCGACACGGGTCAAGCGCGAAATTGAATCCGGCCTGTTAGTGTGGTGGCGGGGTTTGACATGTTGCCCTCTTGCTCTCGCCGCTGGTCAAAAGCGTGCTTTTTGCGGGCCGACGTAAAGCGCCCGTCAAATTGACCTGCGTGGCTGCCGCTTGGAACACCCGACTACGCCTGTGCCTTCCCATTCGACCATCTCGCAGCGCCGCCGCCCCACACATGGGGCGGCGCGCGGGAAAGGTTGACGTCCGGTAAATAAGCACGAAGGCATGCAACAGCCGATCATCTCATGTCGCCTAGCCTATTTCAGACGACCACGAAATGTGCAACGCCTACCCCTGACGGCAAACGCCGTCCAAAGACCTTCGACCGATCAAGCCGAGAAAACAAAACAATCATGCGCCAGGCATTGATCACTATTGCCTCCTTGCTGTTCGCCGCCGCGATATTGCTGGCTGGCAACGGGTTGCAGGCAACATTGCTCTCGGTCAGAGCCAATATTGACGGGTTCAGCCTCACGCAAATCGGTTTTTTGTTGTCGTCTTATTATGTGGGGTTCATTGCGGGTTGCCACTATGTGCCAAAGATGGTCGCGCGCGTGGGCCACATAAGAACCTTTACGGCGCTCGCCTCGGTTGCGTCCGCCGTTGCCCTCACTCACGCGCTTATTGTCGATCCGGAATTCTGGATGGTGATGCGCCTCGTTTCCGGTTTCTGTTTCGCCGGACTGCATATGATCATTGAAAGCTGGATCAATGAAAGGGCGACCAATGAAAATCGCGGCCGCATTCTTTCAGTTTATAGAATTGTTGATCTAGCGGCGGTCACGGTGGGTCAACTCCTATTGATTACAGCCGATCCGGCGTATTTTGTGCTTTTCGCCATCACCTCGATCCTGATTTCGATCTCGATTGTCCCTGTGGCGCTGACGACATCGTCGGCGCCGGCGCAGGTCAGTGCGGCGACACTGGACCTCAAAAAACTATTTCGCGTTTCGCCTCTGGCGTCGGTTGGTTGTATTTGCGTCGGTGCGGCAAACGGCGCCTTCTGGGGCATCGGGCCAGTTTTTGTTCAACAAATCGGCTATGATGTGACAGCCGTCGCAACGTTCATGAGCGCCGTCATTATCGGTGGCGCGGTTTCACAATGGCCCCTTGGCCTTCTATCCGACAAGGTCGACCGGCGCATTGTCATCATTATCGTGAGCATACTGGGCGCAGCGAGTGGTTTTTTTCTTGCGTCGACTGGCGCCGCATCGCATTTTTCTCTTTTGGTTGGCGCCGTATTTTTTGGTTTCTTCGCAATGCCGCTCTTCGGGCTTAACGCGGCGCATGCCAATGATCACGCTGAAGAAGGTGAATTTGTCGCCGTCAGCGGTGGATTGTTTCTGCTCTATGGCGCCGGCGCGATCATGGGACCGATCCTTGGGCCAATTTTTATGGGGATAGGAGGACCATCGGCGCTTTTCCAATTTACTGCGGGCGTTCATTGTCTGCTCGCGGGCTTTGGTCTTTACAGAATGCTCCGCCGCGCGCCGGCGCCCACACAGGAAAAAAGCGCCTACGTGCCAATACCGCGCACGACGCCGGGCGTGTTCGAATTTGATCCACGCAGCCCGGCCCAAGCCGACGAGGAAGATGCAGCGTCTTGCAATTAAGACAGCGGACGATTTGTTGGATGTCAGCTTTCAGGACGAGCGTGGTGGATTTGAAGTTCGTTACATAATTCGCAGCTTGCTCACAACGAACTTCAAATCCAAAACCACACTAGAATCATAAACTTGCTAGTGTCCTTATCGAATCCGAAGTTCGTCTTGAGCGTGCTGCATAATGTAACGAACTTCGGATTCGGGACACTAG